>NZ_CP054041.1:692500-1041742 GCF_013282665.1 Listeria monocytogenes
GACCTGTGTTTTTGCTAAACAGTCGCCTGGGCCTATTCACTGCGGCTCTCTCGGGCTTGCACCCTAATAGAGCACCCCTTCTCCCGAAGTTACGGGGTCATTTTGCCGAGTTCCTTAACGAGAGTTCTCTCGCTCACCTTAGGATTCTCTCCTCATCTACCTGTGTCGGTTTGCGGTACGGGCAGTACTACTCTTCCTAGAGGCTTTTCTTGACAGCGTGAAATCAGGAACTTCCGTACTTAATTTCCTTCCCCATCACAGCTCATGCTTCGCAAGAAGCGGATTTGCCTACTTCTCACACTCACTGCTTGGACGCACATTTCCATTCGTGCGATTCCCTATCCTTCTGTGTCACCCCATCGGTTAAACAATTAGCACTGGTACAGGAATCTCTACCTGTTGTCCATCGCCTACGCCTATCGGCCTCGGCTTAGGTCCCGACTAACCCTGAGCGGACGAGCCTTCCTCAGGAAACCTTAGATATTCGGTGGAAGGGATTCTCACCCTTCTTTCGCTACTCATACCGGCATTCTCACTTCTAAGCGCTCCACCAGTCCTTCCGGTCTGACTTCACCGCCCTTAGAACGCTCTCCTACCACGAACCTCTAAAGAGGTTCATCCACAGTTTCGGTAATATGTTTAGCCCCGGTACATTTTCGGCGCGGGGTCACTCGACCAGTGAGCTATTACGCACTCTTTCAATGGTGGCTGCTTCTAAGCCAACATCCTGGTTGTCTAAGCAACCCCACATCCTTTTCCACTTAACATATATTTGGGGACCTTAACTGGTGGTCTGGGCTGTTTCCCTTTCGACTACGGATCTTATCACTCGCAGTCTGACTCCCGAGTATAAGTACATGGCATTCGGAGTTTATCTGAATTCGGTAACCCGAGAAGGGCCCCTAGTCCAAACAGTGCTCTACCTCCATGACTCTTTACCTCGAGGCTAGCCCTAAAGCTATTTCGGAGAGAACCAGCTATCTCCAAGTTCGATTGGAATTTCTCCGCTACCCACACCTCATCCCCGCACTTTTCAACGTGCGTGGGTTCGGACCTCCAGTAAGTATTACCTTACCTTCATCCTGGACATGGGTAGATCACCTGGTTTCGGGTCTACGACCTGTTACTTATGCGCCCTATTCAGACTCGCTTTCGCTACGGCTCCGCTTTTTCCGCTTAACCTTGCAACAAATCGTAACTCGCCGGTTCATTCTACAAAAGGCACGCTATCACCCATTAACGGGCTCTAACTACTTGTAGGCACACGGTTTCAGGAACTGTTTCACTCCCCTTCCGGGGTGCTTTTCACCTTTCCCTCACGGTACTGGTTCACTATCGGTCACTAGGGAGTATTTAGCCTTGGGAGATGGTCCTCCCGGATTCCGACGGAATTTCACGTGTTCCGCCGTACTCAGGATCCACTCTGGAGGGAAAGCCATTTCAACTACCGGGCTGTTACCGTCTTTGGCGGGCCTTTCCAGACCGCTTCATTTATAACTTTCTTTTGTAACTCCGTATAGAGTGTCCTACAACCCCAAGAAGCAAGCTTCTTGGTTTGGGCTCTTTCCGTTTCGCTCGCCGCTACTCAGGAAATCGATTTTTCTTTCTCTTCCTCCAGGTACTTAGATGTTTCAGTTCCCTGGGTCTGCCTTCCTTACGCTATGTATTCACGTAAGGATACTATCCGACTAAAGATAGTGGGTTCCCCCATTCGGAAATCTCTGGATCAACGCTTACGTACAGCTCCCCAAAGCATATCGGTGTTAGTCCCGTCCTTCTTCGGCTCCTAGTGCCAAGGCATCCACCGTGCGCCCTTTCTAACTTAACCAATTTACTTCTACGAAGTAAAGGTTGTTTTTCTGATTTTCTGTATCAGCGATGATACTTCCAATCAGATGAAAGATTCACTTTCAGATGATTCTTGGTTACTTGTGTCATAGATAATCACTTATCTACGCTAACTTTACTAACTTTCTTATCTAGTTTTCAAAGAACAATTTTGGTGGAGCCTAGCGGGATCGAACCGCTGACCTCCTGCGTGCAAAGCAGGCGCTCTCCCAGCTGAGCTAAGGCCCCATAAAAGAATAGGATTCGTTGTATTTCTTGTGTCAGAAAGAAAAAGTGGGCCTAAATGGACTCGAACCATCGACCTCACGCTTATCAGGCGTGCGCTCTAACCAGCTGAGCTATAGGCCCGTCAAAAATGTAGTGGCGCGATGCTTCAAGCATGGTGCCTTGCATACTTTATCTGACATAAAAAGAGAGTAACCTCTCAAAACTGAACAAATGTAGAAGAACGAAAACACACAGGTTTCCTTTTCCTTAGAAAGGAGGTGATCCAGCCGCACCTTCCGATACGGCTACCTTGTTACGACTTCACCCCAATTATCTGTCCCACCTTCGGCGGCTGGCTCCATAAAGGTTACCCTACCGACTTCGGGTGTTACAAACTCTCGTGGTGTGACGGGCGGTGTGTACAAGGCCCGGGAACGTATTCACCGTGGCATGCTGATCCACGATTACTAGCGATTCCGGCTTCATGTAGGCGAGTTGCAGCCTACAATCCGAACTGAGAATAGTTTTATGGGATTAGCTCCACCTCACGGCTTCGCGACCCTTTGTACTATCCATTGTAGCACGTGTGTAGCCCAGGTCATAAGGGGCATGATGATTTGACGTCATCCCCACCTTCCTCCGGCTTGCACCGGCAGTCACTTTAGAGTGCCCAACTAAATGCTGGCAACTAAAATCAAGGGTTGCGCTCGTTGCGGGACTTAACCCAACATCTCACGACACGAGCTGACGACAACCATGCACCACCTGTCACTTTGTCCCCGAAGGGAAAGCTCTGTCTCCAGAGTGGTCAAAGGATGTCAAGACCTGGTAAGGTTCTTCGCGTTGCTTCGAATTAAACCACATGCTCCACCGCTTGTGCGGGCCCCCGTCAATTCCTTTGAGTTTCAACCTTGCGGTCGTACTCCCCAGGCGGAGTGCTTAATGCGTTAGCTGCAGCACTAAGGGGCGGAAACCCCCTAACACTTAGCACTCATCGTTTACGGCGTGGACTACCAGGGTATCTAATCCTGTTTGCTCCCCACGCTTTCGCGCCTCAGCGTCAGTTACAGACCAGAGAGTCGCCTTCGCCACTGGTGTTCCTCCACATATCTACGCATTTCACCGCTACACGTGGAATTCCACTCTCCTCTTCTGCACTCCAGTCTTCCAGTTTCCAATGACCCTCCCCGGTTAAGCCGGGGGCTTTCACATCAGACTTAAAAGACCGCCTGCGCGCGCTTTACGCCCAATAAATCCGGACAACGCTTGCCACCTACGTATTACCGCGGCTGCTGGCACGTAGTTAGCCGTGGCTTTCTGGTTAGATACCGTCAAGGGACAAGCAGTTACTCTTATCCTTGTTCTTCTCTAACAACAGTACTTTACGATCCGAAAACCTTCTTCATACACGCGGCGTTGCTCCGTCAGACTTTCGTCCATTGCGGAAGATTCCCTACTGCTGCCTCCCGTAGGAGTCTGGGCCGTGTCTCAGTCCCAGTGTGGCCGATCACCCTCTCAGGTCGGCTATGCATCGTTGCCTTGGTAGGCCATTACCCTACCAACTAGCTAATGCACCGCGGGCCCATCTGTAAGCGATAGCCGAAACCATCTTTCAAAGGCGTGGCATGCGCCACATCTTATCATTCGGTATTAGCCCCGGTTTCCCGGAGTTATCCCCAACTTACAGGCAGGTTGCCCACGTGTTACTCACCCGTCCGCCACTAACTTTGGAAGAGCAAGCTCTTCCTCCGTTCGTTCGACTTGCATGTATTAGGCACGCCGCCAGCGTTCGTCCTGAGCCAGGATCAAACTCTCTTTAAAATATAAATTGAATTTGAATACTTATTCAACACCGTGAATAAGATTCCTTGCGTCAAATTGACTTCGCTAGCAATTAAATTACTAGTTTGTTTTGTTGAAAACAGCTTTCTGTTTTCTGCCCTGCGATTACCAGTGAGACTTTACGTCTCATTGCTTTTCGTCTTCTTTTTTGTTCAGTTTTCAAAGGTCAGTTTCTTTTGCTGCGAAAGCGTTTTGTCCGCATCAGCAACGTTTATAAATATACCAAGATTTTTGCCTTTCGTCAATACTTTTTACAAAGTTTTTTAAATAAAGATGAAAAAAGATGGATTTGGTGTATAAATTAGTGATTAAATGGCGCTTCTAAAACATTATGTTGTATAAATTTGCATTCCTTTTTCTTCAAATTGTTCTTTTAATACTGGATCTATTTCTTTTCCAGTGATAATAGAAGAGATTTCGTCTAAGGCTGCGTATTTATAGAGCGAAATGCGACCGAACTTGGTGTGGTCTGTTACTAAGATTACTTCATCGGCTGAGTGGAGCATTTGTTGCTTAGCTGGGATTAGGTATTCGTCGTAGTGCATTAAGCCTTTGTCGATATCGAGCGCTGGTGTGGTTACAAATGCTTTATGTACGTGAATGCTCTGCAAGGTTCCGCTTGTAATCATACCATTAAGGATGAAAGTTTCTGGGTAGATAACGCCGCCTGTCACAATTACTTTAGACGGAGAAAAGCGCATAATGGAAGCTACATTGATATCGTTTGTTATGACGGTTAGTTTGGATCGGTCTTTTAATGCGGTTGCGATGTGTCCGGTTGTTGTTCCGGCGTCAAGAATGATTGTATCGCCGTCTTTGACCATTGTCGCTGCTAATGTGGCAATGCGTTGTTTTTCTTCGTAGCGCACTTCGCTTCGTTTTTTCCAATTAGGTTCGGAAACTACTTTTTCCTCTATCATAACTCCGCCGTGGGTTCTTTTTAGCTTTTTGTCTTTTTCTAAAGAGGTTAAATCGCGGCGAATGGTTGCTTCATGGACTTCAAAATGTTTAGCTAATTCGCTAACTGTTGCTATTTTTCGGCTTTTGACATATTGGACGATGGCGCGTTTTCGTTCGATAGATAGCACTTCTTCCCCTCCTTTTGTTTAACTATATGGTAACTCCAATAGAGGAAAATCGCAAACAAACAAAAAAACCTTGGAGCCATTGGCCCCAAGGTTTGGAAATGAAAATTAATCATTTAAGCGTTTTTCTAGTTCTGCTTTTTTGTCTTCGAAGCCTGGTTTGCCAAGTAATGCAAACATATTGGCTTTGTATGCTTCTACACCTGGTTGGTCAAATGGATTTACGCCATTTAGGTAACCGCTGATAGCTACTGCTTTTTCAAAGAAGTATACTAGGTAACCAAAAGTATATGCATCTAGTTCTGGTACTTCTACAACAAAGTTTGGAACTTCGCCGTCTGTATGTGCTAGAAGTGTTCCTTCAAATGCTTTTGTATTAACGAAATCAACTGTTTCACCTGCAAGATAATTTAAGCCATCTAAATCCACGTCTTCTTTATTAATAGTTATGTTGTGGCGTGGTTTATCCACTTTGATAACTGTTTCAAAAAGATTACGGCGTCCGTCTTGGATATATTGACCGATAGAGTGCAAGTCAGTGGAGAAGTTCGCGCTGGATGGGTAAATACCTTTTTTGTCTTTACCTTCACTTTCACCGAATAATTGTTTCCACCACTCGTTAAAGTATTGCAAGCCTGGCTCATAGCTGATTAGAAGTTCTGTTACTTTTCCTTTACGGTAAAGAACGTTACGAGCTGCTGCGTATTGGTAGGCAATATTGTTTTTAAGTTCTGGTTTGTCGAAATCTTTGCTAGCTGCTGCTGCTCCGTTCATAAGAGCATCGATATCAACACCGCTAACTGCGATTGGAAGTAAACCTACTGCAGTTAAAACGGAGAAACGTCCGCCAACATCATCTGGAACAACAAATGTTTCGTAGCCTTCGTTGTCAGCTAATGTTTTTAGTGCGCCTTTTGCTTTATCCGTTGTAGCGTAAATGCGTTTTTTCGCGCCTTCTTCGCCATATTTTTTGATTAAAAGTTCTTTGAAAACACGGAAAGCGATTGCTGGCTCTGTTGTTGTTCCGGATTTAGAAATAACGTTAACAGAGAAGTCACGGTCGCCAACTACTTCAATTAAGTCATGTAAGTAAGAAGAACTGATGCTATTTCCCGCAAAGAATACTTGAGGTGTTTTACGCGCACCTTTTTCAAGTACATTATAGAAGGAATGATTTAAAGTTTCGATTGCTGCACGTGCTCCAAGGTAAGAACCACCGATTCCGATAACGATTAATACGTCGGAGTCACTGTGGATTTTTTCGGTTGCTTTTTTGATACGAGCAAATTCTTCTTTGTCGTAATCTGTTGGTAAGTTAATCCAACCAAGTGCGTCATTACCAGCACCTGTACCATTATGTAATGAATCATGAGCTGCTTTTACTGCTGGTTCAAGATAATCAAGTTCGCGTTCTTCAAAAAAACGGAGCGCTTTGGAATAATCAAATTTAATATGTGTCATTATTTTCCCTCCAAATTTTAAAAAAGTTTCTTTACTAACTTTATATCAATCAGTGCTTTTTAGCAAGGCTTGACCTTCTGAATTTTGTGCCTTTTTGAAAATTAGGTATAGTTTTCATATAAGACTCCCTCGCTTCTGACTAGTTCGTTTAATGATAATTGGTCTACAGCTAATAAATCATCTGCGAGGGGGATAGGTATCCATTTTACCCGAAACACATTGTCGTTATCGGAAGCAAGAAGCACACTCCCAACAGGTTTTGCTCGAAAAACAAATGTACAGACGTGCTCCCATGTAGCACGACGTTCTTTGCAGTGTAAGATAGACTCTATTTCTATATCGATATTTGTCTGCTCTTTCACTTTACTCGCTAGCGCTTCTTCCATTGTTTGATTTGTTTCGACTTGTCCTCCTGGAAACGCCCATGTCAAATTACGATCTCTTACCACTAGTATCTCGTCTTTCTTCTCGTTATATACAAATGCCTGCACATGAATAGACCTTTTCATGTAAATCCCCCTTTTGACTATTTTATAATATTGAATAAATAGAAAATTATTACTAACTATTCCCTTTTTCTAAAATTTTAGTCAATTAAATTTATCAGCCTAGCTCATCTCCCTGAAAAAGGGCTTGGTAACTAGGCTGATAAGGGGTTTTATTTGTCTGCTTTTTTAATCCATTCTTCTAGTTTATCGCGCAAAGTGTTAAAACCTTCGTCGTTTTCGCTAGATGAAACTGATTTCTTTTTAATTGGTTGTTCTTTTGGTGCTTCTTCTGTTGCTCTAATAGAAAGACTGATTTTATTTTTTTCTTCATCAATATCTAGAATTTTCACTTTGACTTCTTGCCCAACTTCTAGAAAATCATGGATATCTTTGACAAAGCCATGCGTGATTTCTGAAATATGAACTAAGCCTTGTGTCGAATTATCTAGCGCTACAAATGCTCCGTAGCTTTGAATTCCTGCGATTTTACCAGAAACTACATCTCCTACTTTGAATGTACTCATCCTCATTCCACCTACTTTCAGCCTTACAATATTTTATAAATTATAACACTTAGGCGAAACTTTAACAATTATTCTAAATCCTTCTATGGTGAGCTTTCTGGGTAGAATTTATGCTATAATTGAGGCGAATGAAAGAGAAGGAGCGTGACATATTTGAGTCAATTTGATGAAGTCATTCCACGTATTGGAACTAATTCAGAGAAGTGGGACGGGGCAGAAGAATTATTTGGCAGAAAAGATATTATTCCGATGTGGGTAGCGGATATGGATTTCCGTGCGCCCCAGCCAGTACTTGATGCATTTCAGCGTCAAATCGATCATGGGATTTTCGGTTATTCGACCAAGTCAAAAGCACTTGTCGAAGCTGTTATTGATTGGAACAAAGAGCAGCATCAGTTTGAAATCGATCCGAGCACGCTATTTTTTAATGGAGCGGTTGTTCCGACAATTTCGTTAGCGATTCGTTCTCTCACAAATGAAGGTGATGCGGTTTTAATGGTTTCGCCCATTTACCCGCCATTTTTCAATGTAACAAAAGCCACTGAACGGAAAGTGGTTATGTCGCCACTTATATATGAAAATCGGCAATATCGAATGGATTTTACCGATTTAGAAAAACGGATGAAAGAAGAAAAAGTAAAATTATTCCTTCTATGCAATCCACAAAACCCTGGTGGACGTTGTTTCACCGAAGAAGAACTTGTGGAGTTAGCGAGACTATGTGAGAAGTACCAAATTCCGATTGTTTCGGATGAAATTCATGCTGATTTAGTGATGAAAAATCATAAACATGTACCAATGATGGTCGCAGCATCGTTTTATCAAGATCAAATTATTACGTTGATGGCGGCTACAAAAACATTTAACTTAGCGGCTATTAAAGCTTCCTACTATATTATTACGAATAAAGATTATCAGGCCAAATTCGCTGCGGAGCAAAAGTACGCTACGACTAACGGGCTTAATGTCTTTGGGATTGTTGGTACAGAAGCAGCTTATCGTCACGGTGCACCTTGGTTAAAAGAGCTGAAAGAATATATTTATAGTAACTACGAATATGTCAAAGCAGCACTCGAAAAAGAAGTACCAGAAGTTGGCGTGACGGACTTAGAAGCAACTTATTTGATGTGGCTTGATTGCCGTGCCCTGCCAAAAGACGAAAAAACGATTTACGCTGATTTAATTGAAGCTGGCGTTGGTGTTCAAATGGGTTCTGGATTTGGACATTCCGGGAAAGGCTTTGTCCGTTTTAACATCGCCTGTCCAAAAGAAACTTTAGAAAAAGCTGTGAAACTTTTGATTCAAGGCTTAAAAAAATAACTTATTTTGAGAAACTAAGTTGCAAATACTTAGTTTCTTTCTTTAGGAAATTGAATATAGCTTTGGTATACTATTCTTTGGAAAGTGAAATAGTGTGCATTTTCCGTTTACATAAATTTAAAGGAGTTGGTATAACCGATGTTTTTAGGGCTTCGTGAATTAGTTTATTCTAAGTTGCGCTATATTTTAGTAACAGGCATCATGGTCTTAATTATGTTACTATCACTTATTTTATCAGGGCTGGCAAACGGGCTTGCTTATGATAATGCTTCATCTGTCGCAGATAACGGGGTTCCATATTATGTGCTCAGCAAAGACGCCCAAGACAAATTATCTAGATCCCAGTTCCCAGAATCCAAACTCGCTGATGTAAAAAAAGATGCGAATGTAAAGGACGCTGCGGTTCTCGGTCAATCTATGCAAACATTAAAACGGGAAAGTGACGATAAAAAGTTTAGTGTCGCACTTTTCGGTATTCAACCAGATAGCTTTCTCGCTCCAAAAATTTCTGACGGAGCTAACATACAAGTGACAAAACCTGACGAAATCGTCGTTGATTCTTCCTTAAAGTCAGACGGAATCAAAATTGGCGATGTTTTGATGGATGATATTTTAAATAGAGAATTAACAGTTGTCGGCTTTACGGAAAATCAAAAGTATAGCCATGCTCCCGTTGTTTATATTAATATCGCGACTTGGCAAGAAATCAATCCTGTTTTATATCACCAAAAAATTCCGCAAACAAGTACTATTGCGATTAAAACAGAAAATCCTGATAAAGGTGTAACCCTTTCGGATAAAGATTTAACGACGATCGATCACAAAGAGTTTTTAAATCAAATTCCAGGTTACTCGGCGGAACAAATGACACTTAACATGATGATTTTCTTCTTAATCATTATTGGCGGATTTATTTTAACCGCGTTCTTCTATGTTATGACGCTTCAAAAAACAACGCAATTTGGTATTTTGAAAGCATTGGGTACAAAAACTAGCTACTTAGTTAAGAGCATTATTACCCAAGTGGTGATTATTTCGATTATTAGTATTTTAATTAGTGTCGGTGTAACGCTGATTTTACCAAGCATTATGCCAGCAGCAATGCCATTTAGATTAAGTCCGATGACGATTGCACTTTATAGTGGTTTGTTTTTCTTAGTCGCTTTATTTGGCGCTCTTCTATCACTTAGACGAATCGCTAAAGTAGATGCGTTGGATGCTATTCGAGGAGGTGATGAATAATGGAAACTCTACTATCTTTTGATAAGGTGTATAAAGATTACCCATCCGGTCCTTCAATTATTCATGCACTGAAGGAAACAAACTTTGAAGCTAAAAAAGGCGAACTAATCGCGATTGTTGGCCCGAGTGGTTCTGGTAAAAGTACGCTACTTTCTCTTGCCGGAGCGCTATTAACACCGACTGGCGGAACGATTTCTATTAACGGCAAATCTGTCGGAAACTTATCTTCTAAAGAACAAACGGCTCTCCGCTTAGAAGAAATCGGCTTTATTTTCCAAGCAGCTCATCTGGTTCCTTATTTACATGTAAAAGATCAAATCAGCTTTATTGGAAAAATGGCTGGGAAAAGTGCGGCGGAGCTTGAAAAAGATACAGCTTCACTTCTAAGCCAACTTGGCATTAGCGATCGCGCAAATTTCTATCCAAAAGATTTATCTGGCGGTCAAAAGCAACGTGTCGCTATTGCTCGCGCGCTTATTAATCAACCTTCCGTTATTTTAGCCGACGAACCAACTGCGAGCCTTGATACAGAAAGAAGTCGTGAAGTTGTCGAGCTTATCCGGAATGAAGTTGTGCAAACGAGCCGAACAGCAATCATGGTAACACATGACGAACGTATGCTAGATTTAGTCAACCATGTATATCGTATGGAAGACGGAATACTTACCCAAGAAAGCTAAAAAACCTGCGTGGCAAAAGCCACACAGGTTTTTTTATTGTTTATTTTTGGAAACCGTTGATTAAGTCTAATGCTTGACCTAGTACTTTTTCACCGTTCATCGTACCATAAGCCGCCATGTCGATAACATCTACTGGAATTTTCCCAGCAGCTAATTCATCCACTGTTTTTTTCTGATAACGTACTTGTGGTCCTAATAATACTACATCTGCATCGTCAATTAAGTTACTTACTTCAGCAATAGAATATGCTTCAATTTCGCAAGCTTCTCCACGACTTTCTGCTGCTTGACGCATTTTTGTTACTAAAAGGCTTGTTGACATCCCTGCCGCACATACTAAAACAATATTTTTCATCGTAATCTTTCCTTTCAGATTAAGGCTACTTTCTTTGTACACTCTTATTATAACTACCTTTAGCTTTTTAAACAAGTAAACTACCGGGGTATAGGAAAAATAATTAAAAATGCGAAAAACCATTGCGATTTCACGTGAAAAGAGCGATAATAGACAATAACTTTATCCGAAAGGTCAGAAAATTTCGCATCATCCAAAAACACCACTTTCGGGAGAAAAAAATTCAGATCAGGAGTGTGTTGCATGAAAGTAATTAAATTTGGCGGAAGCTCTTTAGCATCGGGGATCCAATTAAATAAGGTTTTCCAACTTGTAACGGAAGACCCTGATAGGAAAATCGTTGTTGTTTCTGCACCAGGTAAACGTTTCAAGGAAGATACAAAGGTGACCGATTTACTTATTGATTGTGCGGCAAAGGCACTTCTTGGGGAAGATACGAGCGAATTGTTTGAATCTGTCATTGCAAGATATGCGGGGATAGCGCTAGATACAGGGATGAGCGACGAAATTATCAATCAAATTCGCGCAGATTTACAAGCGACTATCTCTTCAGATAAAAGCGATCCTGATAAATTTTTAGATCGCATGAAAGCTAGTGGCGAAGATAATAACGCAAAATTAATTGCTGCTTACTTTAAATTTAAAGGCTTAAACGCTAATTATATTAATCCTAAAGATGCCGGTTTACTTGTGACAGATAAACATGCAAGCGCGCAAGTTTTACCAGAATCTTATGATCGTTTGTTTGCACTTCGAGAAAGAGAAGGCATTATTGTTTTCCCAGGATTTTTCGGTTATACGAAAGACGGCGAAATTAGCACCTTTTCTCGAAGTGGCTCTGATATTACTGGAGCAATTGTGGCAAATGGCGCCCAAGCCGAGTTATACGAGAACTTTACGGATGTGGATGCAGTCTACGCAGTCAATCCCGCTATCGTGAAAAATCCGAAAAAAGTACTTGAGCTTACTTACCGAGAAATGCGTGAACTTTCATATGCTGGATTCTCTGTTTTTCACGATGAAGCGCTGATTCCGGCTTTTCATGCAGGTATTCCGGTGCATATTAAAAATACGAACAATCCTGATTCTTGTGGTACACGTGTTGTTCATGAACGCGAAAATAACAATGGTCCAGTCGTTGGAATTGCTAGCGATGACGGTTTTTGTAGCATTTATATTAGTAAATATTTAATGAACCGGGAAATCGGCTTCGGACGGAAAGTGTTGCAAATACTGGAAGATGCCGGGTTGAACTATGAACATATGCCTTCTGGGATTGATGATTTAACGATTATTATTCGCGAAAATCAGTTTGGCGAAGATACAGAGCGGACGATTATGTCTCGTTTGAAAGAAGAATTGAATGCGGACCAAGTGATTATGCAACATGGGATTTCACTGATTATGGTTGTTGGTGAGGCCATGCGCCATAATGTTGGAATAACGTCTCGTGCTTCGAAAGCTTTATCCGATGCGAAAGTAAATATTGAAATGATTAATCAAGGGTCTTCTGAGGTGAGTATTATGTTTGGCGTGAAAGAAGAGCAGGAAAACACCGCGGTTCGCGCACTATATAATGAATTTTTTTCAGAGATCTTAGTCTAAAAAAACAAGTTTTTCATCCTTATCGATGAGAAACTTGTTTTATTTATGAGCTTCCTTTAATTGATAGTTTTTTGCTATTACATCAATAATGTAATCATACGTACTAATCCGGTAATGCTTGAAAGCTTGGATGTTATAGTCACTTCTTATTTTCACTCGCTCGTTTATTAAATCTGACTGCTCGATTATTTCGAAATTGCTTTGGCTGGTTAACCAACTAGAACTCCATTTACTTTTTTCGTAGGTATCAAGTTCGGTTGATGAATAGAAAATAAGTCCGTTAAAAACTATTTTTTGGAGCGTGCTTTCATCTTCAAAATCAATTTCGACGGTTATTATAAGTTGGTTGGTGTTTTGGTGTAAGCTTTCAAGCCATGTTTTGTCTCTGCCGTATATTAGTTGGTTGTTGATTTTTATTGGACGCGATGTTTCCACAGATTTCTCAACTCCTGTCTGAAATTACTATTAAAAGTTCACTCGAAAAGAGCACTTTCTATGAAAGTGCTCTTCATTCATTATTTAATATTAATCTTCTCAATCACAACATCATTCACTGGTTTGTCTTGCATGCCAGTTGGTAGGTTGGCGATTTCGTCTACTACGTCCATGCCTTCGATTACGTGACCGAAAACTGTGTGGCGACCGTCTAACCATGGTGTTCCGCCTTGTTTGTAAGCTTCAATAATTTCTACTGGGAAGCCAGCTTGTTCCATTTGGCCAAGCATGTCAGCAGGCATATCTGGTTTTTGAACGATGAAGAATTGGCTGCCGTTTGTGTTTGGACCAGCATTTGCCATGGATAAAGCTCCGCGTAGGTTGAAAGCTTCTGTAGAGAATTCATCTTCAAAAGATTCGCCCCAAATGCTTTCACCACCAGTACCGCGGCCGTCTGGGTCGCCACCTTGGATCATGAATTCAGGGATAACACGGTGGAAAATAAGGCCATCATAGTAGCCGTTTTTGGAATGTGTTACAAAGTTTTCTACTGTTTTTGGTGCAATTTCAGGGAACAATTTGATGCGGATAGTTCCGCGGTTAGTAATCATTTCTGCTTCAATTTCGTTAGGTGCCACTTCTTTTGATAATTGTGGGTATGTCATATTGTAAAAACTCCTTCTTTTGTTTTAATTTATTGTTTACTAACGTAGCCAAATAATAAGCAAATTAACAACGACAGCAATCAGATACAGTACTAGTATAACAGCTGAAACCCAAATGACAATTTTTTTAACCAAAAATGCACATCCTTCACTTTATTTTTCATTCGCTATCTTTTATTCTATAATGAAAAGGACAGTTTTAACAATAATACGAATAGAGATGATTCTTTTATGACAACTCGAACACGGAATTTGTACATCTTAATGCTGGCAAACCTGTTGATGTCAGCCAGTATGACAATGATTATGCCTTTTTTATCTCTTTACATTGAAACATTTGGTGATTACAGCAATGCGTATGTTCAAAGATGGGCCGGCTATATTTTTGGCGTAACTTTTTTAATTGCCTTTATTTTCTCGCCGATTTGGGGACGTATTGGTGATAAGCACGGTTATAAAGGGATTTTGATTCTGACTTCAGTTGGTTTATCGATTTGTATTTTTCTGATGGGATTTGCGCATTCTGTCACTTACTTACTCATTTTACGGATTTTTATGGGCGTTGTGACTGGCTTTATTGGCGTTAGTAATGCCTTTATTGCACGGCAAACTCCTCGTAATGAAGCTGGGAAAATTCTCGGTACATTGCAACTCGGAGGTGTGACTGGGATGCTGTTTGGTCCCCTGATTGGTGGGGCGATGGCGGATTTATTTGGATTTAAAGATACCTTTACGATTACTGGGATTGCGATGATGATTGCGGCTTTGATTGTCGCTTTTGGTGTAAAGGAAATCCGTACAGAAGAACAAAAAGAAGCTGCCAAAGTGGTTTATTCTCGACGTGCAGTTTTAAAACAAATTTTTACGCTACGGGTTCTTTTCACAGTGATGGTTATTACAGCACTTATCCAAATTGCGAACTTTAGTGTTCAACCATTGCTTGCGCTTTATGTAGGAGACATGACGCAATCAGACAATATTGCTTTCTTGTCAGGGTTGGCGTTTTCTGCGACGGGATTCGGGAACTTGGTGATGACGCGAAAATGGGGACAGCTTGGTGACAAATATGGATATGAGAAAATACTGAATATCTTGTTGATTATGGCGGCTGTTTTTGTTATTCCACAGGCATTCGCGACAAATCTTTGGGTGTTTATCTTCTTCCGCTTTTTATTTGGAATCGCAATCGGTGGCATGGTGCCATGTACAACAGCTTACATTCGGCTTGCGGCGCCTGGGGTGATGCAAGGCGAAATGCTTGGCTATAACCAAAGTGCTCGCTTTTTAGGAAATGTTATCGGGCCAATCCTGGGTGGGACGCTCGCTGGTTTCACAGGAATTCCAAGTGTATTCTTATTTATGAGTTTTATGTTCCTCGTAGCATTTTTCATTTTACTTTATGCCCTTCATTCCGACCGAAAACGTCATGTGAACGTGGATTAATTTTGGCAAACCTAAGTTTTTTCTTAGGTTTGTTTTTTTATTCTTCCTATTTAATTGTTTTTTAAATTTCGGTAAATTGATTTATAAAGTTAAGTTTCCTGCCTTTTTTTCAGATAAAAAAGTATGTTATAATAAAAAATATAAAAAGTACGGCGTTTATTTGGGTACTTCGTGAATAGTAAGGTTGTTGAAATTTGATGAGTTAGCACGGTTTTCTAAAATTTTAGTTATAACTATGTTTCATTAAATGTAAGTACTTGCTTAAAAAATAATGATTTCCTGTTTTTATTTTCACATTATCAGGATGAGTTTCCGTATAAAAATTCTTCGAGGAGGAGCCGATTTTGTCATTTCTTCATCTAGCAATTGTTCTGCCATTTATTGTGGCAATGCTAATTCCACTTTTTTACCGGTGGACCAA
The DNA here is from genome assembly GCF_013282665.1 of Listeria monocytogenes. GTDB lineage: Bacteria > Bacillota > Bacilli > Lactobacillales > Listeriaceae > Listeria > Listeria monocytogenes_C. The sequence goes on from NZ_CP054041.1 coordinate 708,122, forward strand.
ACAAGTTCATACTGGTTGGTTAGTACTTCCCATTCCAGTGATTTTATTTATGTACTTCTTAACATTTATTCCCAAAACGATGGACGGGGCAACGATTGTTTCCATGCCTTGGATTCCGCGACTTGGGATTAATTTTACAGTAGTGGTAGATGGGCTTAGTTTGCTATTTGCTCTACTTATTACTGGGATTGGTTCACTCGTTACCTTTTACTCTATTTATTATTTAGGGAAAAAGAAAGAACGACTTAGCAATTTCTATACATTTTTATTTATTTTTATGACGGCAATGCTTGGGGTTGTCTTGAGTGATAACTTGATTGTCTTGTATCTTTTCTGGGAACTTACTTCCATTAGCTCGTTCTTATTGATTGGATATTGGTATCATCGTGAGCGCTCACGGTACGGGGCTCGCAAATCTATGATGATTACAGTCTTCGGCGGACTGATGATGCTTGGCGGATTTATTTTGCTTCATATTATGAGCGATTCTTTTTCCATTCGGGAGATTATTAGTAATGCGGATGTAATTAGTAATAATAGTTTATTCATTCCCGCGATGATTCTTGTCTTACTCGGGGCATTTACAAAATCTGCGCAAGTTCCATTCCATATTTGGTTGCCGGATGCGATGGAAGCACCTACTCCGGTCAGTGCCTATCTTCACTCAGCTACGATGGTAAAAGCTGGGATATATATTGTCGCTCGGTTCACACCACTATTCGCGAGTTCAGGTGTCTGGTTCTGGACAGTTTCACTCGTTGGGATTACGACCCTTTTCTGGGGTTCACTTAATGCCACGAAGAAAAATGATTTAAAGGCTATTTTGGCTTATTCGACGATAAGTCAGCTTGGCCTCATTATGGCGCTTCTTGGTGTCGGTGCTGCTTCCCTTCACTTTGATACGCTTAGTGATGATATTTATGTGATGGCGATTGTCGCAGCTGTGTTCCATCTATTTAATCACGCGACGTTTAAAGGTAGCTTGTTTATGATGGTTGGGATTGTCGATCATGAAACTGGCACACGGGATATTAGACGGCTTGGTGGTTTAATGCGAATTATGCCTATTACAGCGACGATTGCATTTATCGGAACGTTCGCAATGGCTGGGATTCCACCGTTTAATGGTTTTTTAAGTAAAGAAATGTTTTTTGAAAGCATGATAAATATCACACATTTGCAATTGTTTGATGCAAGTACTTGGGGCGTTCTGCTCCCTGTTGTAGCTTGGGTTGCCAGCGTGTTTACGTTTGTATATAGTATGATTATTTTCTTTAAAACATTTACTGGAAAAGTGAAACCGTACTTACTTCCGAAAAAACCGCATGAAGCACCATTCGGACTACTTTTACCACCGATTATTTTATCAATATTTGTGGTTGGAATTGGTCTCTTCCCTAATTTAATTGCGGAGCCGATTTTGGAACCTGCTGTAAGAGCAATTGTTCCTGGGCTTGCTACGGATTTCTCCATTCACATTAGTTTGTGGCATGGCTTTACACCTGCTCTGTTAATGACGTTCGGTGTTGTTGCGGTGGGGATTGTCTTGTTTCTTACACATAAATACTGGAAACCTTGGATTACGACTAAGGTTCCAAAAGCACTTCGAATTGGGAAAACGTATGATAATGGGATGTATTATTTAGAACAAGGCTCGTATCGTATGACGATGTTTATTATGACTGGTTGGCTTCGGACTTACTTGAATTACATGTTATCGGCTTTTATTTTAATGATGGCTTCGGTCATGATTTTCACACAAGCACTTGATTTCAATTTCTCAAGTATGACGAAAGTAACCGTTGTTGATTTTGTTTTAGCAGCAGTTATTTTAGTGACGTTGGTTGGGATTGTGTTTTCCAAGTCGCGGATTACTTCGATTATTTTACTTGGAGCAATGGGATACACGATTAGTATTTTCTTTGTTATCTCTAGAGCACCCGACCTTGCTTTAACACAGCTTATTATTGAAACTATTTCCGTTGTGCTTTATCTACTTGTATTTTATCATCTTCCTCATTTTAGTAATATTGAGGAAAAGCCGAAATGGTTATCAATGAAGACATTTTTGAGTATCGGGGTTGGTGTGATTATCACCCTTGTCTCTCTTTCAGCGTATAATACAACATTTTATGATTCGATTTCGAAATACTATGTGGACAATGCATATGTGGAAGCGGCGGGACGAAACATTGTTAATGTTATTTTAGTTGATTTCCGTGGCTTTGATACGATGTTTGAAACAGCAGTACTTTCGATTGCGGCAATAGGTATATACGCGATGATTAAATTACGTCTGACGAAACGAGGTGAGAATGATGAAAACGAATGACGTTCTACTGAGAAATGTAACGAAAGTAGTAGCTTTCATTATTTTCTTATTCTCACTCCATTTATTCTTTGCAGGACATTATAATCCTGGTGGCGGGTTTGTAGCTGGACTTACAACAGCTGGCGCAATTACATTAACGCTACTTGCTTATGATACAAAAACAGTTGCTAGTATGCTTAATATCAATACGATTATGCTTACTGGTGTTGGGCTTGTATTTGCCCTTGGTACTGGGATGATTGGGATTTTTACAGGAGATCCTTTCTTAACGCATAAATTTGGTCATGTTGATTTGCCCATTTTAGGAGATACTGCTTTGCACACGGCGACTTTGTTTGACCTTGGGGTTTACTTAGTTGTTGTTGGTGTAACACTTACGATAATTCAAACGATTGGGGAGAGTGACTGATGGAACTATTGATGTCTATATTAATCGGCTTGATTTTTGCAGCTGCTGTCTACTTAATTCTCTCTAAAAGTTTGCTACGGATTATTATTGGAACGGCTGTCCTAAGCCACGGTGTCAATTTGCTTGTACTTACAATGGGTGGGCTGAAAAAAGGTCGTGTACCAATTCTTGGTACACCAGGAGCGGGAGCCTATAATGACCCCCTTCCACAAGCACTTATTTTGACTGCGATTGTTATAAGCTTTGGTGTAACTGCCTTTTTCCTTGTTCTTGCTTATAGAGCGTATCAGGAGCTTGATAGCGAGAGTGTATCCAAGACGAGAGGACATGAAGCCGATGATGAATAATATAATTTTAATGCCGATTTTGATACCTTTCCTTGGAGCAATTACGTTAATGCTGCTTCCAAAAAAAGTAATCATTCAACGGGTATTCGCCCTTATTTTTAGTGGTATTTTGGTTGTAGCAACACTTGGACTTGTATTTTATATTCGAGAAAATGGGATTACAACTGTAAATATTGGTAACTGGACTGCTCCTTTTGGGATTACGATGGTTGGCGATATGCTTGCTGTCTTGCTTACGGCAACGACGAGTATTGTTTTATTCTGCGTGATTCTTTATTCTTTTTATACGATTGGGAAACCACGGGAGAAATTTCTTTATTATCCAGCGATTCTCTTTATGATTGTTGGGGTTAATGGTTCGTTTTTAACTGGTGATATTTTTAATATGTTTGTGTTCTTTGAAGTTATGCTGATGGCGTCTTATGTACTGCTTGTCATTGGTGGGACACAGATTCAGCTCAAAGCGACGATTAAATACTTGCTGATTAATGTGGTCGGTTCCGGATTTTTCGTTGTAGCAATTGCGCTACTTTATTCGATGATTGGAACGCTCAACATGGCAGATATTTCGCAAAAAATTACGGACTTAAATGGTGCGAATACAGGAATGATTAGCGTTGTCGCGGTTCTGTTCTTGTTTGTATTCGGACTGAAAGCAGGACTATTCCCGCTTTACTTCTGGCTACCAGGATCTTACTTTGCTCCACCAATTCCGGTGCTTGCTTTGTTTGGTGGACTTCTGACAAAAGTTGGGGTTTATGCAATTATCCGGACATACACACTATTTTTCAGTTCGTTAACAGATTTTGTTGTTCCGCTACTCGGAATTCTCGCGATTGTGACGATTGTTCTTGGGGTTATTGGTGCAATTAGTTACTATGATATGAAAACGATTGTGATTTATAATATTATGATTGCGATTGGTGTTATTCTGTTTAGCGTTTCGATTATGACACGCGAATCAATGACTGGTGCTGTCTTTTACTTGATTCACGATATGATTATTAAAGCCGCGCTGTTCCTTATTGTCGGGATTGTGATGGCGATTACTGGTTATTCTAGTGTAAAAAAATTCAGTGGGTTGATGAGCGTGAAGCCTTCGCTCGGTTGGATTTTCTTCATTGCTACTCTTGGCCTTGCAGGAATTCCACCTCTTAGTGGCTTCATCGGAAAATTATTGATTGTGGAAGGTGCTTTCTCTGCTGGTCAAATAGTCGGCGGAATCATCATTTTACTATCCAGCTTATTCGTCCTTATGTCTTTAATCAAAGTCTTTACAAAAGGCTTCTGGGGCGAGAAAAAAGGCGTATTCAATTTACAAATCCCATATAAAAAAATGCTTGTGCCGGTAGTTATTCTACTTGCGATTTCGATTGGTTATGGTGTGTTTAGTAATGCAATTTATCCGTTTATTGAACAGGCGGTTGACCCTCTTGTTGACCCTTCTGTTTATATCCATGCGGTGATAAAGGAGTGATAAAAGATGGCTTTTCAACTTATTCTTAATATAATACTTGCTTGTTTGTGGATGTTTCTGGAGTCATCATTTAGTTTTGCAACATTTATCATTGGCTTTATCATCGGGATTTTCTTGCTATTCTTTATGCGACGTTTCCTTGGATCAAGATTTTACCTTTTCCGGTTATTCGCCCTTATCAAACTGGTTTTCCGCTTTTTACATGATTTAATTGTTTCTACAGTTCATGTAAGTCGGATTGTTTTAAAGAAAGATATGAACATTCGACCAGGGATTTTCAGATATGATACGACGCTTGAGACAGACTGGGAAGTAACGATGCTCGCACTACTGATTACGTTAACACCTGGGACACTTTCAATTGATATTTCGGATGATTATAAAGCAATCTATGTCCACTCACTTCACGTCCCTAATATTGAAGAAGAAATTGCAACGATTCGTAAGTCTTATGAAGGCGCGATTATGGAGGTGTTCCACGGATGATTATTCAAATCGCTTTATCCATTGGTTTGCTTCTTTATTCGATTTCAACTTTCTTATACCTTTACCGTATTTTAAAAGGACCAACTACTTCTGACAAAGTGGTGGCACTGGATTCTATTGGAATGAACTTAGTGGCCATTGTAGCGCTACTTTCGATGTTTTATGATACGCATGCCTTTTTGGATGTTATTTTACTTATTGCGCTTCTTGCATTTATCGGAACGGTTTCCTTTGCCAAATTTATTGAGAAAGGGAAGGTGATTGACCGTGAACGTGATAATTGAGATTATTATTTCTATTATGATTTTAATCGGAGGTTTGCTTAGTATTCTTGCCGCAATCGGGGTTATCAGATTGCCTGACGTGTACACTAGAACACATGCTGCCGGGATTAGTAATACATTTGGTGTTAGCTTGCTTCTATTTGCAACGGTTGGTTACTTTTTCCACTCAGGCGAAGGTTTTAATGCGCGAGTCCTTCTGGCCGTATTATTTATTTTCTTAACCACACCAGTGGCTTCTCACCTTATTAACCGGGCTGCTTATGATACCGGTGTTCCACTAGCAATTCGAATTCGTGACCAATTGCGTTCAGTGAAAAAAGATGATATTAAGAAAAAGAAAAGTCTTATTATCCGTCAAGAACAAATTGAAAAAGCACGACAAGAGCGCGAAGAATTGGAAGAACGAATGGAATGGGAACGACGCGAAGAGAAAATTGATGAACGTGAAGATAAGGAAGAACAAGAACGTGAACGCGAGGAACAAACGATTGAAGAACAGTCGGATGATTCCGAGCATGAAATCATCGAGCAAGATGAAAGTGAAACTGAATCAGACGAAGATAAAACAGAGAAATAAAAAAAGCATGGCGCGAGTTCATCAATTGACCTCTGCCATGCTTTTTATTTTCGTTTCTTTTTAACTGCTATGGTACATCTGCTAATACAAATTAGTTTTTCAGTTTCGTCAGTGATTTTAATTTCCCATACTTGGGTACTTCTGCCAAGGTGGATTGCTTCTGCGGTCGCTGTTACTAATCCATCTTGTTTTGAAGCGAGGTGGTTGGCGTTAATTTCTAAACCAAAGACGATTTCATCGGGTTCGATTGATTTAGCAGCGCCAATACTTGCTGCATGTTCCGCCAAAACAACAGAAACGCCGCCATGCAAATAGCCAAATGGTTGGTGGACTTTTTCTGTTACTTCTAACTGAACGATTGCTTTTCCTTTTTCTACTGAAACAATTTCAATGCCAATAGTTTCTTGAAGTCCCATATGTTCCCTTCTTTCCGAATTTGATTTATACTTTATTATATAAGAGTTAGTAGAAAAACTCTAGGAAAGGTTTTTAACAAGCTCATTGTGGTAAAATAAGAGTAGACTTTTTGACAGGGGAGATTTGATGTCGATATTTACGAATACACCATTAATTGCATCTATTATTGCGATAGTTTTTGCCCAAGTGGTCAAAGTTCCGATACATATTTTAGTTTACCGGAAGTTCAATGTCGGATTAATGTTTTCCACTGGAGGTATGCCCAGTTCTCATTCGGCTGCGGTTACTGCCTTAATGACTACACTTGCTATTGAATACGGACTTGATTCGCCTTATTTCGCTATTGCCGTTGTATTCGGTATCATTGTGATGTTCGATGCGACCGGCGTTAGAAGACAAGCCGGTGAACAAGCAGTTGTGTTAAACAAATTAGTAACGGATTTCCAAGACTTCGTGGAGCACGCAAAAGGACTTGCTGCACCAGAGCAAGAAGAAAAAACGAAGCATTTAAAAGAATTACTTGGTCATAAACCGATGGAAGTTTTCTTCGGAGCACTCACCGGGATTGCGATTGGATTTATTTTAGAAATGTTTATGTGAATGAAAAGTTGACTCCTTGTAGTCAACTTTTTTTGTTAGTTGTTAGTTTACAGCTATATGTTAAAGGGAAAATCATGATATCACCGGATTTTACAAAGGGGCTGACTTTGATGAAAAAGGTAACACTCATTTTTAGCGTCTATACATTTATTCTAGGTATCCTAGTGGGGATTATTGCTGCTTTATTTTTAGTAATGGTTCACTTTGCCACGACGTTTTTGTGGGATTACCTTCCTAATCAATTTGCTTTTTCATGGTATTATCCTCTGCTAATCGGCTTGATTGGGAGTTTTTTTGTAGGGCTGGTTCAGCTGAAACTCGGTGATTATCCGAGGTCAATGCATGACAATGTTGCGGAGGCGAAGAAAACTGGACGGATAGAGTATCGCAAAGTTCTGCTTCCTACGATACTCAGCGCTTGGATTGTTTTAACATTTGGAGCGAGTGTTGGACCAGAAGCGGCTTTAATTGGCATTGTCGGCGGAGCCACAACTTGGATTATTGATCATTTAAAATTATCTATGGCGCATAAAGAAGAGCTTGTTAGTTTAAGTGTTGGCGCGATTATTTCCAGTATTTTCCACGCTCCGTTTAGTGGACTAGCTGAGGAAATTGATGAAAGTAGTCAAGCGAGGAAAATTCCTAAAAACTCTAAATTAGTTTTATCGCTCCTTATTTCTTTTAGCGCACTCGGATCTTTCCTTTGGCTGAAATCCTTTTTAAAAATGCCTGCGGGTATTTTTGCGATTCGGCTACCTGATATGGGTTGGTCTTGGTGGTTTATTTTACTTTTTATTCCTACGATTATTCTTGGATGGCTCTTTAGTATTTATTTCCAGCAAATGCAAGTCTACATCGCCAAAGCTGCTTCTTTTATAAAGAATAAAATGGTCGCGGCGGTTATTGGCGGTTTGAGCATTGGTTTATTTGGGATAATTTCTTCCTTCATGTTATTTTCTGGTGAGCATCAGCTGATTGAATTGACTACAACTGTCCAAAATTATTCGATTCCCTTTTTACTTATTATCGCCTTGTTAAAACCTGTTTTGGTCGCTATTTGTCTAGCAACGGGCTGGAATGGCGGTGCGATTTTCCCGGCGATTTTTACTAGTACGATTATGGGGTACATAGCAACATTTTGGCTGGAGGGATCAACCGGTTTCTTAATCACTATTTTTGTGACTGCAAGTTGTACAAAAATCATAGGAAAACCAGTTCTAACTGCCTCTATTTTACTATTTATATTCCCACTTCAATTCTTTCCATTTATTTTATTAACTGCATTTATAGTGAATAAAAATTGGTTAGTTAACTTCAAAAAAACAGCATAAAAACTAAGGAGAAATCCTTAGTTTTTTTATGCTGATTTTTTTATATAGAATCTTCCCTTTTTTTCTTTTAAGACTTTCTTATCGAGGAGAATTATTATTTTTTCGTTTAGTTGTTTGCGAGATATTTTTCCGTATTTCGCCATTTTTATCTTATTAATATATTTAGGTATTTGTTGGTAGCCATTTTCACTTTCAATTTCTAATTTGTCACATAAATACTGGAGAGCATAGACTATTCTTTCTTCTGCGGACAAGTCATACTTAATTAACTCATTATAAAGGTTCTTATTGTTTATTAATGTTTCTTCTAAAAGCCACTCCATATAAGAAGGCTTATTGGTAGCATAGTTTAAAAAATATTCCCTATCAATAAAAATTAAGGAGACATCTGTATCACAAACTAATCTTAATTCGTTTTCTCCGCTGATTTTGGCGACTTGTTGGTTAATTATATCTCCATTAGAAAAAAAGTGAAGTATCTGGAATATTTTGTTTTCCACATGAAGAATTCCATTTGTTATAATAATAAATTCATCTTGAAAAGTTTCACTATCAATTTTCTTGTTTTTAGAAAATTTTTCAAAGCGAACCCATTTATCTTGTAATTTATATTTATCCAATTCGCGGATCATTTCTTTTACTTTTTCATTGAACAAATGTATCTCCTCCTACCAGTTTTACTTAGTTTAGCAGGATAAAAGATAAGACATATGTGGAAATTACACACTATTTTAGTATCTTTATATAGATTTTATTACAGTGGGTATTCCTAATTCAAAAAATAATACTTCTTTATGAGCAATCCCAGTTATACATAATGTTAGAAAAGTCCTGGTTGATTAAATCTTGTTTATTGATGAAGAAGTTCGCGACACCGCAGTCGCCCCACATAATTGCCATTCTATTTTCATTAAAGTCTTCGGAGGCTAATTGGAACAAAAGCGTGTCATGATGTGGATTTTCTGAATACATACGTGGATCTTCCTGGGTGAAGAAAGGGTACCCGCCGAGCTGACTGCCCTCATTCGCTAGATGATATAACTCGTCAGCCTTATCTTCCTCATCAGCGAAAATTTGATCAGCTAATTCATAAAAATTACTTCCAAATTCATTTTCAAAATCAAAGCTATCTTGTAATAGAATTTGATCTGAAACTTGGCCAGCTATTTTAAATTCACCGTTTACAACAGGGTAAAAATCTGTTTTCGCTACATCTTCAAAAAATGCATCTTGTTCTTCGGCAGTTAAGCTCTCACTTCCCAAGTCATCAAAGAAAAACACCCGAAAACCGTCTTGGCTCGTTGGATTTTCAAAATTAAGTCCGTATAAATCATCTTGATAATCTACATAAAAAGCAAGCAAGCCAAACTCCGGATAATTTTCCATTTGTGGCATTTCCGAAAAATTAATTTGTGCTAATAACGAAAGTGGCTTACCTTCTTCCGTCACCGGATAGCCTTGTTCTTTCGGTAAATAACCTCGGCCACCAGCTTTACTTTGTAACAAGGAAAGTGTGCCCGCATCTTTAAAATGCAACTCTATCCGCTCTTTTTCTGTTTCCAAAAAACGTTCGGCCCATTCACTTGGAAGTATATCAAAAAGTTGTTCCATTATTTACCTTCTTTCTTTTTTTCTAATTATAACATGAAAAAAAGCGCCATATCTGTCAAAAGCAGATACAGCGCTTCTTGAGTTTTTATTTATAGAATTTAAATTTACCTTTACTAGCAAGAACGCTTGAACCACCAATAAGTAGTAGCGCACGGTCATCAATGACTTTTTTCATAACGGAAGCTGGGTAGCCTTTCAAGTTTTTACCGAAAACTACACCGATTGCATCGTTATCGCCTAGAGAGCACACTGTTCCTTTTTCATGATATACAAAATCTTGTAGGTCGGTTTCCCCTTTAACTAATTTAGCTAAGTTCACTGCAGCCACATCCGCTTGTTGCATTGCGATTTGGGCAGTTGGCGGGAATGGACGGTCATTTGCTGGGTTGATGATTAGTGAGCAGTCACCAACAATTAAAATTTCTTCGTTACCAGGAACGGTTAAATTGTTGTTTACTTTCACACGACCACGGCCAGCTTCAAAACCAGACGCTTCGATCACGCTATTTCCGCGAACTCCGGCAGCCCAAATAATCGTTGCCGCTTTGATTTCACGAACTTCATTTTCACTTTCTGCATATTTTACGCCGTCAGCTGTAGCTTCTTTGACTGGTTTACCAACATGGAATTCTACGCCGCGATCTTCCAGTACACCAACGCCATAATCAACGAGTTTCGCATCAAATTGTGGTAATACTTTCGGAGCAGCTTCCATACAGTAAATACGAACTTTTTCACGTGGTACATCATATTCTTTCACTAATTCTGGAATACGATTAGTTAATTCCCCAAGAAACTCAATTCCAGTAAAGCCAGCGCCACCAACGATAATTGTTAATAATTCATCGCGTGGGTCTGTTTTCCATTTAGCAAACTGCGCTTCAATGTGCGCACGGATTTTTTTAACGGATTCTACACTTGTAATAGTGAAGGCATATTCTTTCAAACCACTGATTCCAAATGTTTCTGCTTCTGACCCAAGTGCAATTAATAAATAGTCATAGCTGATATCACCATTCGCATCTAGTGTGACTGTTTTTTCCTCTTTATTAATTTTTACTACTGTATCTTGGATAAATGTCGTTTTTGTATTGTTAACGACTTTGTCTAATGGATACATTAATTTTTCTGGTTCAATTGTTCCAGCTGCTGCTTCATGTAACCAAGTCGTTTCGTGGTGATAGTCATTCTTATTCACTAGAACGATTTCGGCTTCCAAGTTTCTTTGTTGTAACTTACGTAAAGTTTTTAGTCCCCCGTATCCTGCTCCGAGAATGACAATTTTTGGTTTACTCATCTGTTATCACATCTACTTTCCCTTATATTTTTCTTCACAAAAAAAATTGCATTAAGAATTTCTTACTGCACCTATGTAGATTGCGCTAAAAATCTACTGCAAACAATGAATAAAGTGAAAATGGTAAGTACCAATATATTCCCTATTTCACAGCTTACAAACTATATCATAGACTTTTTAACATTCATTTTCAAGAAAGCGAACTCAAGGCTTTAAGCTTCTTTGGAGCATGGTTCGAGTGGTATACGATTTTTTTCACAATAAAGCTTAGAGATGGCTTGATTTTCGTAAAAATCTTTTATTTGATACGTAATTGGTCTAGTTCATTTTTTCATATTTTAATGTAGACAATCCCGTAAACATTCTTTTTTTAAAATATATGCTAAAATATGCTTATTGCAACTTTAGCGATTTCATAGGGAAATTAGGAACTAGGGGGTGATGTATTTTGGATGAAAAAACAAAAATTTATGATATCACGATCATTGGTGGCGGACCGGTTGGGCTATTTGCTGCTTTTTATGCCGGAATGCGCAATGCGAGTGTGAAAATAATAGAAAGTTTACCACAATTAGGTGGACAACTTTCCACGCTTTATCCTGAAAAATATATTTATGATATTCCAGGCTATCCTGCTGTTCGCGCACAGGAACTTGTTAATAACTTGATTCAACAAATGAAGCCATTTGATCCAACCATTGCACTGGAAGAAGCTGTTCAAAGCGTGGAAAAACAAGTCGATGGCACATTTGAAATCATCACGAAGAAAGATACTCATTATAGTAAAGCAGTTATTATTACCGCTGGAAACGGCGCATTTGAACCGAGACGTTTGGATCTTCCAGAAGCAGAACAATACGAAGGAAAAAACATTCACTATTTCATTAATGACTTGAGTCGTTTTTCAGGTCGTCGGGTTGCCGTTTGTGGTGGTGGGGATTCCGCAGTGGACTGGGCACTCATGCTTGAAAAAGTAGCCAGTTCTGTCGCCATCGTTCATCGTCGTAATGCTTTCCGTGCGCACGAACATAGCGTGAACAATTTAGAAAAATCTTCCATTGCTATCAAAACACCATTTATCCCAACTGAAGTACTCGGTAACGGCGATAAATTAACGCATATTACTTTGCAAGAAGTCAAAGGTGATACAAGGGAAACATTGGAGATTGACGATTTCATCATTAACTATGGTTTCGTTTCTTCGCTTGGTCCAATTAAAAATTGGGGCCTCGAGCTAGAACGTAATTCGATTGTCGTTAATTCAAAAATGGAAACGAGTATCCCAGGAATCTATTGTGCAGGTGATATTTGCACGTATGACGGTAAAGTAAAACTAATCGCGACCGGATTCGGTGAAGCTCCAACAGCCGTTAATAACGCGATGAATTTTATTGATCCAAAAACGCGTGTGCAACCAATGCACTCCACATCTTTATTCGAATAATAACCGAAACCACGAGGCAACTTGTGGTTTTATTTTTTACTCACCGGGAAAAGTTCTTTGTAGATATTTTTTAGGAGGAGATTAGCAATGAATGTACTCGTAATTGGCGCAAATGGCAAAATCGGCCGTCTTTTAGTAGAAAAACTCGCCATGGAAAAAGGCTTTTTCGTCCGAGCAATGGTTCGAAAAGCTGAACAAGTAAGCGATCTTGAAAAGCTCGGTGCAAAACCGATTATCGCCGATTTAAAAAAAGATTTCCACTATGCCTATGATGAAATTGAAGCCGTTATTTTCACAGCTGGATCCGGTGGTCATACGCCTGCTTCCGAAACCATCAACATTGACCAAAACGGCGCCATCAAAGCCATCGAAACTGCTAAAGAAAAAGGTGTACGTCGGTTCATCATTGTTAGCTCTTATGGCGCCGACAATCCAGAAAACGGTCCCGAATCCCTCGTCCATTATTTAAAAGCCAAACAAGCAGCCGATGAAGAACTAAAAAGAAGCGGTCTCGACTACACCATCGTCCGCCCAGTTGGACTTTCAGATGATCCAGCCACTGGCAAAATCGCTGAAGTTTCCGAAAAACCTAAGACGACTATCCCGCGTGCGGATGTTGCAGATTTTATTAGTGAAGCTTTAACCGAAAAATCAAGTTTCTATAAAACCTACACCATCGAAAGTGGTGACACATCTATCAAGCAATTTTTTAACTAATAAAAAGCGATGAGCCAAATTACGCGCTCATCGCTTTTTCTATATTAAAATGGATTCTCTTCCAAAAATGTATATATATTCGCAACTAATTCCTCTGCTGTTTCTCCGCGAACCACTTCCCCGTCCACTAAAGCAAACAAACTCGTCGCGCATAAATCACAATATGTCAGACAATCATATTCAATCACATCTAAACTATCATCCGCATCTAATTTCGCAAAGGCAGCATCTGCCCCGCTCGCCAAATTATTCACGCAAAATTCCACAATCGGATTCATTTCCACTTGCCTCCTAGACTGTTACATCGTTGCTAAGTAACCACGGTCGGTCATTACTTGATAAATATCTTTCAACCGAGGATTGCCTTCCGCGATAATTTCACCATCAACCACAATGACTGGGTACATATAATCTTCCTCGACAATTTTATTCGCCATATCCGCTAAAGCCGTTTCATTCGGCGGATTAAAAATATCCACATACTCCACCACAAATGGCTGCCCAGAAAACTTCCGACCAATCGCAGCTCGAAGCCATTCCTCTGTTTCCTTCGAGGATGGCGCTCCGACGCAACTCGCACAAATAGTCGTTGAACCATAAACATATAATTTCGCTTCATTTACCATCACGCTTCACCTCATTATCATTGTACAAAAACCCACCGAAAAAAGCGACTAAGCTGTTTCACGAAGCATAACTATTAAACTTTATGAATTTTTATAAAGATATGAATTGACACAAATTTACAGATATATTATAATATTTCCAATACATTGCTAATCTTTAAAGCAGTAGTGTATTAACATAATAAACTATCTCTAGGTTGTACCCGTGATTTCACGGTCAACATATAAGTAACACTCCCTTTAACAATTGGGCGCGCAACCCAATTGTCTTTCAACCTTACCAGTTGAAAGAGCACGTTCCTTTCTGAGCCTTAGGAACGTGTTTTTGTTTGGCCCGTTCGAAGCAAAGCAAGTTACGGGCCAAATATGCATGCGAGCAAAGCAAGCATGTAATCCTTCCAGAAATGTGCGCCCTCCACACAAATTTCCCTTCTCCATCAAAATCCATCCACCCTCAACCGAAAACCCACATCCCCATTCGTCCGTTCGAAGCAAAGCAAGTTACGGGCCAAATATGCATGCGAGCAAAGCGAGCATGCAATCCTTCCAGAAATGTGCGCCCTCCACACAACAGCTTCCCTTCCAAATAAAATCCATCCACCATCTACCTGAAAACCCACATCCCCATTCGTCCGTTTGAAGCAAAGCGAATTACAGGCCAAATATGCATGCGAGCAAAGCGAGCATGTAATCCTTCCAGTAAAGTGCGCCCCCACACAAAAACTTCCATCCAAATAAAATCCATCCACCATCTACCTGAAACCCACATTCCCATTCGCCCGTTCGAAGTATAGCAAGTTACAGCTCAAGTATACATACAAAAAAACTAACTTTTCGATATTTTCGAAAATTTTTAAAACCTAACAACTAATTTATATGCTATATATATTCAAAAAGCACTCTCCACATCGACCATCAAAACGAAACCCCTTCTCCCAACTGCTTTTTCACCTTAAAATCAAATATGTCCAATTATTGAACTTTACTCTAATTTCAATAATTTTCTTAAAAAAACCCGTGATTTTTAAAGAACCCACATGATATTATAACTTTGGTTAGAGGCGTATTCGTTCCAAACTACATTTCCAGCTAATTTGTTGCTGAAACAGTCAGTTTCAACGAATAACTAATTACAATTACATTCGAAAAATAAGGAGGCAACTAGGTATATGCAAAAAATAAGCAAAATAATGTTAGTTTTGTTTTTAATGACAACCCTATTCTTACCTTTTAGTAATGCGCGGGCAGCATCAACTGATGTAGTAAATATCCCGGATTCATATTTAAAAGAAGGTCTTAAAACTATCGTAGGAAATCCGTTCTTAACAGAATTGACTGAAGCAAATCTTGAGACGATTACTATAGCAGATATTTCCTATATGTATAGTTCACCTGGATATGCTGTCACTGGGTTAATTAGAGATTTAACTGGACTCGAAAAAGCGGTCAATATGACCAAATTATATTTTTCAAACCAGACAGCAATTACCAATTTAAATCAGATTAAAAACTTACCTAATCTGAAAAAAATCGTTGGTGTTACTACTGGATTGAATGACATTAAAGCTCTTAGCGAAATGCCAGCACTCGAAGAAGTAGAATTAGGTGGGGATTATATTACTGATTTCAGCCCCTTACTTGAAAAAGAAAACTTAAAATCATTTTCTTATAACTCGTACGCTTGGTTAGATCCAGCATATCACCAAATCAATAACGAAGAATTCGAAAAATTCGCAAATCTCAAATCGCTTGAAAATTTAGATGTAACTTGGAATAACATTACCGATTTAGCAGCATTAACTGCAAATGATCATATTAAAAATTTAAATCTAAGTTACAATAAGTTCACTAATGTAGCTCCAATTGCTACGATGAAAGAACTTAAAGTCCTTTATTTAAACAATAACAATCTAACTTCCATTGATTCGTTAAATACACTAAGAGGATTATCTATTGCTTACGCTGATAATAATAATATTACTGATTTAAGTAAGTTAAAAGACTTTTTTGAAGGCATGGATATCGTTGGAGATTATAAAGGTTTACAAGTTAACAATCAAACTATCACACTTCCAACTATTAATATTAAAGAAGGTGCGACAGCTATTTCAAACAACCCTACTTTAGATATTGATGGCGAAAAAATGCCTGTTTCTAGCATTTCTGATGGTGGAACAGTATCCACTGATAATAAAACAGTTTCGTTTGCTAACTTACCAGTTGGAAATAAGACTGTCACTTATAAAGCAACATTCACAGCTACTTCGGCTAAAGGAGTACCACTTAGTTACTCCCTTAAAGTATCACAGCCCATTACGGTATCCGAAAAAACCGATTCAACTGTAAATGTATTTTACAAAGATGAAAATGGCAATGAATTAGCTACAAGTGAAACAATTTCTGGTAAATCCGGTGAAAATTACCAAACAATAGAAAAAACAATTACTAACTACAAATTAAAAGAAATCGAAGGCCAAGCTTCCGGACAATTCAGCGATCGCGATGCAACGGTCACTTACGTTTACGAAAAAGTAGATGGTGCTCCTGTTACCGTGAAATATGTCGATGGCGATGGCAACGAATTAGCTACTTCCGATACACTGAACGGCAAAATCGACGCTACTTACCAATCTACAGCCAAAAGCATCACAGGTTGGACAGTTAAAACGACACCTACCAATGCTAATGGTGTATTTACAAATGCTAATCAAACAGTCACTTATGTGTACGAAAAAGCAGACGGCGCGCCTGTTACCGTGAAATACGTCGACGGCGATGGCAACGAACTAACTACTTCCGATACACTGAACGGTAAGATTGATGCACCTTATCAATCTACAGCTAAAAGTATCACAGGTTGGACAGTTAAAACGACTCCTGCCAATGCTAATGGTGTATTTACAAACACGAATCAAACAGTCACGTATGTGTACGAAAAAGCAGACGGCGCTCCTGTTACCGTGAAATACGTCGATGGCGATGGCAATGAACTAGCTACTCCCGACACACTGAACGGCAAAATCGATGCACCTTACCAATCTACAGCTAAAAGTCTTTCTGGTTGGACAATCAAAACGACTCCCACCAACGCAACTGGTGTATTCACAAACTCGAACCAGACAGTCACGTATGTTTACGAAAAAGCAGATGGCGCTCCTGTTACTGTGAAATATGTTGATGCAGATGGCAATGAACTAGCTACTCCAGATACATTGAACGGTAAGCTAGATACATCTTACACGGCAACAGCTAAAAACTTGAGTGGTTGGAAGTTAACAGCCACACCAGCCAATGCTAATGGCGTATTTACAACTGATAATCAAACAGTTACCTTTATATATGCTAAACAAGAAGACGATCCTAAAAAAGAGGATACAACACCAAGCAATACAAAACCAGATAAAAACAAAACAGCTATTAAAATCAACGAAAACAAACCAAAAGCAAGCAAAGTAACTACAATCAAAAAACAAACAACATTACCGAAAACCGGCGATAATCAACAAGATAGTATATTATTCGGATTAATTGGTACATGTTTCGTTCTCTTAGGAATTTACTCTATCTCTAAGAAAAACAGCTAAAATAAACAACAAAAACTCTCTTATCAATTGGATAAGAGAGTTTTTGTTTGGTAATTACTTCATATTGCACTATTTTCGATCTCAGAAAACCCAATTTAATTTCTTTAAATTTCCCCATATCCTGTTATAATAGAAAATATAACAATGCCTCACGAAAGGAGAACTATATCCTATGGAAGAAATTAGCTACGCCGAAGTTGATAAAGCTTTAAAAAAGTTCCGTCCGTTTTTAGTTCGTGATGGCGGGGACTATGAACTTATTGAAGTCACACAAGATGGTGTCGTAAAAATTAAACTACTTGGTGCATGTGAGACTTGCCCCAGTTCTGATATGACTTTAAAAATGGGTATCGAATTAACTCTAGCTGAAAAAATTATCGGCTTTAAAGAAGTTGTTCAGGTTTTTTAAACAAATATTTTAGCGGCCAAACAATCGGTCGCTATTTTTGTATAAAAAGGTTTAGAAATCCTGTAAACGTCTATCATACAATATACATACAGTTAGAAGGAGGTAAGAAAAAATGGTAGAAAAACAAAGTGCGTTAGAATCAAAAGCACGCAGTTGGCTCATCGAACGCGGTGTAGAAATTGACGATATCGCAGAACTTGTATTATTTTTACAACAAAAATATCATCCCGGATTGGAATTAGATATTTGCCGGCAAAATGTTGAGCATGTTCTTCGTAAACGTGAAGTTCAAAATGCAGTTTTAACAGGTATACAGCTTGATGTGATGGCTGAAAAAGGTGAACTCGTCCAACCACTACAAAATATCATTAGTGCTGATGAGGGACTGTACGGCGTCGACGAGATACTCGCGCTGTCCATCGTCAATGTGTATGGATCCATTGGATTTACCAATTACGGTTATATCGATAAAGTAAAACCAGGGATTCTTGCAAAATTAAATGAACACGATGGCATCGCTGTACACACATTTCTCGATGATATTGTTGGTGCTATCGCTGCAGCCGCAGCCAGTCGCCTTGCACATAGTTACCATGACGACATCGTTAATTAAACAAAAACCAGTAAAACAAGAGGCTATTCCTCCAATTTTACTGGTTTTTCTTTTCCTAATTTTACTTCTACTTGTCGAATCGAGTTTTTATTCATCGAACGTACGATAAAGCGGTACCCCTCATGTTCAATCTCATCACCCGCTTCTAAGTCAAAACGTTCGAGCAGCATCCATCCCGATAACGTATGAACACCCGGCCCTTCAATCGGAACCCCGAGTGCTTCCTCGACATCTAGGAGCGGCTCAGACCCTTCAATTATAAAATGATTCAAAGCTACTTTCCGAATCCCTTTCGGACCTTTTGCTTCTTCCATATCACCAACAATCACTTCCATAACATCTTCCAGCGTCACAATCCCTGAAGTCCCACCGTATTCATCCGTAAGAACGACAAATGGCTCACTTTCTTGCTGCATTTTCACAAGTAACTCTTCCAAAATCATGCCTTCAAATACTTCTAAAACTGGTGTAATAAACGGTTGAATGGATTGCGTCACAATCGTTTCGTCTTTGCCAAGTCCAGCCATCACCGCACTGACTCGTAGCATTCCGATAATATGATCTTTATCTTCATCTTCGGTTACTGGAAAAATATGATATGTATGTTCAGAAGTTAATTTCAGTAAATCTCTTACAGTTGCCGTTTGGTCAATCGCAATCATCGACATTCGCGGTATCATCACTTCTTTCGCTGGTACGTCGCCCAGTTTGAAAATATTTTTCATATAACGAAACTCTTGTGGATTCAAAAGTCCTTGCCTATAGCTATCTTCAAAAATGATCTTCAGTTCTGTTGGCGTCATTTGGTCCGCATCAATCGTTTTCTTTACGCCAAACATCCGCGTGATTAAATTCGCCGAGTTATTTAAAAGCCAATTGAGTGGAAAAGTCAGGCGATACCAATACACAAGCGGGCGCGCGATGAACAGAGCTACTTTTTCTGTGCTTTGAATTGTAAATGTTTTCGGAGCAAGTTCCCCGAGTACCACATTTAAGAATGTAATTAAAATAAACGAAACAAAAATCGAAATCGGCTTTTCAACGGATTCTGGTACAGGTAACATTAAAAATAACGGCTCCAACCAACCACGCATTGTTGCTTCACCAACCCACCCCATAGCAAGCGCGGCGAGTGTGTTCCCTAACTGACAGGCAGCCAAATAATCATTCATATTCGAAGTAACTTTTTTTACATATTTCGCTCGCGGGTCCTCTGAGGCTACTAGTTGCAAGACAGTAGGTTTTCGAATTGCGACAATGGCAAATTCACTTGCCACGAAAAAGGCGGTTGCTGCAATTAAAAATATTACAAAGAAATCATTAAAAACGTCCATTTAGCATCCTCCTTATCCCCATTCTATACCCGATTTTAACGTTTGAACCACAAGTCGGCCACTGCCTCGCCGTCAATGATCTCCCCCGTTTTTTCAAACCCATATTTTGCATAAAATTTTTCCGCTACTATATTATCAGGTTCATAAGATAAACGCAGTCGTGCTGGCTGTTCTGGCAAATTTTTCACCATCTCAATAATTTGCTCTAGTGCATCCCCGCCGTACCCCTTACCTTGATGCTCTTTCCCAGTCATAAACCGTACCAACCAAAACTCACCATCATCTGTATCCATACCGTACATTGCGTAACCAACCGGCATATTATCCGCGTATATTACCAGCGAATGATACGTTTCTTCAAAACTTGCTTCGATAATAGAATACCAATTTTCTGCGACAAATGTTTTTTGGTGCGGATGCACTTCTAATTTTGCTGTTTCGTGGAAATTGTCTTTTGTTAACTTTTGAATTGAGACCATTTTCTAACCTCCTATTTATTAAAAAAAGAGCAGAAAAATTCCGCTCTTCTAGTTAAATTTCCAATCAGTTAGTTTTGTTACAGCGTATGTAGGCTGGATTTCTTTTGTTAATAATGCTTCTTTTGATGTAAAGCCAGTGTGTACGATTAACGTATCCATGCCGTAATTGATGCCTGCCATAATATCGGTTTCGTAGTTGTCCCCCACCATGATTGCTTCGTCTTTATGAACGCCGAGTTTTGCGAGTGCTTGCTCCATAATAATGGATTCAGGCTTTCCAATAAAAACTGGCGCTGTTTCTGTGGCTACGGAAACGACTGATGTAATCGAACCATTTCCCGGAAGCAAACCGCGCTCTGTCGGAATTGCCGCATCGCCATTCGTTGAAATAAACATCGCGCCACCTCGAACCGCAAGAGCTGCTTTTGAAAATTTCTCATAATCGACTTCCCGGTCAAGCCCGACAACAACAAAAGCTGGATTACTAGAAGTTATTTCAAATCCATTATCTGTTAGTTCTTGTTTTATTCCACGTTCTCCGATAACATAAACCGTTCTTTCGCGTTTTTGTTCCATCATAAATTGTACGGTTGCTTGTGACGTCGTGAAAACATCCTCGCTTACAGCTTGAATCCCCATATCAGTTAAATGTTCTGCTACTTGCCCAGGTGTTTTTGTTGAATTGTTTGTTACAAATAAATACGGAATTCCCGCACGTTTTAAGTTTTCGATAAAAATGATCGCCTCTGGAATAACTTCTGCCCCGCGATACATCGTACCATCTAAATCAATTAAATACGCTTTATAATTCTTCAATTCCAAACTACCTCATTTACTATTTTACTTTTTTAATAACAAAATAAGCACAACCAAAATTGCAGTATTCATAAATATATTCTTTTAACGTGCTAATTTTGTTGTCGTATGCAGCTTTGCGGTTATCATCTTCGAAAAAGCCTTTAAGACGCAGTTGATCATAACCCCAGTCGCCCACTATATAATCATATCGTCCAAGAATATCGCTAAACCGTTCGTTTAACTTCTCCTCGTCAAAAGCATCGCGATAATTGGTGATAATCTCGTAGTTTAAATCTTGAATCGTAATCGTCACTTGTCTTCCTCCTGTCCGTACATTTTTTTAAGTTTCCATTTTAAAATATCTCGGAGTAGTTCCGGTGTATATACTTCTTTTCGTTTAATTTGTTTTACTATCGGGAAAAATGGCGCGAACACAAACGTATCATGCGTCGCAATTCGGTATTCCCGTGTTTTATCAATTGGTTGATTATCAAAAAGTGCCACTTGATTTTCTGAGTCAAAACCAGCTCTATCCATCAAAACGGTACCAAAGTACTCACCTCGGAAACCAAAACCTCGAAGCGGAATATCTTGCAGTTCTGCTTTCTTTCGGTAGATTCCGTCAATAAGTATTTCAAGTTCCTCACCAGACATCGTTAAAGCAATTGCGTTGAGCGGATGCGGTAACATTTGGTGGATATCAAAATCTGTCACGATTCCCGCTTCAAAGTCTGTCATAAAAATGCCCGCGTTCATCACAAACGTTTCTGCTCCAGTCCATTCACAAACCGCTTCATTCAAAATGTGCGCAATTTCCGAGTCATCAAACCAATTATGCGCTAACTTTCCGGGAATCGCAACTACTTTTTCAGAGAGTTCTGCGCGCCCTTTATCGAAGAAACCTTGGATTTCATTCGCTTCATTTGGAGCAGCCGGTAAATCCTCGGTTTTAAACGTCGTAGCGGTTGTAGTCAGTATCTGATTATTTTCGTCTAGCTCTATATCCACTTTCCCGATATATTCGCCCCATCTACCCGCTGCAGCAAGTAACGCATTCCCTTCTATTTTCCCCGTTTCAAGTAAATGGTGCGTGTGTCCGCCCAAAATTACATCTATTTCAGGAATTTCGAGTGCAATGCGTTCATCGCTTGGTAAACCTAGATGGCTGAGCAAAATAACTACATCCGTATCTTCATCCAAGCCAGCAATTTGTTTTTGAATCGAGCTAATAGGTTCTTCCACGCCCCAGCCCATTGCCTCGTAGTATTCCCGAAACGGCGCCGTCGCACCAATAATCGCTATTTTCACTTGCTCTATTTCCTTATAAACAATCGATTTCACCCAGTCTGGCTGCTTGGTTCGTTCTTTATCTGCGTAAAAATTACAGCAAACTACTGGAAAAGTCGCATGTTCGTATAATTTATCCAAGTCTTCATGGGCCAAAGTCGTTCCTTCATTATTACCAAAAGTCACCGCATCATACGGCAGTTGGTTAAGTAAGTCCGTATTCGCAAGCCCGTTCGTTCCTTCAGTAAGCGGATGGACCCGGTCCAAAAAATCACCAATATCAAAAAAGAGCGCCGACTTATTTTCTTTATCCGCAGCTGTTCTTTTCTCTTTTAAGAAATTAAAAATGCGTGGCCAATGTTCCAAGTGACTATGAACATCATTCGTATGCCATAAAGTTAAATGTTTCATCTATCCATCTCACTCCCTACTTATAACTATTGTAGCGTAAAACCGCTTTTTTTACACGCACTAGGACTGGATGAATTGTTCCCTTTTCATTTTATGTTATGATAGGATATATTGTTTTAAAAGGGAAGTGATTTTTTTGGATATTACGCAAACAGTCGAAATTCTTCTAATCTCTGTTTTTGCAGGGGTTGTAGGCTCTTTGCTTGGGCTTGGTGGTGGAATTATCGTGACGCCTGCCTTGACACTTATTTTTGGGATTGATATTCAATATGCGATTGGTGCAAGTATTATTTCCGTTATTGCCACAAGTAGCGGCTCTGCAATTGCTTATATCAAAGACGGCATTACGAACCTTCGTGTCGGGATGTTTCTCGAAATTGCCACAACAATTGGTGCAATCACCGGGGCTTTCGTCAGTGGACTGCTCTCGGCCACGGCACTCTACATCATCTTCGGACTTTTACTTCTTTATTCTGCTTTCAACATGATTAAAAAGGTCGGTACAGAATTTCCTACCAATGTGAAACCAGACCCGCTCGCAACCAAACTAAACTTACATGATTCTTATTACGATAAATCTTTACGGCAGACAGTTGATTATCAAGTGGCAAACGTCCCTGCTGGTTTTGGTGTGATGTACGGCGCAGGTATCGCTAGTGGCTTACTTGGAATCGGTAGTGGCGCATTTAAAGTCATGGCACTTGATGTCTTTATGAAAATGCCGCTTAAAGTAAGTAGCGCAACGAGTAATTTAATGATGGGCGTAACCGCGGCGGCCAGTGCAACTGTATATCTTTTCCAAGGTGACATCCAGCCTGCGATTGCAGCTCCAGTTGCGATTGGCGTACTTGTCGGTGCAACACTTGGAACACGCATTATGCAACGTTTAAAAAGCAAAATTATTCGGATTATTTTTATTCCCGTCATTTTATATGTTGCCTTCCAAATGATTTTAGAAGGATTGGGGTGGATTTAGATGGCAGAGAAAAAAGAAGAAATGTACCGGGTCGAGCTAATTGTTAGCGCGCTGTTACGAATCGGTGTTGTCCTTAGTGCGATCATTATCGTTTTTGGCCTCGTTATGCTGTTTATTACCGGCGAAAGTGGCTATCCCGGGGAAACTTACCCGACCTCACTTACAGCGATTTTCAGCGGGCTAGGGACGCTTAAACCATACGCAATTATGATGTTCGGTCTCTTTTGCTTAATTTTAACGCCAGTCCTTCGTGTCGTTGTATCATTGTTTACTTTTTTGAAGGAAAAAGATTATTTGTACGTTGGGATAACTGGGATTGTATTGATTATTTTAGTTATTAGCTTTTTAATTGGTATAAAAGCATAAAAAGATGGCGCTGCTTACGCGCCATCTTTTTTTATTCTGAAAACAAATCCATTTGCATCGGAGCCAAACCTTGAAACTCAACTTGGAGCGCCTTTTGTAAATGTTTCGCATTATCAGCCGCATCGCCGCCGCTGTTATTATTAAAAATCACGACAACTTCTTTGGACAATTTTTGTAAATGTTCCACGTATTTTGCCCATTCGTTAATTTCTTCCTCATTATAACGGTAAAGTGTCCGAACTTCGCGCCATTCTGGACTGCTTGCTTTCATCCAACCATACTGATTCCGGCCGTGAAGCCGCACTAATGTCATATCGCTATTCGTCTCACGCAGTACAATCGGCACGCTCCCAGAACCAACTTGCGGTTCATCAACGACCGTATGAACAAAACCTAATTCTCGCAGCAACTCCAGTGTTTTCTCGGTGTTTTGCTCGTTATACCAAGAATTATTACGAAATTCAATCGCCACAGGCAAATCGCCCATTTTCGAGGCAATATATTTTAAATAAGCCACATTTTCTTTCGTACAATTAAAATAAGGCGGAAATTGAAATAAAATCGCCTGTAGTTTTCCCGTTTCACTTATCGGCGCAATCATATCCATATAAGCCGTGTACATCGCATTTTCACTATCAAAATACTGCGACCATTCCTTATGTTTCGTCATCGCCGAAAATGCTTTAATCACAAAACGAAATTCATCCGGAGTTTGCGCCGCCCAGTTTGCCGTTGTCCTCGGAGAAGGAATCGCATAAAAGCTCGTATCAACCTCCACCACAGGAAAATGTGCCGCATAATCAGCTAATGTTAATTTTTTCGTTTGCAATAAAGAATCATGATCACTCCACCCAGTTAACCCGATTGTTACCATCAACTGCCACCCTCTCTATCGTTATGATTTATATTTATTATAACGCAAAAAGGAGGGAGAATCTTTTAATTTGGTTGTTGCTTTACCTTGGATATTTTATGTTTTATACTTTAATTAAAAAAAGGAGAAAACAGATGAAAAGGCTTATTATAATGACTTCAGTTTTTTTTGGAACGCTATTAATTTGTTCCGCCTTTACTGGTAGGAAACCTTTTGATGGATCAGATATATCTTTAATGGCCGGATTTTCTATTTTTATACTATCTTACTTTATTGCTGGCTTTTTAAGTCGAAAGAAAAATAGCTAAAATTAAATGTAAATAAAAAACCCTTCAACCACAGACCTGTAGTTGAAGGGGTTTTTATTATATTAACCAATCGAGCCTTCCATTTCAAACTTAATCAAACGGTTCATCTCAACGGCATATTCCATTGGTAATTCTTTCGTAAATGGTTCAATGAAGCCCATAACGATCATTTCTGTCGCTTCTTCTTCGCTTAAACCACGGCTCATTAGATAGAAAAGTTGTTCCTCGGATACTTTGGAAACTTTGGCTTCGTGTTCTAATGAGATGTTGCTGTTTAGGATTTCGTTGTACGGGATTGTGTCCGATGTGGACAAGTTATCCATAATCAGCGTATCACATTCGATATTCGAACGTGCGCCGTCTGCATTACGACCAAAATGAACAATTCCGCGATACGTTACGTTTCCGCCTTGTTTCGAAATCGACTTCGATACAATCGTAGAGGACGTATTCGGCGCATAGTGCATCATTTTCGCTCCGGCATCTTGACGTTGGCCTTTACCAGCAATCGCGATAGAAAGCGTTGTTCCACGTGCTCCTTCGCCTCGTAAATGTACTGCTGGGTATTTCATTGTTAATTTCGAACCAATGTTACCATCAATCCATTCCATTGTCGCATTTTCTTCACAGAAAGTACGTTTTGTTACTAGGTTATACACGTTATTTGCCCAGTTTTGGATGGTTGTGTAACGGCAGTAAGCGCCTGGTTTTACAATGATTTCCACGACAGCTGAGTGAAGGGAATTCGTAGTATAAACGGGAGCAGTACAGCCTTCCACGTAGTTTACGCTGGCATTTTCGTCCACGATAATTAACGTCCGTTCAAACTGACCCATGTTTTCCGAGTTAATACGGAAGTAGGCTTGCAGTGGCGTATCTACTTTGACGCCTGGTGGTACGTAGATAAATGAGCCACCTGACCAAACAGCCGAGTTTAATGCTGCGAATTTGTTGTCGCTTGGTGGAATTACTTTTGCGAAATATTCTTTGAAAATATCTTCGTTTTCTTTTAACGCGGAATCGGTATCTTTGAAGACAATCCCTAAATCTTCTAGATCTTGCTTCATATTGTGATAAACTACTTCGGATTCGTACTGTGCAGATGCACCAGCCAAGTATTTTTGTTCAGCTTCAGGAATACCGAGTTTATCAAAAGTACGTTTAATTTCTTCAGGAACTTCATCCCAAGAACGTACGGTTTGTTCAGACGGTTTCACGTAGTAAGTGATGTCTTCAAACTTCAGTTCTGACAGATCGCCACCCCAAGTCGGCATTGGCATTTTATAAAATTGCTCTAAAGACTTCAAACGGAATTCTAGCATCCATTCTGGTTCTTCTTTAATATTCGAAATTTCTCTTACTACTTTTTCTGTTAATCCGCGTTCTGTACGGAACACAGAGGTATCTTTGTCATGGAATCCATATTGGTATTCGCCAATTTCTGGAATTTCAGTCATGTCGTATCCTCCTTTTCGCTACTTATTTTGTTCCTTCTTTTTCAAAAATCGCTCTCTCCATTGCTTTCCAAGAAAGGGTCGCACATTTGATTCTTGCTGGGAATTTCGCAACTCCAGCAAGTGCCTCAACGTCGCCGTATTCATCAATCGTTTCATGGTCATGACCTTGCACCATTTCTGAAAATTCTCGGGACATTTTTAGTGCTTCTTTCTCAGTTTTACCAATAATGCTTTGCGTCATCATCGAAGCAGAGGCCATCGAGATTGAACAGCCGCTACCTGTGAATTTTGCCGCAACGATTTTATCACCGTCCATTTTTAAATGAAGATGAATTTGATCACCGCATGTTGGGTTGTTGAGGTCGATTGTTACATCGCTATCTGGGAGCTCTCCATTATTGCGCGGATTTTTATAGTGATCCATAATGACTTGTCTATAAAGCTGATCTAATTTCCGGCTTGTCATAATCCAAAATACTCCTTTGTTAACTTGAGGCCATCTATAAGCACATCAATTTCTTCTTTTGTATTATAAATATAAAAGCTTGCGCGAGCTGTGGAAGAAACGTCCAGCCATTTCATCAACGGTTGTGCACAGTGATGCCCAGCTCGAATTGCAATTCCGTCTTCGTCCAAAATAGTCGCAATATCGTGTGGATGCGCGCCTTCTAAATTGAAAGTCACTAAGCCACAACGTTTACTCGCATCATTTGGTCCGTAAATAGTAATGCCTTCGATTTTGCTCATTTCTTCTATCGCGTAGCTGGCTAATACTTGTTCATGTGCATGAATATTGTTGAGTCCAACTTCCGCCAAGTAATCAATCGCCGCACCTAGCGCAATCGCTCCGCCAATAATTGGTGTTCCGGCTTCGAATTTCCAAGGTAGTTCTTTCCAAGTCGAATCATATAATTCTACAAAATCAATCATTTCTCCGCCAAATTCGGTAGGCTCCATCGCATCTAGTAATTCACGTTTGCCATACAAGGCGCCAATGCCAGTAGGAGCCATCATTTTGTGCCCTGAAAAAGCATAAAAGTCAGCATCTAAATCTACTACATCGACTTCCATGTGCGGTACAGCTTGTGCACCGTCAACGAGAATAACTGCTCCAAATTGATGAGCAATAGCTGCGATTTCCTTAATTGGCGTGATAGTCCCGAGTACATTAGAAACATGAGCTAATGCAACGATTTTCGTTTTCTCGCCAATCGTTTTTTTCGCTTGTTCCACTGAAATCGTGCCATCTTCTTCTAATTCAATATATTTCAAAACCGCACCTTTGCGTTTAGCTAGTTGTTGCCATGGAATCAAATTAGAATGGTGCTCTAGATAAGAAATAACTATCTCATCACCAGCTTCAATATTTGCTTCACCGTAACTATCTACAACTAAATTAATCGCTGAAGTAGTACCTCTTGTAAAAATAATTTCTGCTACTTCACGCGCATGAATAAACTTGGCTACTTTACCTCGAGCTGATTCATAAGCATCCGTCGCTCTTGCCGCAAGCGTATGCACACCTCGGTGAACGTTCGCATTATCAAACTCATAGTAATGGGTTAAAGCTTCAATAACTTGTTTCGGCTTTTGTGAGGTGGCAGCATTATCTAAATAGGCTAGCGGTTTTTCATTTATTTCTTGAGCTAAAATAGGAAAATCCGCCCGAATTTTTTGGATATCAATCATTTAGCGCACTTTCCCTTCGATTACTTCACGAAGCATCGTTTTCACACTTTCGATTGGTAACTGACGAACAACAGGGTCTAAGAAGCCATGAATAACTAATCTTTCTGCTTCTTTTTGAGAAATCCCGCGACTCATCAAATAGAATAATTGTAGTGGATCAACGCGTCCAACAGAAGCCGCATGCCCTGCAACTACGTCATTTTCATCAATTAATAAAATTGGGTTCGCATCACCGCGCGCTTCAGGACTAAGCATCAGTACACGTGATTCTTGTTGTGCATCTGACTTAGAAGCACCATGTTTAATGTGACCAATTCCGTTAAAAATAGTTGTTGCTCTTTCTTTCATAACACCATGAGATAAAATCGTACCGTTAGAAGCTTTTCCGTAATGTGTCACGCGCGTTGTCACGTTTTGTGTTTGCTTACCGCGACCAACTGTCACTGTTTTCACATCAGCAGAAGAGCCGTCACCCATTAGATTTGTTATGTTCTCATTGATTGTATCGCCATCATTCATCAGACCAAGCGCCCATTCAATTTGGCTGTCTGTTCCAATGTGTCCACGACGGTTCACATATGTCGTAACGCCACTTGCAAGATTATCTACACCGCCAAAAGTAATACGCGCATTTTTTTCCGCGATTACTTCTTCCACAATGCTAACAATCCCTTTAGGCGCGTTATCTACCGTTACGTAGTTTTCCACATAAGTGACTGCGCTATTATCATCCGCCACAAGCAACACATGGTTAACAAGTGGAGATTCTGCTTTTTCTTGAATGAAAACAGCTTGAATTGGCGCTTTCACTTCAACATTTTTAGGAACATAAAGGAAAATCCCGCCGTTCACTAGTGCCGCATGAAAAGCAGTCAGTTTGTGCTCATTCACTTGAACTGCATCTTTCATGAAATATTTTTTCACAAGTTCAGGATGATTTTTCACAGCGGAAATAATATCTGTGAAAATAACACCTTGGTCAACTAGTTCTTGTTGCAACTGAAGTCTCGCAGGTCTTTCATCCATTTGAACGTAAAAATTGGCTTCTTTATTATCTAAATCAACTAAATTCGCTACTTTTTCGGGTAAAGTTTCATTCGTCACGCCTTCTTTAAAAGGTATAAACGTCTCAAACTTTGTGAAATTCCAGCGAGTAATTTTTGTTTTATCCACAAAAGGCAAGTCCAGTTCCCCGTAAGCTTTAAAAGCATTGCGACGGATATCTAAAAACCAATCCGGTTCATTCGCATTACTTGAAAAAGCGTGGATAAAATCATCTTTAATCGTCATATTTTCTGCCATGATTTTAACCTCACTTCCTTATTGTTGGTCTACTGCTTCTTCTTCCTCAAGTTCAATACCAAGCTCTTGTTTAATCCAGTCATAACCTTCCGCTTCTAAACGTTTCGCAAGTTCAGGTCCGCCTTCTTTTACAACTTTACCTTGCATCATTACGTGAACAAAATCTGGTGTAATGTAGTTAAGTAAACGTTGGTAATGGGTAATAATCAAGCAACCGAATCCTTCGCCGCGCATTTCATTTACACCTTTGGAGACAACTTTAAGCGCATCGATATCAAGACCGGAGTCAATTTCATCTAAAATCGCTAATTTTGGCTCAATCATTAATAATTGCAGAATTTCATTACGTTTTTTCTCTCCGCCTGAAAATCCTTCATTTAAATAACGTTCCGCCATTTCTTCGTCCATATCTAAAATATCCATTTTTGCATCTAGTTTGCGGATAAATTGCATTACTGGAATTTCATCGCCTTCTTCGCGGCGGCTGTTGATGGCTGCACGAATGAACTCAGCGTTTGTAACACCACTAATTTCACTTGGATATTGCATCGCTAAGAAAAGACCAGCACGAGCGCGTTCGTCTACTTCCATTTCGAGTACATCTTCCCCGTCAAGCGTGATTGTTCCTTGTGTTACTTCATATTTTGGATGCCCCATAATAGCTGAGGACAACGTAGATTTACCTGTTCCGTTTGGTCCCATGATAGCATGGATTTCGCCAGTTGAAATTTCCAGGTTAACACCCTTCAAAATTTCTTTTCCTTCTATTTCAACATGTAAATCTTGAATCTTTAAAGTTGCCATAAAAAAAGTCCTCCCTAGTGTAAAATTTGCATAATCCTAGTTTAGTATAATTCTAATCTGATTACAACTATAAAAACCAGTATTCTTCGCATTCTCCCCTTCATTCTACTATTAATAAAGGTTTTTTACCAGTTTTCTAGTATTATCACTGTTTCTATTTTATTTGAGAATCTATCCCTAAAAAAATACAACCTGTCATACCAATAAATGAAAGGGATTTTTCATCCTAAAAAAGGGATTGTATATCTTATTTATATATGGTATTGTTGTAACGTAACAAAATTGCAACATAATAACTTTTTTGTAATAAACGATTACTTATTGAAGGAGAATTTAAAATATGAAGAAAGCAATAATGGCTGCGACCATCTTTGTATTGCTTTTAGCAACCTTATCCGGGTGTAGCTCCCCCAAGTCCGACTTCACTGCTGCCTTGCAAAAAACAGCTAAAAACCGACAATATACGACAAATGTAACATTCCAAGTAAATGACCTTTCAGAAGGTTATATGAACAAGTTTGTTACTGGAATTGACTTAAACCAACTTAAAAAATCGAACATTCAATATAAAATTTCTGTTGACAGTGATTCTTCCTCTTCTTACAGTGCGTCTTCCATCCACTGGAAAGGAGAAAAACCATTTGATTTGACAATACATGCACTACAAAACAGCGACGACGGGAAAGCTTATATCCCTGTAGCTGACTTCTATGATGCAACGGATAACATCTCCAGTTTATTACCAGCATCTACAGCCAAAATTTTCAATCAAGTGCTTGAACAAAACAAAAACTTAGAATCAAAATATTTAAATCTATTCGAAACAATTCAAAACTTTTCCAATCAAACAATTGATACAGAAACCGTAGACCGCCAAGCAAAAGAATTAAAGAAAATAGAAGAAACTGCTGGCATTACGATTTACAGCTATTTAAACGATTTAGACGATAAGCACTTCACTTCTAAAGACAATGACGACATCGTTCTAAAATTATCTAAAAATGAAGTGAGCGATTTAGTAAATGATGTTCTCACAGAGCTTGACGATCAAGAGAATGTGGTAGCACTAATCGCTGAAATTGATGGTAGTACCCAAAAAGCAGCCAAGAAAAAGTGGAATACTGCACGAAAAAACATTCAAGCATCCTTCAAAAAACTAAGCAATAACGATGCTCAAACGTTAGATTTTAACTTAACCTTAACTCCTGATAGCAAAAAAGGATTCAGTAAAGCGATTATCACTACTAATTTTGAAGATACAAACACAAAAGACTTAATGAAATTCACAACAACGATTGATATGCTTGATTACGAGAAAGTTCCTCC
Source organism: Listeria monocytogenes (assembly GCF_013282665.1). GTDB lineage: Bacteria > Bacillota > Bacilli > Lactobacillales > Listeriaceae > Listeria > Listeria monocytogenes_C. Next base: position 740,094 of record NZ_CP054041.1, read on the forward strand.
AATGCCAGAAGGAAATGAAATTGTTTCCAAAAAAGAACTGGATAGAGCCATTTCTGATGGCCTGAAATTATATTTAAGTAGCGCTCAATAAAAAAATCCTTTTACCAAATCGGTAAAAGGATTTTTTCTATTTTATTTATCCACTGGAACAACAGCGCCGTCCCATTCTTTTGTAATATAATCTTGAATTTCTTTTGAGTGTAGTACTTTTACTAGCTCTTTAATGTTTTTATCATCTTTTTTCTTTTCTGTTGTTACAACGATATTTGCATAAGGAGAATCTTTACTTTCGATTGCAATAGCATCTTTAGAAGGGTTTAAGCCTTGGTCGACAACAAAGTTAGAGTTGATCGCTACAACATCGCCTTCTTCGTTATTATAAGCAGTCATCAAGTAAGCTGGGTCAAAATCGTATTTGAATTTCAAATTTTTCGGATTGTCTTTAATATCATCAAATGTGGCATCTTGTGGTTTCACGCCGTCTTTCAACGTTAATAGTCCGTTATCCACAAAAATACCAATGACACGCGGCCAGTCAGATTTTGAGTTAGAAAGCAATACTTGCGCGCCATCTTTTAAATCTTTAATGTCTTTTACTTTTTTGGAGTAGATGCCCATTGGTTCAATGTGTATTGCGCCAACATCAGCAAATTTGTAACCTTTTTCTTTTTCTTCTAGTTCAAGATATGGTTTATGTTGGAAGTAGTTAGCATCTAAGTCGCCTTCTTCTAGGGCTTTATTAGGCATAACATAATCTGTATATTTAACAATTTTCAAGTCAATCCCTTTGTCTTTCAAAATCGGTTTTGCTTGTTCTAAGATTTGGGCATGTGGTGTATTGGACGCACCCACTACCAACTGTTTATCGTCTTTACTAGATGAAGCTTTATCTGAGGAGCTACCGCAAGCTGTAAGTACTAAAACTAAACTTAATGTGAAAATGAAACCAAGAACCTTTTTCATGAAATTCTCTCCTTTTTTGCGGGGATTCCGCGTTTTTTTATATAAATTTCTTCATATACATTAGTTAGCGTTTGTCGGTTCGTTTTGTTAAGAAGTCACCGATAAACTGGAAAATAAAGACGATAATTAGGATAATAATTGTCGCAAGTACTGTTACATCAGGTTGTCCACGTTGGAATCCTTCAAGATAGGCAGTATTCCCAAGGCCACCTGCGCCAATGACACCAGCCATTGCGGTAAAACCAACGAGCGAAATTGCTGTCACTGTGATACCGGAAATAATCGCTGGAAGTGCTTCTGGAATGAGTACTTTGCCAATAATCGTAAACATATTCGCTCCCATGGATTTGGCTGCCTCGATAACTCCTTTGTCCACTTCACGAAAGGCAATTTCTACCATCCGACCATAGAACGGAGCAGCAGAGATAATCAATGCTGGAAGTGCCGCTTTTGGTCCGATTACTGTTCCGACAAGCGATTTCGTCATCGGTAAAAGTAGTACAATCAAAATAATAAAAGGAATGGAGCGGAACACATTAACTAAAATGGCTGTGATCCAGTAAAGAATGCGTGCTCCGGCATGTTTTTTGTTGTTAGTTAAAAATAGCAATAATCCTAACACAATCCCGAGTAAAAAAACCGCAAATAATGAAACAAGCGTCATATATAATGTTTCTTGTGTTGCGACCCACATCATTTGAAAATCAACATTTGGAAATAATTCTTGTAATTTCGTCATCGTTCTAACACTTCCGTTTCTACTTTAAGTTGACGTAGCTGTGTTAGACTCGCATTTATCGCATCTTCTGTACCTAAAACTTGTACATAAAGCGTTCCATATGCGCCGTTTTGCGTTTGCGTTAAGTTCCCGTGGAGAACGTTTAGCATAACATCATTTTCTTTGGCTACTTGAGATATGACTGGTTGAGTTGCATTTTCACTCATAAAGAGTAATTTAACAATTTGTCCTTCTGCGTAATTATCGAGTAGTAGATGGATTAGTTCTTCTGTTTCGTCTGAATCAGTGACTTGGCGAACGAAGCGCTGCGTTACTTTTTCTTGCGGATGACGGAAAACATCTAAAACATCGCCGAGTTCGACAACTTTTCCGTTTTCCATTACTGCTACGCGATTACATATTTTCCGGATAACGTGCATTTCATGGGTGATAACGATGATAGTTAAATGGAGGCGTTTGTTAATATCTAGGAGGAGTTCTAAAACTTCATCTGTAGTTTGTGGATCTAGCGCGGAAGTTGCTTCATCACAAAGCAATACTTTTGGGTTGTTGGCCAGTGCTCTTGCGATACCGACACGCTGTTTTTGACCACCGCTTAGTTCAGCTGGATAAGCATTTTCTTTTCCTTCCAAGCCAACAAGACGGATGAGTTCATTTACTCGAAAACGTCTTTTTTCACCACGTACACCGGCAATTTCTAACGGGAATGCGATATTTTCTGCTACTGTACGTGACCATAATAAATTAAAATGTTGAAAAATCATTCCAATTTGCTGACGAGCTTTTCTAAGCTTACTACCGCGAATCTGGCTAATAAGCAAATTGTCTACTTCCACCGTCCCGGCACTTGGTAGTTCCAGTCCGTTGAACATCCGAATCAGCGTACTTTTACCAGCTCCAGAATATCCAACTACTCCAAAAATCTCGCCTTGTTCAATTTCTAAATCGACATGGTCGACTGCGAGAACTTTGTTATTTCTGGATGTGTATTCTTTTACAACGTTTTGTAACGTAATCATCTCTATCACCTTTTCTACATTCTGATATACAAAAAAGCCTTTCTGCTAATGAGCAGAAAGGCAGCATTTTTTCAAATGGACTAGCTTTCTTCTCATCTTTCAGAACAATAAGTTGTTCTGCATGACTTAGCACCTTAAACACATAATGAATTATTGTTTAGGTTGCTGGGTTTCACAGGGCATTTCCCTCCACCACTCTGGATAAGATTTCTACATATTATTAAATCACTTCATTTGTGACTATAGTGACGTTTCTTGTTTTTTCATATTACCTTGTCTAGTAGACTTTGTCAATAACTTTCTTACTTAAATCAATTTATTTGTAAGTTATTTCACTAAGGATACTACTGTTTGTCTGTTCAACCTGATTAGCCATTTGAGAGGCTATTTTAATTTGGGCCTTTTTTTGATATTTCAGTTCGCTGTTATTTATTTGCACTATGTACATAAATACCGCAATAACCGTGATACAAGCAACAACAATTAAAACAATATGTTTTTTCATTTTCCTCTCCTCCGTGATTTATATTCTACTGAAAGAACATAAATCACGCGGAAAGAAACTTTTAAGAATTGTTAAAGATTAAATTAGCGGTAGTTTGACGATAAAACTGGTTTGGCGTTTTTTGCTTTCAGCTGTAACAATTCCGCCGTGTTTTTCGACGATAGACTTAGCAATCGCAAGCCCTAAGCCAGTACCTGTTGTGGTCCGATTTTTATCTACTTTATAAAAACGTTCAAACAGGTATGGTAAGTCCACATTTGGTATTTCTTCACCGTAATTCGTTACGCGCACAACGGCCATATTATCTTCTTTTTTTGCACTGACATCAATTTGTTTATTGCCTTCTCCGTATCTAAGGGCGTTCGAAAATAAATTTTCAAACAAGCGCATAATTTGGTTACCATCGCCGCCAATAATTAGTTTATTCGCATCAAAATGTTCGACAATCTGCATATTACGTTCCGCAGCTCGTCCGTCGTATTCCGCCACTAATTGCCGGAGCAGCTCAATAATATCTAACTCATCTTTCTTTAATTGGTAATCCACGCTATCGAGTCTTGTATAAGAAAATAAATCATCAATCAGTTTGTGCAAATGACGCGCTTTCCCGTACACAAGCTCGGTGTAATAACGAAGCTCAATTTCATCACGATAACGATCTTCATGTATATAACTTAAATAACCTAAAATAGAAGTAAGCGGCGTTCGCAAATCATGCGAAACATTGGTAATTAAGTCATTTCGAGCTTGCTGGGCTTGTTCTTCTTGTTGCATTAATTTTTTCTGGCGTTCTCGCATATTTTCAATGTTGCGTTCCAGTTCTTGAATTTCCGGCACAAAACTTTCTGTATCAACCGGCTTCCCGTCATTTAGCGCAAAATTAATTGTACGCAGTTGTTTCTTCAAAATTCTTTGACGCATCAATCGATAGAAAAAAGCAAAGAATAGGCAAGCGATTAAAAAGATAATCAGAAATTTTAACGATAACATCCAAAAAGATTGCATGATTCGCGTATATTTATTCGTCCCAAATAATTGTACGATGGCCTGAGATACTTCTCGTAAAAATAAAGAATCATCCCGAATAGAAATACTCCATAAATAAATAGTTTGTACGGTAATTAAAGCCAAAACCCATGAAACAGCTGCAAAAAAAGTCGCCTGCCAAATATTCATCACATGGCTAATTTTCGTAAACAACAGTTCTAGTTTAGATTTCAATTTTGTACCCTACTCCCCAAATAGTCTTAATCACATTTTCTCCGCCCATCGCCTCACGCAATTTATCACGCAAATTACTAATATGGACCATTACTGTTTTACTCGCTCCAAGGGCTTTTTCTTGCCAAATTTTCTCAAAAATATATTCTGAACTAAAAACGCGACCTGGTTCATTCGCGAGTAAAAATAAAATATCAAATTCAGAAGTCGTCAAATGAAGCTCTTTTCCACCTACAGTTACCACGTGAAGTCCACGGTCAACTAAAATCGGTCCAATGATGACTTTATCTTGACTAACAGGCTCTGCTTGACTCATTTGTTGCATTCTTCTTAAAATAGCTTTCACACGTACAGAAAGCTCTAATGGGTTGAATGGTTTGACCATATAGTCATCGGCTCCTGTTAAAAGCCCCATGATTTTGTCGTTATCTTCAGCTTTTGCACTAAGCATTAAGATGGGAGTCAAAATCCCGTTATCTCTCATTAATCGGCATACTTCTAAACCGTTCATTTCAGGCATCATTATATCTAATATCACTAAAGTTGGCTGTTTTTCTTGTACTAAACGCCATACTTCCGCACCATCATAAGCTTGATAAATCGTATATCCTTCATTTTGTAAATATAATTTCACTAAATCAACAATTTCTTTATCATCATCCGCAATTAAAATAGAAGTTGTCATACTCATTGTCCTTTCCATTCTTATTTCTACCTATTGTAACACTTTAGCAACAAATCGAATAGAAAGAGCTTGGATTAAATTCGCGTGAAGACCCGTTCCTCTTCTGGCTCTAAGTGGATAAGAACTTCTGCTTTCGAATAAAAATTCATAATTTCTGCTTCAATTTCGTCACATAGCGAATGCGCACTTTCAATTGTCATTGAGGAAGATACGACTAAATGAAAATCAATGTATTCTTCCGCTCCTGCACGTCTTGAACGAAAATCATGAAATTCAATAAATTTTGTTTTATGCGTCAAAATGATTTGCTTAATTGCTTCTTCTTCGTCCGCAGACAAGCGTTTGTCCATTAATGGCGGAAAAGACTCTTTTAATAATTTATACGCCTCATACATAATGTAAAATGCTGTTAAAATGGCGATGACAGGATCTAACCAAAGCCATCCTGTTATGTATACAAGGAACAAACTAAGCGCAATTCCAAGCGATGTAAACACATCGGTATATAAATGTAATGCATTAGATTTCATGGCAACTGAATTAGCTTCATTGGCCGCTTTTTTGATAATACGAGACACAATAATATTCACGATAGCACCGAAAAGCATAACCATAATACCAAGCGCTGGAAAACGAATTTCGTGAGGATTTACAAGTTTATTAACCGATTCAACAATAATCCAAATCCCCGCTACAAATATAAGTAAAGTTTCAATAGTTCCCGCAATATTCTCTGCTTTTCCATGTCCATATGGATGGTCTTCATCGGCCGGTTGATTAGAAATTCGAATCGAGAAGAAAGTGATGATTGAGGCAAATAAGTCCATCGACGAGTGAATCCCTTCCGAAATCACTGCCACGGAACCTGTAAAAAAGCCGACAATCAATTTAAGTACAACAATAACAAAATTACTACAAACAGATAAAATAGTAAGATTAGAATGGTTCATAGAAATGCCTCCGATATTTTATGTTTCACTAAAAATCTCTCTTTATAAAACACTATTTTAACAACTCGAATTATCTTACCACAAGCAGCAGAATTGTGTCTATAGCAACGTTTTTAGTTAAACGCAGTTCTATATCAGGGACGAAACTTTTTTGCGTTAAGGCAAAATTGAACACAGAAAAAATCCCTGTATCATTTGCTATACAGGAATTCAAAAATCGCCGTTGCATCATGTAATTGGTAACTTAAATCGACTGGTTGACCGTTCTTAAATTTAACTAGCGCTGGGACGGATGTAATTTCCATGCTTTGTGCTATCTCAGGCACATAATTCAAGTCTACTTTTCTGACTTCTGCGTGAAGCGAGTCCGCCTCCAAAACCACGTCCACTAGACGGCTTGCTATCTGGCAACTACCACACATCGGCGTAAAAAAGAAAACGACAAAATCCGCGCCCTTTTTTTGCGCTGTCTGCAAACTTTCTTTTTCCCAGATTTCCAGAAAAAACGCCTCCTATCAAAAAAAGCCAGCTTCGGTTATCCCAAGCCGGCCTCCTAAAAATTAATCTAATACTTTTTCGTAATCTTCACTTGATAAAAGAGCCTTCACATCGGCTTCTTCCACTTCTTCAAGTTTTAAAATCCAGCCTGTATCGTATGGATTGCTATTAATTAGTTCTGGCTCATCTTCTAATGTTTCGTTAACAGCAACTACTTTACCAGTTACTGGTGCGTAAAAATCAGATACTGTTTTTACAGATTCAATGCTACCGATGGAGTCGCCTTTTGTTACAGTGTCGCCAACCTCTGGCAATTCAACAAATACGATATCCCCTAATTGATCTTGCGCAAAGTCCGTAATCCCAATAACATAACTACCATCCTCTGCTTTCACCCATTCGTGTTCTTCTGTGTACAATAAGTCTTTTGGTAAACTCATTTTCAAAACTCCTCCTTTTTCATGCAATTATCTATATTGACTATTTCCAAGTTGCTTCAAATTCTTCTTCTTTGAAACCAAGCGTCACTTCTTTGCCGTTCGTAGTTAGTGGGCGTTTGATTAGCATACCGTCAGATGCAAGTAATTTATAAGCTTCTTCCGGCGAAAGAGCATCTAATTTATCTTTCAGACCAAGCTCGCGGTATTTAATACCACTTGTATTAAAGAAACGGCGGATAGGAAGCCCACTAGCCTCATGCCACTGTTGTAACTCTTCCGCAGTTGGTGTTTCTGTCTTAATATCTACTTCATTAAAATCAACATGCTCATTTTCAAGCCATGCTTTTGCTTTCTTACAGGTGCTACATTTTGGATACCAATAAAAATTAATCATTTTGCCTCTCCCTCCGATTGCATTCTATTACTATCATAGTGCATTTTTTATAAAAGTACAAATGGCAACGCTTAGAAAAAAACAGAGATTTTGAAAGCGTATTCATTCGCAGTTTTAAAAATACAAAAGTCATTTCCGACTTTTGTATTTTTATTTTAAGATGCGTGATTTTCTTCTTTCACTTCAAACATCGATTTCTTAAAGTTAAACCTTATCCCGAGAACTAGCCCAACTGCCATCATGTTCCCGAGCAGAGCACTACCACCGTAACTAATAAATGGAAGTGGGATACCTGTAATCGGCAATAAACCAATATTCATACCAACATTTTCCAGTACGTGAAACATTAACATCATGACAACACCCGTACAAATGTAAGAATAGAACGGTACGCCAACATCTAGCGCCACTCGAATAATTTGATAAATTAACAAGAAATAAATGGCGAGCAAGATACTTGCGCCAATAAAGCCATAATCCCCGGCTACAATCGTAAAAATAAAGTCATTGTGATTTTCTGGAATAGCGATGGCGTCATATCCCGCGCCGTTCCCAGAAATCTGTCCAGAACCAATCGCCGTTAAGGCTCGTAGTACTTGGTAACCTCCACCTTGAGGGTCATTCTCTGGATTAATCCATGTCGTAATCCGGTCAAATTGATATGGTTTAAAACCTAGACTCGTCAACCAATTTTGATGATAAATAACCATCCAAATCAGCGCCGTCCCAATTGCCGCAATAGATCCAAATAGTGGCACAATAATTTTCCATGTAATTCCGGAAACAAGAATCATTCCCGACATAATAGCAATAAACACAAGTGCCGTCCCTAAATCGGGTTGTAACATGATAAGAATAAGTGGTATTAACGTAAATAAGCCAATCTTCAAAAGTAACCAAGCATCATAACTAAAACGATGAACTTTATATGTTCGATTATGATCCCAAATCACTTTTGCTAAAACGACAATTAAGATGACCTTTACAACCTCGGATGGCTGAATGTTCCCTAAAAACGGAATAACAATCCAGCTCTTCGCTCCTTTTACTTCTCTCCCGAAAAGTAATACAAATACGAGCAAAAATAGACCTAGTCCATAAAAGTAATAAGCCCATTTCGTAAGCCTGTCATAATCTAGTTGCATCACAACAATAATGGCGAATGTCGACACGACAAACCACATGGCTTGTTTGACAACAAAGTTAGCATCATATTGATTATTTGTTAATTGCGCACTATAAATGGACACCAAACTGATTATCATAAGTAACATCATTGATAGAACAATCCCGTAATCAATGCGTCCAGCTAGTTTATTTTGTTGATTCATTATTTAATTACTCCTTACTGGTTGGTTTGTATAAACAAAAACGAACGCTTTCTCCCAAACAGTTTAAAAAAGAAAATCAGAAACGATTTCCTTTCCCTAAGTTAACTTCTGGAGCATTATATCTCGCCGATAACACGAGTCCAAGTGCCATAAATGCGCCAAGAAGTGAGCTTCCCCCATAACTGACAAAAAGTAGCGGAATACCGGTAATTGGAAGAAGACCAATTGTCATCCCGATATTTTCTAAAACGTGAAATAAAATCATCGAGCAAACACCTGCACAAATATACGAGTAAAAAGGAATATTTATATCTAAAGCTACTCGAATTATTTGGTAAATCAGTAAAAAGTATAACATAATAAGCACACAGCCACCAATGAAACCGAAATTCCCACCGATAATAGAAAAAATAAAATCATTATGGTTTTCCGGAATCGCAATAGCTTGATTACCGATTCCATTTCCTTGTAACTGCCCAGAACCAATCGCTTGCATTGAACGAAGTAACTGCATTCCGTCGCCAAGCGGATCCTCTTCCGGCCTTAACCAAGAAGTGATACGTTTAAATTGGTATGGTTTAAAGCCTAATTTTTGTAAGAAGGCCTGATTGTACATCACTAAATAGATTAAAGTCCCACCAATAAGTGCGATTGAACTGAAAACTGGTAACAAAATTTTCCAAGTGACGCCACTAAGAAATACCATACCAACAATAATAGCAATAAATACTAAAATCGTTCCGAGGTCCGGTTGAAGTGCTACAAGACCAAGCGGAAGAATAGAAACAATACCTATTTTTAAAAGTAACTGCATATCTAAACTTACGGTATGTATTTTATATTTTTTATTATGATCCCAAATGACTTTCGCAAGTGCTAAAATCAAAAAACTTTTCATTAATTCTGATGGTTGCAGACTCCCAAGCGATCCGATACTAATCCAACTTTTGGATCCTTTTCGCTCATCACCAACGATGAGTACAAGCACTAGCAACAAGTTGCCGATTCCATAAAGATAGTACGCCGCCCATTGCAGCTTATCATAATCGAAAAAAAGTACAATAACAATAACTACACCAGTAGAAATAACAATCCAAATAGATTGTTGCAACAAGAAATTATTTGTATATTGGTCGTTTACAAGTCCAGCAACATAAATCGCCACAAGACCAATAACACAAAGCAACATCATTAAAAATATAATCGAATAGTCTACTCGAACTGCTTTTTTTCTATTTCTAGCCATTGTTTTCCGTCCTTTTGTGTTTGAATTTAAATGTAAAAAGGCTGCTATTCTTAAAAAGAGCAACAGCCTTCATCTATTATAATAAAGTTTACCTTGGATAGGAAGCTTTTTCACCAAATTCTAATCTTCTTTCTGTTTTCTTTAATATTCAAAACGAGTCGAAGCAAGTGGATGAATATGTTGCTTCCCATCTTTTTCGGTAATATCCGCTGTAATATGGAAAACATCACGAAGCAGCTCTGTCGTGAAAACTTCTCTAGGCGAGCCATCTTTGACTAATTGTCCATTTTCGCATACAAAAACATGGTCACTGTAAATTGCCGCCTGATTTAAATCATGTAAAACGAGCACGATAGTTAATTTATATTCTTTATTTAAATGCACGAGTAAATCTAACAATTCTAGTTGATGCGCAATATCTAAATAAGTAGTTGGCTCATCTAATAATAAAATAGGCGTTTTTTGCGCAAGAGCCATTGCCAGCCACGCGCGTTGTCGTTCCCCGCCTGATAACGAATGTAGTGGGCGATAAGCTAATTCTTCTAAGTTACACACTTTAATAGCCCAGTGAATGACCGCCTCGTCCTCTTCTTGCAAAGTAGAGAGCCAGCTTCGGTGCGGCAAACGACCATACGCTACTAAATCATGCACCATCACATCTACCAAACCTTCTGGAGCTTGTGATAACATCGTCATTTTTTTCGCTAATTCTTTCGATGGGATTTCAGTAATGTTTTTATCATTTAAGAAAACCTCCCCGCTATCCGGTGTCAAAAGGCGCATCATCAAACGCAGCATAGTCGATTTCCCCGAGCCGTTTGGACCGATAAGCGTAGTGATTTTCCCTTCTGGAATGCTCGCGTTCACGTTTTTCATTTCAAAATCTCTTTTACGTGAGAAAGAAACATTTTTTAGTTCTAATGCTGAATTCATGAAGCTACCCTCCCTCTTTGAAGTAAGAATAAGAAGAATGGTGCGCCTATCATCGCAAGCAGGATTCCAACAGGAAGTTCAATGGAACCAAACCAACTTCTAGCCGCCGTATCAGCAAAACCAACTAATAAAGCCCCGCCAAGTGCGGAAAGCGGTAGTAAATATTTATAGTCATTCCCGATAATTAGACGAAAAATATGTGGCACAACAAGCCCAACAAAGCCTATAAGTCCAGCTACACTAACCGCCACACCGCTTAGAAAAGCTGCCAACATTATAATGAAAAAGCGATGTCGTTCCACAGAAAAGCCAAGTAATTTCGCAGCATCGTCCCCTAGTAGCAATACATTAGAAGAACGAATCGCAAAACCACTTAAAACAAATCCAACCAGCATATACGGCCAAATCATATCCAAATGATACCAGCTTTTCCCAGAAAGCGTTCCTGTCATCCAAGAAATAACACTTTGGACCCGGTTGCTATAAAGTACCATAACTCCAGAAGTCATTGCGCCAATAAAAGCATTAATAGCAACACCAGATAAAATGACACGTAATGGGGAAACGCCACGATCCCATGCTAATAAATAAATTAAAATGGCCGTACCAAAAGCACCTAAAAATGCGCCAATTGGAACAAAAGAAGCCAAAGCAGGAAATGCTAATGTCATTAAAATGGCCACAAAACCGCCACCCGCTGAAACCCCAATTACACCTGGATCTGCTAATGGATTTCGCATAACACCTTGCAATAAGCAGCCAGCAATTGCCAGTGCCGCTCCTACTAAGAAAGCAATTAATAACCGCGGCAATCGCAAGTTCCAAATCAATTGGTTCGCCAGGTCACTCCCGCCACCAGTCAAAGTTTGCCAAGCGTCACTATATGTAATTTTCACGGACCCCGTTGTCAGTCCGTAGAAAAAAGCTAAAATAAGTAAAACGATTACTACAATAAAAGTTATCCGTCTACGTTTTCGCCGCGGATCATGCGCCTTCACAGTTGTCATTAGTTATCCACCTTATTTATCTCATCTGTCATATAATCCAATGCTTGATCAATTTTAATTCCAGGATTTGTTCCGAATAGCTCTGCCGGAAGTACGACAATATGATCATTTTTAACGGCGCTTGTTGAATTCCAAGCTTCATTTTGTTTCATTTCTTTCTTGAATGCTGCTTCTGTTTCTTTTTCGTCCCCGCCATGAATCATTAAGAAAATCACTTCCGGGTCAGCTGCAACAATTTTTTCTACGTTCATCGAAGCATATTGCGGAAAGTTTTCAACGCCTTTAAAATCTTTCGCTATATTTTCTCCGCCAGCAATTTCTAAAACATTTCCACTTAATGAGGACGGTAATGCCGCGTAATTACTTCCGGGAGCGCCTAGCACAAGTAATGAGCGTACTTTTTTACCTTGTTGTTTCTTCTTCACTTCCGCCACTTTTTGATCAATATTCGTTTCTAACTCTTTGGCTTTTGTTTCTTTACCTAAAAGCTCGCCAAGTACAGCAATTTGTTGTTTAATTTCATCAATTGAGTTAGCTCCGGTCAACACGACTTTTGGCCCGACACCTTCCATCGCAGGAACATCTTTTAAGTTTTGTTCTGAACTTGCGACAATAGCATCTGCACCAAGAGAGGCAATTTTTTCTAAATTCAAATCATGGGTATTGCCGACTTCTGTAGCTTTCTTCGCACCACTAGGAACACCACTCGCATCCGTTGTTTGGCGCCCTACCACCGTTCCACCAAGTGCATAGATAATATTCATATCCGCATTCGTCAGTGCGATAATTCGCTCTGGTTTTTTATCAAAAGAAACATCACGCCCGGCCATATCTGTTATTGTTAGAGCCGCTTGCGATTTATTTTCCGTTTTTGTTGTTTCATTATTTGTATCAGTTGCCGTATCATTTCCACACGATGCAAGGAGTAGTGCGGCTGTTATACTTAATGTCAATATAGTTATTTTCTTCATAATTCCCCTCCACAACACTGTCCTTTTCATTTTACTAAATTATAACACGATATTCAAAAAGACGAACCCCTAATTGAGAATTATTTTCATCTATATTCAAATAGTCGATATTTTTCTGCTGATACTTTATAATTAACTTAAGGAGGCGATGAAAAATGACTGATAATCTTTTTCCAAATCTAGCGCATGAAAATTGCAAAGAAACAATGCCCCCAGTCACGACCGAACAATTCAAAGAAGCAGCCATTCTCGAAAAGAATCGCAAACTCGAAGAAATCTTAAACATCGTTGATAAAAAGAAACCAAGTATTAAAAAATAACGAGGACCTGTTCGTGCAGGTTCTTTATTTTTCGTTTAATTCCGAGTTAACTCATAAGATAAGTTATATTTATTTTATTTCGCTTAAAAATCATGTATACTAGAAAAAAAGACACGTCAGGAGGCTCCTACATTGGCTATTTTAGAACTTAATTTCAAATCAGTTTGTTTAGCTATGCAAACAAGTGTAACGGTGATTTTGCCCGAAACAGATGCACTTTATCATGACTCGATTCCTAAATATAAAACATTATATATTCTTCACGGTTTGTCGAATAACCACACAACTTATGTACGCAATACGAATATCGAACGCTATGCCACTGAGAAAGGGCTCGCTGTCATTATGCCGGCAGCAGATCATAGCTTCTACTCTAACATGGTTCACGGTCGCGACTTTTTTGAGTTTGTTAGCACGGAACTGCCGCACGTCATGAAAAATTGGTTCCCACTTTCGGATAAAAAAGAAGATACATTCATAGCTGGTCATTCCATGGGAGGTTATGGTGCGTTCAAAGTTGCACTTACTTTTCCAGAAAAATTCCAAGCTGCGGCTAGTATGTCCGGCGTCATGGATATTAATTATATCATTAAAGAAGACTGCTTCGAAAATTTCAGCACACGTGCCATCACTGGAGAAATGACCAGCCAAACTGGTACGGAAAATGACTTATTCCACTTATTAGAAACTAATCTAACAAACAACGTGGAGTTACCAGCTCTTTTCCAAAATTGTGGTACAGAAGATTTTCTTTATGAAGACAATATTCGTTTCCGTGATTTTGCACTTGAGAGACATGCTCCACTAGAATACCGCGAAGGCCCCGGCGACCATGATTGGGAGTTTTGGGATAAGAGTATAAAAGAAATTATCGACTGGCTTCCACTTTCATAAAAAGAAGACTTGGACTCATCATCCAAGTCTTCTTTTTTAATGCGTAAATCCGTATGAATCGTTGCGTTCTTTGTCATGATACAGCACTCTAGCATGTTCCAGATTATGAATCGCGTCTGCAAAGTCAGCGGCAAACTCTTCTGCCACGTTATAGCCTAAGTCTGCTCGGCAAACAAACCGTTGAATAATCGTATCGCTTAAATCAGCCGGAAGTGGATAGGCTGGAACTTGCCACCCTTTCATCAAAAGCTGATCAGCCAAATCATACAGCGTCCACTCTACATCCAGTCCTTCCTTCAATTTGTAACAAACAATCGGTAAATTAGCGCCATCATTAATAATTTCAAAATAGCCGCTTTTTTCAACCGTTTTTGAAAGATATAGGGCTGTTTTCTTTGTTTTTTCATGAATTTCTCGGTAGCCTTCAAATCCATAACGTAAGAAATTATAATATTGACCAATAATTTGGCTCGCACTACGAGAGAAATTAATCGCCATTGTCGGCATCGAACCACCTAAGTAGCTAACTTCAAAAATAAGCTCTTTTGGTAAATATTCTTTATCTTTCCACAAAATCCAGCCAACACCCGGATAAACCAATCCGTATTTATGACCAGAAGTATTTATAGAAACAACATTTTTAAGGCGGAAATCCCAAGGTAATTCGGGATTTACAAATGGTGTAAACATCGCGCCACTTGCGCCGTCAATATGAATGACTAATTGATGCTCGTTTGCTTCATTATATGCCTCTACTTTTTCATCTAATAATTGAATATCATCAAATTTACCAGTATAAGTAATGCCTAAAATTCCGACAATCCCAATTGTATAATCATCGACCAAATCAAACACTTTATTTACGTCGATACTGAGATGCTCTTTATCCATTGGTACAACACGCATATCGACATCCCAGTATACACAGAATTTTTCCCAACATACTTGGTAGCCTGATGAAATAATCAAGTTTGGCCGTTTTGCCTGAATATCTAGACCACGTTTTTCCGCATTGTTACGCCAGCGGAATTTCATTGCCAAACCGCCAAGCATACACGCTTCCGAAGACCCCACTGTCGAAGTCCCCAAATAAGACATATCTTTGGGCGCATTCCACAAATCAGCCAAAATATTGACACATCGATTTTCCAGTTCAGCTGTTTGCGGATATTCAGATTTATCAATTGCGTTTTTTTCGAGCGTTTCCGCCATCAGTATTTCTGCCTCTTTTTCCATGTATGTCTGACAAAAAGTCGCCAAGTTTTGCCGCGCATTGCCTTCATCCATCAACTGATCTTTCACTAATTGATACGCAATGCGTGGTTCCATCGGTTCCTTTTTTAATACATATTTCGGGATACTCGTGCTTTCTTCCTCAGATCCAAAGAGCGGGATTCGATAACTTTCGTGTTTCCGCTTGTCGTTTTCACTATAAAGCATCTTTTTTCCTCCTTTAAAATAACTGATTACCTTCATCCACCAATACCCATTAAAACACAGAGACAAACCGTTCAATTTTTCACAATAATTTGTTATACTACGGTGGTACCTATAAGGAGGCTCACTATGTTTGATTTAATTTTTCCACTTTTACTTATTATTCTCGGTGTCATCTACCGGGTGAATCCACCTAAAAATAAAGAAAGTCGCTTTAGTTATCGAACGAAAGCATCTTTAAAAAATGAAATCTCTTGGCAAAAAGCGCATCAACTACTTGGAATCTACTGGATTACTATCGGGGTTTTACTTTTAGTTTTGTCCCTTACACTCGCTTTTATCCCGATGCACGCCTTTGTCCGAAGCTCGATTTTATTAACAACAAGTATTTTCGCCGTGCTACTGTCCGTTATTTTAGTTGAGAAAAAACTCCAATAAAAAAGCACCGCGCTAAGCAGTACTTTTCCTGTAATCCATTACATATAAGTCCAAAAAAATTTTACTCTTCTTCTTTTATAATTGTATTGCGTTCGGTAACACGATAAATATGAATTGTAAGATAGACACGCTCATCTCTTGTTAGTTCTGTATGATGTGTATTAATCAAATAAGCGTCAATTTTTTTCGTGCATTTAAAAGCTTCTGGGTATTTAAGTTGTACTTGTTCATATAAAAAGTCATCGCCAGAATCAACAATCTCTTTTCGAAGTAAACGTTGTGCGAAATACTGTAAATGTGTAATAAAACGCGTGTAATTCAGTGAAGTTTCATCCAAGACCATACCATAATGATATGTAACAATACTTAAAATATCTTGAACAATTTGAGTCATCGCTACAGTCATGTGCATCTGTTGTCCGTCTTGTCTAGCATTTACAATGTGAAGTGCGATAAAACCAGCTTCATCTTCGTCCAAACGAATACCAACTTCTTGCTCGATAAAATCTAGTGCCTTCATTCCCACCAAATACTCTGCGTGATAAAATCGTTTTATTTCCCATAATAATGCGTTTTTCAAATTAATACCTTGATTATACCGTGACACAGCGAAGTTAATATGATCAGTTAGGGTTAAATAAATGTTGTCACTTAAATCTGTTTCCAAAGTTTCTTGCGCATACTGGACCACGTCATCCGCAACACGTAAATGTTTCAGGGGAATCTCGCTAAGTAATTCAGATAGCTTTTCTGAAAGTTCATGTGTTTCCATTACGAATGTTTTTTCAATCTTGGATACCTCCACCTCATCTCCAAGTTTCTTTTGAAAAGCAAGACCACGGCCCATCACTACAGACTCCTTGCCACTTTTACCCTCGGCGATTACAACATTGTTATTCAGTATTTTTTTGATAATCATGCATTTTCACCTCTTTCAAAAGAAAAAAACCCAAACTAATTCCAATGCTATTAATATCAAAATAGCACTTGAATTAATTCAGGTTTTGCCCGCCTCAGCAGTAACAATCCTATGCTTTTCTCTAACATTATAGTACAAAAAGAAACCGATTACAAGTGGTTTTTTGATATTCAATTTTGGATTACTTTATATCTTCCCTACTTTACCACAACTTATTCATTGACATGTAGTTTTCTGCATGCTATTTTTGGCTGGAGGTGATAAATTATGGCAACACACTCGGAACAAATTTTTATTAATTTGCCTGTAAAAGATTTACAAGCAACCGTCGCTTTTTTCACGAAACTTGGCTACGAATTTAATCCGCAATTCACAGACGAAAATGCTACCCAAATGCTCATCGGAGACAATATTTTCGCCATGCTCTTGAAAGAAGATTTCTTCCAGACTTTCCATAAAGAAGGCATCGCTGACACAACAAAAGCACGCGAAGTCCTTATCACCATCACCCAAGATAGCCGCCAAGCCGTTGATACATTAGTTGATCATGCACTAAAAATCGGCGCAAAAACAGCAGGCGAAACACAAGACTATGATTTCATGTATAGCAGAAGTTTTCTTGACTTAGACAACCATCTATGGGAAATTGCTTATTTAGACGAATCCGCTTTACAATAAAAATAGAAAACCGCTGGAATTCATTTGATTCCAGCGGTTTTCTTGAATTTCCGTATTTTTTTAATAGCCCATTCGTAATGACTTGATGTACTTGAAATAAAAATGGCTCCTAGTGAAGTAGTATTGGTCCATTTATAATATTTCTTCGTAAAAAGTTCTTCATTCGAATGTTCCGCAATGATACGCATTTCTTCGTCGTGCGTAGATGCTAATAAATTTCTCGCCTCTTCTAAGCCCATCTTCTGATACTTCTTCCATATAACCAAATTAAGTGCTGGCGTTGTTTTCCATGTATAACCTTCCGCTGGCATAAATGGTTTTTCTCCGCGCATCCCAACCTTATACCAATTTAGTGCCATCTTATGCCATTCGTGTAAATGCACTACTACATCACGAATATTTTTATCTCGATCCTCAAACGGAAACGTGTCCTGCTGCATTTCTTTTGGTATAGAGTCTATTAAATCTATTAACTTTTGGTAACTAGTCGTACTTTGTTGAAGTAATTCTTCTTTATTTTTTGGCCTCGCCATCTAAATATTACTCCTTTCTAACAATTATGTAAGTTTAAATAGGCTTTTTGTTGTCTGTTGAGAAGGATTAACTCCTCCTTTCCATATACAATAAATGTAACAACTAAGCAAAGGATGATTGATATGAAAAAAATCGTTATAATTATTATAAGTGTACTATTACTTGGCGGAATTATCGGCGGTGTATATTACTTTAAAAATGCCAATAAAATAGGAGCAGACACTTCTTACGTTAAAATTACAAAAGATCCTACGAAAGGAAAAGAAATAAGCTTCAATTATAACTACACGCTCCCGTCATACGATGAAGACGGTAAAGAAACAGAAGTTACTTTTTCTGCAGATAAAGAATTACGTAAAGGCGCTTACTTAAAACTTTATATTAAAGAAGACAAAGGCGTAACTTCCTTTGAAGAAGTTCCAGAAAAAGAAGTACCCGCTAAAGCAGCCGAAAAACTTAACTAATAACAAAATCTCCTCTTTGCGAGGGGATTTTTTATATAGAAATATATATATCTATTTTGCCACTTGTATGATACCATTCAAAATCTATTTTATATGCTCGTTTTAACTCACTATCCCGGGCCCAAATCTCCTGCCAAACTTTCTCCACGCCTTTATGATTCGCGTTATCTACTGAAAACACCACATACTCGCCTGGTTCGATGATTACACTCTGTTGTTCATCCCAATCTCTTGTTCCTACTAACAAATCATAGTCACCCTTATAATCACTAGCATAATTACTATATACCGCAAAAATATCTCCAGCTGGTTTATTGACCATCACTTCACCCCAAAGTTCTGCAATCGGACTGAAATTAGCATTATTTGCACGTATCTTTTTCCCGAAAATTTCTTTATTTTCTTGTAAAATCATTATTTGCCGCCTCCTTTTAAAACCATTATAGCGAACAAAACCTGACAACCATCTGTCAACAATTCAAATTAAAATAAAGTTTTTCCACTTCGGATTTGTAGTTTTTTTGGAGCGATGCAGGTTCTATAATTTTCACAGCACTTCCAAACATCAATAAAAACGGGATTATATTCCGCTCCAAATCATATAAAAAGCTTACACGTACATAATCCTCTCCAGTTACCATTTCTTCTTGCAAAAAATAATCCAACAATTTCCCAAGTTGATTTTTCGGAAATTCCAACACAATTCTTTTCATTTCTGCAGGCTGGTGCTCCGTTTCTTCGACATCCATAATCGCTTTACCTATTTCTTTCAAAGAAGTTATTCGCGTTAATTTAAAATGACGAATCGCTGCTCTTTTATGGCAATAGGCTTCTAAATACCAACTGCCATCCATCAAGTTTAATTTTTGCGGTGAAATCTCCCGCGTTGTTTCTGCGCCACTCATAGCAATATACGTAATTTCTAATTGTTTATTTGTCGTAAAAGCTTTCTGGATATAGGCAACTTTTCGTTTCACTTCTGCTTCGATTTGCTGACGATGTTGTGTCGCTGAGTCAAAGAAAATATGTTTGCTAGTTGGTTTTCCCGTCTGTAATAGTGTGATTTTTTCTCGTAAAATTTCTTGGCTATCATTCAGCATAAACTCCGAACGCGCCTCTAATGCCTCAAGCAAAATCTGTTTTTCCGCCTCCGAAAAAGTAAATGTCGCCATTTTATATGTATCGAGCATCGTGAATCCGCCGTTTTTCCCCGGCAAAGCAACAACTGGAAATCCCGCATAAAGTAGCGTATCCATATCGCGATAAATCGTCCTTGTGCTTACTTCAAATTTTTCAGCCAGCTCACTTGCCAGCACTTTTCGCTCCAAAATCATGACTAATATTGCTAAAATCCGCTCTAGTTTCATCCCAAAACCTCCAGCTCTTTTAGCCTTATTATAGCATGTATTATCGGTCAAAAACCCATGCATATGTGATGGATAAAACTTCGCGCATCATACCTTTGTATTTAGCAGGTGTTCTAGATTTGGCTGGGAGACCTGATGCATCAATCCCCTGACGCTTTGCTAACATTAAGGCTCTATACATATGATAGTCGCTTGTCACAATCACTGTTTTTCCTAGTTCAAATTTTTCATTGCTATATTTAATATTTTCTTCCGTTCTTTTGGATTTAGTTTCCATTTCAATCCGCTTTCTTGCAATTCCTTCATTAACCAAATATTCTTCCATAACCGCAGCTTCCGTCGTAGTCTCATCAGCACCTTGCCCGCCACTAACAATCACATTTACCTTTGGATATTCATTCAAATAAGCAACTGCTGCATCTAACCTTTCTTGCAAAACTAACGAAGGAACTGCTGGATCTCCATTCACTTTTGCACCTAAAATTAGTACTGTATCAGCATTTTCAATTGGTTTCGTCCTAGAGCAACTAAACATAAAGGCCGCGACGATTAATAAATAGATAAAACCAATTATGATTAAAATAACGACCATTTTCTTCAAACTTCTCATCTAGCTCGTCCTCTCTACTTCTTTATTAACAGCTTAGCAGAAGATTTTAAATAAAAGAGAAAGAAATAATCAAGTTAAAGGAAATAAAAAAGATCATATATTCTTAAATAGCTTGATAAACTATCAGAGAATATATAATCTTTCTTAACAAATTTCACATATGGAGATGGTGGGAGTCGAACCCACGTCCAGAAATATCGGCACTTAAATATCTACGAGCGTAGTCACCGTATTAGCATTTCGCATAAACATCGGCCCGGTAACAGGCTTCCATTCAGCTAGTCTGATTAAGCTCTTCTAGTTAACCTCAGACGGAGATTAACTAGTGTAGCCCACTTAAAGTGAGACCCTTACCGTAGCACATGGGCGATGCACGGAGGATCAGCTATGCTACTGCTTATTAGGCAGCGAAAGCTAGGTTTTGTTTTTCTTTGCCAGTTATTATTGGCTTTGACGTTGATAACGAGGACGATCCCCCCGACTCGCAACTCAAGCTCGAACTATCCCTGTCGAATCCGTAACATCCCCAGAGTTAAAGTCTAACAGTAGTTATTATACAGGAAAAAACAAGGCTTTACAAACAGAAAAAACTTGTGACATAGCCAAATGCCCAACTATTTTTTAGCATGCTACAAGTTTTCAATTAATTAGTGGTTATTTTCACTGTGTATTTCATAACTTTGCCTTCTTCTGCATAAGGCTCTATTCCGTTAAAATCAATGCCAATAACGAATTCACAAAAATCGACATATGAAAAAAGACTAAATCTAGCTTCTCCAACTTTTGGTTGAATGACTAGATTTAGGCTTTTATTGTTGGCGCTCTTTAAAGGCACGTTCGATATCACGTTTTGCTTCTTTTTGTTTTAAGTCTTGACGTTTATCGTATTTCTTTTTACCTCGAGCTACACCGATGAGCACTTTTGCGTAGCCATCTTTAATATACATTTTTAGTGGAACAATCGAATAACCAGACTCTTTCGTTTCTCCAATTAAACGGCTGATTTGCTTCTTATGTAAGAGCAACTTGCGCGTTCTTAGTGGATCATGATTGTAGCGGTTCCCTTGTTCATATGGACTAATATGCATATTGTGTAAGAAAATTTCCCCTTTGTCGATACGTGCATAGGAATCTTTTAAGTTTACCCGCGCATTTCTTACGGATTTAATTTCAGTGCCTTGCAGGACAATGCCAGCCTCAAAAGTTTCTTCAATTGCGTAATCGTGGCGCGCCTTTTTATTTTGCGCGACTAGTTTACCATCACCTTTTGGCATAACTCCCCATCCTTTCTAGCGACGTTTTTTCTTCTTCGGGCTTTCTTTTGCTACACCTTGATAAAAAGGTTTTTTCTTCTTTTTCTTTTTAGGTTTTGTATACCATTCGTCTTCTTTACGTTCTGTTTTTGGTTTCACGTCTTCTGATTTACCAGTTCTGCGTTTATTACGACCTTTTTTTGGGTTACTCTTGAAGTTTCTAGTTTTATCGATTGGTTTTTCGCGTTGGCGTTTTTGTTTATCGCTCACTGGCCCTGGTTTCCCTTCACTACGAAGGGCAAAATCGATTTCACGCGCATCCACGTCTACTTTGGTTACTTCGACTTCCACTTCATCACCAATACGATAAATTTGGCCTGTTCTTTCGCCAATCATCGCTAATTGATTTTGATGGAATTTGAAGTAATCACCTTTCATTGCGCTCACATGAACAAGACCTTCAATCGTTGTCGGTAGTTCGATAAATAAGCCAAAATTGGTTACCGAACTAATGATTCCAATGAATCGTTCGCCCACTTTATCGACCATGAATTCCGTTTTCTTCAGTTCATCTGTTTCGCGCTCTGCTTCAACGGCACGACGCTCCATTTTTGAGCTGTGTTCAGCAATCTCAGGAAGCTCCTCAGCGCGTTTTTCTAATGTTTCCGGACGAACATCCCCATTAATTAAATACTCTCTAATAAGCCTATGAACAATCAAATCCGGGTAACGACGAATTGGCGAAGTGAAATGTGTATAAAAATCAGTAGACAAACCAAAATGTCCAGCGCTCACTGTATCATACTTCGCTTGTTGCATCGAACGTAACATAACAGTCGAAACAACCATCTCTTCTGGTTTACCTTTTACTTCTTCTAGTACTTGTTGTAAAGCAGCTGGGTGAATATCATTAGCTGTCCCCTTCACAATCAAGCCAAAGTTCGTAATAAATTCAAAGAACCGCGCTAATTTATCTTCTTTTGGATCTTCATGAATACGATAAATAAATGGTACATCCATCCAGTGGAAATGCTCTGCGACTGTTTCATTCGCAGCAAGCATAAATTCTTCAATCAAATGCTCTCCCGCTGAACGTTCACGCATCACAACCGCTTCTGGGTGACCTTCTTCATCTACTACTACACGTGCTTCCTTAAAATCAAAATCAATCGCGCCACGTTTTTCACGTTTACGGCGAAGGATTTCGGCCAAATGTTGCATCTTTTCAAGCATTGGAACGATTGGTGCATATTTTTCACGTAATGCTTCGTCCTTTTCGACTAAAATATCATTTACATCCGTATACGTCATACGTTCCGTTGTTTTAATAATGCTTTCGAAAATTTCGTGGTTAACCACATGACCTTCTTCATCGATTTCCATTTCACAACTCATAGTAAAACGATCTACTTGTGGGTTAAGCGAGCAAATTCCGTTCGATAGTTTATGTGGCAACATCGGAATTACTCGGTCAACTAAATAAACACTCGTTCCGCGTTCTTGCGCCTCGACATCCAGCGGCGAGCCTTCTGTCACATAATGCGTTACATCCGCAATATGAACTCCAAGCTTCCAGTTGCCATTCGGTAGTTGCGTAACAGTTACTGCGTCATCTAAATCTTTAGCATCTGCCCCGTCAATCGTAATAATTATTTGGTCACGAAGATCACGACGGTTACCAATATCCGAATCATCAACCACATCTGGCGCTTTACTTACCTGCTCCATTACTTCTTCCGGGAATCCGATTGAAATACCGTGTTTATGAATAATCGATAAAATATCCACGCCTGGATCATTACGGTGACCGATGATTGATTTAACAACTCCTCTTGCACGCGCATGGCCAGTTGCATATTCCGTCAGTTCAACAATAACCTTATGCCCATCAACTGGTTTTAAGCCGTCCTCTAAATCAATTTCCACTTCTCCGAAAAGACGTTTATCATCCGGCATCACAATTGGAGTACCAGCTAAGTCTTCCATATAAGTTCCGACGATTTGCGTTGTCTTCCGTTCG
The DNA here is from genome assembly GCF_013282665.1 of Listeria monocytogenes. Lineage (GTDB taxonomy): Bacteria > Bacillota > Bacilli > Lactobacillales > Listeriaceae > Listeria > Listeria monocytogenes_C. The sequence goes on from NZ_CP054041.1 coordinate 763,930, forward strand.
ACAATTTTCTTAATCGTACCCTCTGCCAAATTATCGCCTTTACGTTTCGTAATCGTTGCAAAAACTAAATCACCATTCATTGCATCTTTTACTTCATTTGGTGGGATAAAAATATCGTCCATTTCTTTTTCTTCCGGGAGAACAAAGCCAAAACCTCGTTCATGCGCGCGGAATGTTCCTTTTACTAAATCCATTTTTTCTGGCAAAGCATACCGATTCTTCCTTGAGCGGACAATAGTTCCGGAATCTTCCAGTTTTACTAAAGCTTTCACCATTAATTTAAAATCATCCGCATTATTTAAAGCTATTTCTATTTCTAAATCTTCTAGCGCAAATGTTTTATCAGGCGCTGAAGTTAATAGATTCATAATTTTTTCTTCCATTTGTTTTTGTTCCACTTCTGTCCCTCCTCTCTCTGTTTTAAAAATTGTCTATTCTTGCCAATCTAAACTATCTAAAAATGTTAAAATGGCTTGGTTTACTTCTTTTCGTTCTTTGTCTAAAGTGATAACGTGTCCAGATTCTTTAAACCAGTGCAATTCTTTCTTCGTTGACTCTACTGTATCATAAATTAGCTGTGCTCCGCTCACATCAACCATATCGTCTTTTTCCCCTTGGACGACCATTATTGGGGCATAAATCATATCTATTTCAGATACGACGCCATTTATCTCGTCCTTTAGTTTGGCGATGGTGTTCATTGGGGCGTCTTTATAGGCAACCATTTCAGCATCGATTTGTTCAGGTGTTTTACCTTCTAATTTTTTATAATTACGCACATAATCTAAAAAGCCTTGAATTATTGGGGATGAACTGTCCATTCTTGTTGGAGTACTCATGGCTATAATTCCCTTTAACGGCCTAGAAAAACCTAATTTTAGTGAAAAAAGTCCACCTAGCGAAAGTCCTGCTACAGCAATTTCCGTGTAACCAAGTGATTTTAGGTGATCATAGGCTTCAAGAACATCTTCCCACCAATCGTTTGGTCCCGTTTTTAACAGTAGGTCGGGAGATACACCGTGTCCTCTGTATTGAGGTGCGTAGCAAGTATAATCATTTTCTTGTAAAAACCTACCTAATATCCTTACATCCGCTGAGCTACCTGTGAAACCGTGTAAGAGTAACACTGCTCTTTTGCCTTTTTCGAATAGGAATGGTTGTGGTGGTGTTATTTTCATAGTAAATATCGCTCCTTGGTTCTTTTTGGAGTTTTGATTGATCTGGGTTGTGTGTTCTTTTTAATGGAAACAATGTTCCGCTGCGCTGTGCCTTGTATTGGAGTTCTAGGGGATTGACTGTATTTAATAATTTGTGCTCCCCTTTTTGGGTTGTTCGTCCACTTTTTTTTATGGAAACAACGCTCCACTTCGTTACTCCTTGTATTGGAGTTCTAGGGGATTTGTTGTATTTAGTAATTTGTTCGCCTCTTTTTGGGTTGTTCGTCCACTTTTTTTAATGGAAACAACGCTCCACTTTGTTACGCCTTGTATTGGAGTTCTAGGGAAGCGGACTACGCTTCTTTAGAACTCCAATAAAAAACCACCTAAATTTTCATTCAGGTGGTTAACATCTCGTTACTGTACAAAGTATGCCAGTGCAATTAGTATTGCGAAGAAAACAATGGATAGAACGATGGTTGTACGATGTAGAATAAGTTCTAGTCCTCTTGCTTTTTGCTTACCGAATAATTGCTCAGCTCCACCAGAGATGGCGCCGGATAAGCCAGCACTTTTACCTGGTTGAAGTATGATAACTGTAATTAACAGTACTGATACGATGATGAGTAAGACCGTTAAAACTGTACTCATTGTTCTTTCCTCCTAAAACCGCCCAATTTGACTAAGGTTAATTTTACCATATTTGTGATTATACGTAAAGTTTTGTTTCCATACAACTAAAGGAATGGATTAAACAACTTTTTCCTCTAGCCAAACTAAATCGTCTAAGAAGTAAATTAAATCTTCTTCTAAAATATCTTTCTCACAGTCGTTCACAATATCATGCCCTGATCCTGCATAGAAACATAATTGTTTATCATTTGTATGAATGTGTTTAAAGATGTAATTGGCGTTATCTGCGTCGATTTCTTCATCTTGGCAGCCTTGACCAATCATCGTTGGAACATGAATTTTTTCAATATCTCGCGCTACGTTTTTGTAGAATGTAGCACGTGCTTCCGTCATTACATCAATTTCAGGAAGATAGTTTTTTAGCATTTGATCTGCTTCTTGTTCTACTATACCTTGTTTCTTTAATTGTTTAGTTAAATAGTTTTCGATTGGGATATAGCGCATTTTGCGGTTTACATTGGCACATAGTGGAACAATCGCTTTTGGTGAAAACGATTCTGCCATTTTAAGCGCGAAAACTCCGCCCATTGCCACACCGACAATTGCAATCTCATTATATCCGTCTTTTTCAAGTTGACGATATCCAGCCACCGCATCTTCATACCACATTTCCGGTGTTGTTTTTAAGAAAATAGCGGGTTCATCCCCGTGACCTCTGAAGTTTGGTGCATGCACTGTGTATCCATTTTCTGCTAGAATTTCTCCAAGTTCTCTTACGTCTTCTGTAGTCCCTGCAAAGCCATGCAAGAGCAAAACAGCACGATTTCCCGCTTTTAACGTAAAGCTACGATCCGCACTCATTTTTACGCAATCCTCCTAATATCATCACTTTTATAATCCACTCTATTGTAGCCCATCTGAACTAAATAAGCTACCTTTTGAGTTCTGACCAATAGACCAATATTAACGCTATCCAAGGAACTTGTCAAACACTTTTTTTATAAAGCTCAAACACGTTGCTATCAAAGGTTTTTTAGGAGGTTTTATTTGTGAATTTCTGCGCTTAAATTAGAAAAGAAACAATGAATTAATTGTAACAATTGTTGCGGTTTTTGCCGCGGTAAATAATGAAGTCCATTTCTTACAATAACCATTTCACCGTGTTGAACAGAATGCACCATTTTCTTCGTATCTTTGGAAGATATTAAATCATATTCACCCACAACTGCTAAAAGTGGTGCGCTTATTTTTTGTAAATCTGCTTCTGACATATGTGGATGATAAATCGTTAGAGCAAGTTGCCGTTTCATCCGTTCAAAAAAACGACTAAATGGTGCCAAAAGAAATGCAGCTCCGTAGGCAACACGGCAAAACAAGTCTGGTAAAAATCGTATTTGATTTACATGATAGTTTGTTCCAATAACAACGGATGCGATTTGACGGTTCGGTTGCATTTTTCCCATTACGAGAGCAACGATACCACCATCGCTATATCCGATAACTTTATATTTATCAATTTTCAAATAGTCGAGTAACGAAAGCATATCTAACGCCATCACTTCAAAATCAAGCGGCGTATTTCCCGCTTCACTTTTCCCGTGTGCGCGGCTATCTACGGCGATTACTTGATTATTAGTAGAGAGGTCATCAATCATCCGCTTTAAAGAACGATGATTTTGACCATTCCCGTGAATAAGCAAGATTGGTTCTCCTTTACCGATTATTTGATAAAACAAGTTAATTCCATTGATTTCTGCAATCATATAGCATTTCTCCTTGCTGAAAACATTTTCTACCCTTATTTTACACCTGATTATACTTGATTTCCTATAAAAAAGCTTCCATTTTTATTAAAATGCGCCTGATTCTTTTAAAACTAGAATCAGGCGCAACGTTTATTTCATAAGTCTTCGATGGAACTGTTGTTGGGGCATATCTGCGTTAATGATTTTCTTTTGCACAGAATGTTTTTCCGCTAAGGGGTGGCTTTTTTCATGCACCACAGCATCTCTGATTTTTGGAGTTTCGAGCACTTTTGAGGCCTGACTATTTTTTACTTTCATCAGCATTACCTCCTCTTCCAAATCATTACCCCTCTCACTATTTTTAAAACAAAGAAACTCCACGAAAATGTTACTTTTCGCGGAGTTTAGCGTTTTATTCAATCAACTTATTTTTTTAAGTTGTAGAAAGTTTCGTTACCATGATATTCAGCAAGATCAGCCAAATTGTCTTCGATGCGGAGTAATTGGTTATATTTTGCAACACGGTCAGTACGAGTAGGCGCACCTGTTTTGATTTGACCAGCGTTTGTAGCTACTGCAATGTCAGCGATTGTGGAATCTTCTGTTTCACCAGAACGGTGAGAGATAACTGCAGTGTAGCCAGCGCGTTTAGCCATTTCAATTGCATCCAATGTTTCAGTCAAAGTACCGATTTGGTTAACTTTGATTAGGATGGAGTTAGCGATACCTTTTTCGATACCTTCTTTAAGTTTAGTTGTGTTAGTTACAAATAGATCGTCACCTACTAATTGAACGCGGTCACCAATACGTTCTGTAAGTAGTTTGAATCCGTCCCAGTCGTTTTCGTCTAGGCCATCTTCAATAGAGATGATTGGGTATTTAGTAATCATTTCTTCATACCAAGTTACCATTTCTTCAGAAGTACGAGTTACGCCTTCACCTTTAAGTTCGTATTTACCAGTTTCGCGGTTATAGAACTCACTTGATGCAGCATCCATCGCAAGTTTAACTTCTTCGCCAGGTTTGTAACCAGCATCTTTAATTGCTTGCATGATTGTTTCAAGAGCTTCTTCGTTGGATTTAAGGTTTGGAGCGAATCCACCTTCATCACCAACACCAGTGTTTAAGCCTTTACCTTTAAGAACAGCTTTAAGTGCGTGTAGGATTTCAGCACCCATACGTAGAGCTTCTTTAAAGTTTGGAGCTCCAACAGGCATTACCATAAATTCTTGAACGTCGACATTGTTATCAGCATGTTCTCCGCCGTTAAGGATGTTCATCATTGGAACTGGAAGAACTTTACCATTCACTCCACCAAGATATTCATATAAATGTACGCCTAGTTCGTCAGCAGCAGCACGAGCAGCAGCTAAAGAAACACCAAGAATAGCGTTAGCACCTAATTTACCTTTGTTAGGTGTACCATCAAGTTCGATCATTGCTTTGTCAATTCCGATTTGATCAGTTACATCAAAACCGATAATTTTGTCAGCAATAATGTCGTTTACGTTTTCAACAGCTTTTAAAACACCTTTTCCAAGGTAACGAGCTTTGTCGCCATCGCGTAATTCTACAGCTTCGTATTCACCAGTTGAAGCACCACTTGGAACTAATGCGCGACCAAATGCGCCAGCTTCAGTATAAACTTCAACCTCAACAGTTGGGTTACCGCGGGAATCTAAGACTTCGCGAGCATAAACTTCAGTAATAATAGACATTTATAATTCTCTCCTTTGTTGGGATTAATTGAACGAAATAAACAAAATATTCATTTCAAATTCAAAGACCCATCCGTTTTTAAATTCGTATTTATTGTAGCTCTGTTTGCAAAAAAACTAAAGTAATAACTAAAATTATTTTTGAATTAAACTTTCACCTGTCATTTCGGCAGGTTTTTTAACGCCAAGTAAATCAAGCATAGTTGGCGCAACGTCAGCCAGACGACCACCTTCACGAAGCGTTACACCTTTTTTCGTTACAATTACTGGAACTGGAACGGTCGTGTGTGCAGTGTGCGGTTTTCCTTCTGGAGTAGACATTGTTTCAGAGTTACCATGGTCAGCAAAGATAATAGCTGAGCCACCTTTTTCTAAAATAAGGTCTACTACACGACCAAGATTTTCATCTACTGCTTCGATTGCCTTAATAGTTGGCTCAAGCATACCTGAGTGTCCAACCATGTCTGGGTTTGCGAAGTTTAAGATAATCGCATCGTGTTTGTCGTTTTTAATGTCTTCAACAAGTGCATCTGTTACTTCATAAGCGCTCATTTCAGGTTTTAAATCGTATGTTTCTACTTTTGGCGAATTGATTAGAATCCGGTTTTCACCAGGGAATTCTTCATTTCTTCCGCCATTCATAAAGAATGTTACATGTGGATATTTTTCCGTTTCAGCGATACGCAGTTGCGATAAGCCTTCATTAGAAAGTACTTCGCCGATAACATTTTTCATTTCAATTGGCTCAAAAGCAACTTCAGCATCAATGCTTGGGTTGTAAAGCGTCATTGTAACGAATTTGATGTTTTTAGGGTGGTTAGCCCCACGGTCGAAATGATCCCATTCTTTATCAGTAAATGCATTAGAAAGTTGAATCGCACGGTCAGGACGGAAATTGAAGAAAATAACTGCATCGTTGTCTTTGACTGTTGCAACAGGTTTGCCATCTTTAGTAATGATAGCTGGAACAACGAATTCATCATTTTTGTCATTAGCATAAGATGCTTTAACAAGTTCGATTGGATCTTCAAATTTTTCACCTTCAGCACTTACGATTGCTTTGTATGCTTTTTCAACACGTTCCCAGCGTTTATCACGATCCATCGCATAGAAACGTCCAGAAACAGTAGCAATAGCGCCATAGTTTAAGTCACTAATAGCTTTCTCTAATGTTTCTAAATATTCTAGTGAGGATTGTGGTGCCACGTCACGTCCATCAAGGAATGCATGGATATAAACGTTTTTCACGCCTTTATCTTTCGCAGTTTCTAAAAGTGCAACGAGGTGATTAATGTGACTATGCACGCCGCCGTCTGATAGTAAACCGAAAAGATGTAAGTCCGAGTTGTTTTCTTTTGTATGAGTGAAAGCATTGTTTAGGGCTTTGTTCTCTTGGAATTCGCCTTCTTCAATAGCTTTATCAATACGAGTTAAGCTTTGGTAGACAATACGTCCAGCTCCGATGTTTGTATGGCCAACTTCAGAGTTACCCATTTGACCTTCTGGAAGACCAACATCAAGGCCGGCAGCTTTAAGTTCCCCGTGAGGAAAATTAGCCCAATAACGGTCGAAATTTGGTTTGTTTGCTTGAGCTACAGCATTACCTACTGTTTCTGCACGTTTACCAAAACCATCGAGGATAATAATTGCTACAGGTGATTTACTCATTTTATTTTACTGCCTCCAATAATGCTAAGAACGATGCTGGTTCTAAGCTTGCTCCACCTACAAGAGCGCCGTCAATGTCGGACTCTGCAAGATAATCAGCAATGTTTTCAGGTTTTACGCTACCGCCGTATTGAATACGAACTGCGTCTGCTGCTTTTTGAGATACAGCGTCCGCAACTTCTGCACGAATTACTGCACAAGTTTCGTTTGCATCAGCACTTGTAGAAGATTTCCCAGTACCGATTGCCCAGATTGGTTCGTAAGCAATAACAGATTTGATTACTTGTTCTTCCGTTAAACCAGCAAGCGCTGCACGGATTTGACCGCGTACCCAAGTATCTGTTTGACCAGCTTCACGTTGATCTAATGTTTCACCACAGCAAATGATTGGTGTCATGCCATGTTTGAAGATTGCATGTGCTTTTTTGTTAATATCTTCATCTGTTTCGTGGAAATACTCACGACGTTCAGAGTGTCCGATAATAACATAAGAAACACCTAGGTCTGCAAGTGCAAACGGGCTAATTTCGCCAGTGAAAGCACCTTCATCTTCAAAATAACAGTTTTGTGCAGCTACGCGAAGATTAGTTCCTTCAGTAAGACGAACTAATTCTTGTAAAAATAGAGCCGGTGCAGCAACTACTGACTCAACAGCATCGCTTGATGGCACGTTATTTTTTACGTCTTCTGCAAATTGTCCTGCTTTTGCAGCAGTTTTATTCATTTTCCAGTTACCAGCAATAATTGGTTTACGCATTTGGATAAACATCCTCTCGATATTAAAAATTATTTTTGGTTCAGCTTATTTGTCGCTAATAGAAGCAACACCAGGAAGCTCTTTACCTTCAAGATACTCTAAAGATGCGCCGCCACCAGTGGAAATATGGGTGAATTTGTCAGCAAAGCCTAAGTCCATAGCTGCTGCTGCGGAATCCCCACCACCGATGATTGTTGTTGCATCCGTTAAGTTTGCAATGGCTTCACAAACACCAATTGTACCTTTAGCAAAATTGCTAAGTTCGAATACGCCCATTGGACCATTCCATACAACTGTTTTAGCGCCTTGAAGTTCTTTTGTAAATAAGTCAATTGTAGCTTGACCAATATCTAGTCCCATTTCATCAGCTGGAATGCTATCTGCACTCACTGTATGGAAAGGAGCATCGTTACTGAATTCTTTAGATACAACTGCATCAACTGGTAATACTAATTTATCGCCAGCTTTTTCAAGTAAGCCTTTAGCAAGTTCAACTTTATCTGCTTCTAAAAGAGATTTACCAATTTCTTGACCTTGAGCTGCCATGAAAGTGAAAGTCATTCCGCCGCCGACAAGAACTTTGTCTGCTTTTGTAAGTAAGTTTTCGATAACACCGATTTTGTCAGAAACTTTTGCGCCACCTAGGATTGCTACTAGTGGACGTGCTGGATTGTCAACTACACCGCCGATGAATTTAATTTCTTTTTCCATCAAAAATCCGGCCGCTGATTCTAAGTTAGAAGCGATTCCAACGTTAGACGCGTGCGCACGGTGAGCAGTACCGAAAGCGTCATTTACGAAAACGTCGCCAAGGCTAGCCCAGTATTTCCCAAGTTCTGGATCATTTTTACTTTCTTTTTTACCATCAATATCTTCAAAACGTGTATTTTCAAAAAGAAGTACTTCGCCGTCTTTTAACTCATTAATTGCTTTTTCAAGTTCTGGACCACGAGTAGTTGGAACGAATTTCACTTCTTTTCCAAGTAATTCGCTTAAACGAGCGGCTACTGGACGAAGAGATTTTCCTTCTTTATCTTCTTCTGTTTTTACTTTTCCAAGGTGAGAAAATAGAATTGCTTTACCGTTTTGTTCTAAGATGTACTCAATTGTTGGAAGTGCAGCAACAATACGGTTGTCGTTAGTGATTTTGCCGTCTTTCATTGGCACGTTAAAGTCAACACGAACTAAAACTTTTTTGTCTTTTAAATCTAAATCAGTTACAACTTTTTTAGCCATTTAGAGTTCCTCCATTAATTTTAAAGGATTGGGGTTGCCCCCGTTATTTCAGAAAATAAGCGGAAACAATAGTGTCTCCGCTTATTCTTGTTATTGCTGATGTGACAAGCACTTCAGTAAAATTAATCTGCTAATTATTTAGCGATTTTTGCAAAGTATTCTAAAGTACGTACTAATTGAGCAGTGTAGCTCATTTCGTTATCGTACCAAGCTACAGTTTTAACTAATTGTTGATCGCCAACTGTAAGAACTTTTGTTTGAGTTTCGTCAAATAATGAACCGAAAGTCATACCTTTGATGTCAGAAGAAACAACTTGGTCACTAGTGTAACCGAATGTTTCTGGATCAGAAGCTGCTTCCATAGCTGCATTTACTTCATCAACAGTAACTTTTTTGTCAAGAACTGTTACTAACTCAGTAAGGGAACCAGTTGGAACTGGAACACGTTGAGCAGCTCCATCTAATTTACCTTTAAGTGTTGGTAATACTTCACCGATAGCTTTTGCAGCACCAGTTGTATTAGGGATAATATTTTCGGCAGCAGCACGTGCACGACGGAAGTCACCTTTTGGATGTGGAGCATCTAATGTATTTTGGTCACCAGTGTATGCGTGAATTGTAGTCATTAGACCTTCAACAACACCAAATTTGTCTTCTAAAACTTTAGCCATTGGAGCTAAACAGTTAGTAGTACAGCTTGCGCCAGAGATAACTGTTTCAGTTCCGTCTAATGTTTCATGGTTTACATTGTAAACGATTGTTTTCATGTCGCCAGTTGCTGGAGCGGAGATAACAACTTTTTTAGCGCCAGCTTTAATGTGTAATTCAGCTTTGTCTTGCGCCGTGAAGAAACCAGTACATTCTAGAACGATGTCTACTCCTAGGTCACCCCATGGAAGTTCTTCTGGGTTACGGTTAGCTAATACTTTAACTTCTTTACCGTTTACGTTGAAGAAACCATCATGTACTTCTACTTCACCGTCGAAACGGCCTTGAGTTGTATCATATTTTAACAGGTGAGCTAACATTTTAGCATCTGTTAAGTCGTTGATTGCAACAACTTCAATTCCTTCCACATTTTGAATACGACGGAATGCTAGACGTCCGATACGTCCAAAACCATTAATACCAACTTTAACTGTCATAAGTCAATTTCCTCCTTGAAAATAGTGTTTTTTTATTTCAAAAGGGTATTACTCCCTTTTAAAAGCGATTTTGCTGCTCCTTCATCCGTGATTAAAATCGTATTTTTTGGAGCGCTTTTCATATACGATTTGATTGCTTTGGCTTTTGATGTACCGCCTGCAACAGCGATAATATGCGGGATTTGCGCTAAGTCTTCGAATTGAAGACCGAATGTAGGAACCTTATGTACAACCTCGCCCTGTTCATCAAAATAATAACCAAATGCTTCACCAACAGCTTTACGACGGATGATTTTTTCAAGTACATCTTCGCTGGTATGTCTGCGTTTCGCCATTGCGAGCGCATCACCTATGCCTAAAATAATAGCATTTGCGGATTGTACTAATCGTAAGCCTTCTTGAATGGCCGGTTCTTTCAGTAAAGAACGATAGGCTTCTTCGCCTAATTGCTCTGGAACATAGAGAACGCGGTGTTTCGTGTTTGTCTTTGTTGCCATCTTATCACAAATTGTATTCGCTTGATTGTCAAGGTCTTCACCAATACCTCCACGACCGGGAACGAAAAGTAGTTCTCTGCCTTTTGCGAAATCAGTTGTCATCATTTCGGCAACAGTTGCCATTGTAGAGCCGCCCATAACTGCGACGATGTTTCTTTTTTCGGTGAGTGCCATGTCTAATTGTTCTACAGCCACACGTCCCATTTCTTCGCGGACCCATGGAGTATCATCGCTATCACCTTGCACTACCAAGCATTTCTTGATTTGCAATTTCTTCGCTAATTGTTCTTCCATTGAATGTAACCCCGAAAGCTGATTCATGACATTTTCCAAATCGCGAAAAACGACCAAGCCTTCTTTAGTAACAGTCATTCCGGAAGAAGCAATCTCTACTAAACCTTGTGCTTTCAAAAATTCTACTTCGCCGCGCAGGACGCGTTCACTCATACCTAACATTCCGGCAAGTGTCCGTCTTCCTACTGGTTCAGAAAAATAAATCGAGCGTAGGATTTGGTAGCGTTTTTGCATAATCATCAAAACGTCGGGCAATAACTTTTTCTGAATGTTAATTAAGTCTGACATTTTTAATTGCTCCTCATCTTTGGACGCTTAATGACCCACTTAGTCATCTGACGTCCCGTTAGAACTAAAAAAAGTAGAGATAGAGGTTTTTACAACTTTCAAGACTATTAAACTAGCTACTACAGCTTGTTAACAAAGTGTCTCTCAATGTGATTTTTACCCCTTCTCTTTCTGCTTACGCTGGTGAATCTTTTTTTATGTTCTTTAACTACCCTACGTTCCCTATTCTAACAGTCTTGGCACAAATCTTCAAGTATTAAGTGGGACATTTATGAAATATTCACCTGAAATTTACAATTACATCTTAAACTGCAAACTTCTGAATAGGCTATACTAGTTGTTTTCCACCTCTAAAAAAAACGAAACATGCTCTTAGTAATTTTTTTGTTTTAAAAAGACGTTTTTTGTCCCACACACGGCTCGTGAGGCAAAAAACATCTTTTAAAATCTTTTTCTTTTAGAGGAAGAAGGAATATTTAATTCTAAACGATACTTTGCGATAGCTCTTCTTGAAACTTGAATTTCTTTTTCTGCGAGCATATCTACTATCTTTTGATCGGAGAGTGGTTTTAATTTATCTTCTGCTGCTACAAATTCTTGTACTAGCTTTTTGATGGTTGTACTAGAAATATCTCCTGTGTTTTCGTTCTCGGAAGATTTCTTTTGTAAACCAGATGCAAAGAAGCGTTTTAATTCATACACACCATTCGTTGTTTCCATGTATTTCCCATTCACCGCACGGCTCACGGTTGATTCATGTACACCAAGCTCTTCTGCCACTTCTTTTAAAGTTAATGGTTGTAAATGCGCGGAATTATCTAAGAAATAAGCTTTCTGATGACTGACAATCGCCTCGCCAACTCTTTGCAAAGTGTTTTCGCGTTGTTCGATGCCTTTTTTGATCCAATCAAATTCGCCGGCTTTTTCGCGCAGAAATTGGGCGACGTCTTTTTCTTCAGTTGCTCGCATCGTTTCGTAGTATGCTTCTTGGAAACGAACTTGCGGCAGAAATTGTTTTGCTAGTGAAACAGCAAATTCATCTTCATGTTGGAGTAAAATCAAGTCTGGGACAACGTATTGGACGCGTTCAGACTCAAACTCAGAACCTGGCTTTGGATTTAAGGTTTGAATGTAATCGGAAACTTCTTGAATGTCTTGCAAGCTAACATCCATTTCTGCAGCGATTTTCTTCCATTTTTTCTCTGCGAATTCCGTGAAGAATTTTTGGATCACATCATAGGCAATATATGGAGCATCCGGCGAGCGTTCGATTTGTAGTAAAATGCATTCACGCGCATCTCTTGCCCCAACGCCAGCTGGCTCCATGCTTTGCAAGATTTCTAGGCCTTCTAGCACACTATAATCATCCATTAAAAGCGCCGCACTGACATCTTTTAAATCTATTTGTAAATAACCATTATCATTTAAACTTTCTATTAAATATAAGACGATAATTTTTTGTGTTTGCGTTACATCCATTAAATGTAGCTGTTCTTTTAGCGCATCGGCTAATGTCAGCTTATTGTCAGCTATTTGTTCTAGCCAATCTGTATCATCAGAACTTCCAGCACTTTTTCGACTACTGTAAGAAAAGTCTGTTACAAAATCCGAGCCTGGAATCACTTCAATTAATGGGTTCTCGAGTGCTTTATCTTCTAAAAATGCCACTAGATCAGCCGTTGCAAATTGAAGCATTGCAATAGACTGGGACAATTGTTGCGTCATATTTAATTTCTGTGATTGCTTTTGTTGTTGCTTTTGGACGAAATTAGATTCTAAACGCACATTAAAACCTCCATTAAAAATTCGTCTGATATACCTATACCAAACTAAATTCCATTTATAGTTTTCATTATAACATGCCATTTTTCAAATTACAGCACATTCTCTTGGTTCTATTTCAAAAAAAATCCAAGCACTTCTTACGGCGCTTGGACTTTCGTTTATTTTGGTAAATGGTTTAAGAAGTTGCGCGATGCAAATCCTTCTATCTCTTCTTTAGTGTAGTGTTTTTCCAGTGTTTCAAGGAAGCTTTGGTATTTACCGGCGTGTTCGAGGCCTTTGACATGGTCTGGTATGCCGTCAAAATCTGAACCAAAACCAATGTTTTTCAGCCCACCAAGCTCACAAATATGGTCAATGTGGCGAATGACATCTTCTGTATTAGCCACCCCATCATTGGTTGTGAAAAGTGGATGGAAGATTACATGAATCATTGCGTCATGCTCAATCATCGCTTTGATTTGTTCGTCATCTAAGTTTCTAGGATGAGAGCAAATCGCTTTGGCGCTGGAATGACTAGCAATCACAAATTCAGCTTGTTCCAACGTTTCCCAAAAAGCTTTTACACTCAAGTGAGAAACATCCGTGAATACTTTTCTTTCATTTAAAAGATGGATAATGTCTTTTCCGAAGCGAGTTAGTCCTGCGCCACGTTCTTCCATAATGCCATCCGCTGCCAAATTGGCGTTGTTCCACGTTAGTCCGACAGATAATACGCCGCCATCAAGTAATTGCGTTAATTTATCTAAATCACGTCCAATTGGTTCAATGCCTTCTAATGTTAACATTGCGCCAATTTTATCTTCAGGTAAATTTTCTAAATCACACCATTTTTTCACGTGATGGATAATTCCACCTTTATGCAATACGTGTTGTTTAAAGATATTAACTTGCTCAACCGCTTTTTTCCATTTATGTTCAACAGGGATATCTTCATCAAGAAAAATGGCAAATCCTTGTAACAACATTTTAGCCTCTATTAGCCTTTCAAAGTTCACATCAAGTTCTTCCGCATCTTGAAAAGTGTATTTTCCTTTTCCAGCCTGTAGCTTGTAAAGCGCATCACAGTGGGTATCAATTACTCTCATTTTCTGTCGTTCCTCCTTTTAGATACATCTATTATATACTTTTCAGGGGAATAGACAAGAGATTTTTCAAAGACGTTTTCATTTTGTCATTTTATGCTGTTTACCTGGCCAGAATGCCCATTTTCCAAGGAGCACTGTAATCGATGGAACTAGGAACGGGCGGACGATAAATGTATCGAGCAAGACACCAATTGCCGTAATTAAGCCAAATTGTACTAAGAGCTGAATTGGCAGCGTGGTTAGAACTCCGAAAGTTCCTGCTAAAATTAAACCTGCAGATGTGATAACCCCACCAGTTTGACCAACTCCTTCTGTAATTGCTTTTCGAAGCGGCATTTTCTTGCTATTTTTCCAAATACTAGAAATCATAAAGATATTGTAATCTTCCCCAAGTGCAACGATGAAAACAAAGGCATAGAGCGGAATTAAGCCAGAAATTGCCTCCACTCCCATTGCGTAATGAATAATGACCCAACCGAGGCCGAGCGCTCCAACGAAGGACAAGAGAACGGTAGCAACTAAGTAAAGCATTGCTGTAATCGAGCGTAAGTAGCATAGAAGTAAAATCGCAATCAAAGCGACAACAAGTGGAATAATCACTTTTTCATCGTGCTCTGTCACCGCGCGATCGTCATATTGTGTCGCAGTTTGTCCGGCGATGTATACGTCATTTCCTTTGTCGGCAGCCGCTCGCACTTTCGGAACGACATCCATCGCTTCATTGCTATAAGGATTATCTTTTAAAATAAGTGTATATTTTTGGTAACCTTTGCTTCGTTCTGGGTCAGTAACTGATGCAACTCCGTCCACATTTTCCAGTGAACTCTTCATTGATTCTTTAGAGTTTACCACTACTTCCATTGGCGCAAGCATACCTGCACCGAAATGATTACTAATTAAAGTAAATCCTTCCCGAGATGGCATATCTTCCGGGAATGTCGAAAGTGTATCATACGTGTATTTAACTTGTGTTGTAAAAATGCCACATCCAATTAAAATAATCAACGTGATAATTAAAATGCGCACGGGATGTTTCGCGGACATTTCTCCAATTTTATGCCAAAAACGGTTTTCTTTGTGATGTTTTGGTGTTTTGCCTTTTTTCTTTGCACGAGTTTCTTCCATTTCTACGGTTCTTGGGACAAATGGCCAGAATGATACACGACCGAATATGCCTAGAAGCGCTGGAACGAGTGTTAGCGAGGAAATCATCATAATGAAAATCGCTAAACTAAATGGTACGGCGAAATTGTGGAATGAACCATATTCTGCTGCTAATAATAGAAGTAGTGCAGCCATTACAGTTAATCCACTAAGTGCAATTGCGCCTGCTGTTCCGCTAAATGCTTCTTTAAATGCTTGGAAACGATTTTTCTCGGTGTGCAGATGGCTGCGGAATCTGGATATTAAGAATAAGCAATAATCCGTTCCGGCGCCAAATAGTAACACGGTCATTATCGAAAGCCCTTGTGAGCCATATGTGATGATGCCTTCTTTCGCAAGTAAACCAAGAATCGGCGTAATTACTAAGTAGGCAAAACCAACTGCAATCAAAGGAATTAATGCTAAAATTGGCGAACGATAAATTACTAGTAAAAAGACTAAAACAAGCAGTACTGTTCCGATTAACAGCGAAACATCCGCATCTTTAAATAGTCCACTTGCATCCACGCTAATACCAGCCGGTCCAGTTGTCCGAGCAACAAGCGTATTATCAGCAGATACTTTCTGTGCAAATGGGTTTTCTCCAATGGTCGTTTTAGCCGCTGATTCAAGTTGTTTGAAACTTTTTGCTAGTTGGTCTGAAGTCGCACTGTCTTTCATAATAACGGTTTGAATAAAAGTGGTTCCGTCTTTAGAAACTTGCTGCTTGAGCGCAACTGGTGGCATTTTATCGTAAGGAACTGCCATTTTTTGATAGTCTACTGGGTTTTCGGTCAATTCTTTGCTGTATTTTTGAATATTAACTAAGTCTTCGTTTGTTAAACCAGTTGAACGATACCAAGTGATAAGTGCTGGCACCCCGTCTGTTCCAGCAAATTTGTCATCGATGAGCTTTTGGGCGACAACAGAAGGCTCTGAATTCGGTAAATCTTTCGCTGCGTCATCTTTGTAATCAGCTGCTTTTGGAAAGAAAAACTGTAAAATAATAATGGCGATAATCCAAATACCTAATGTTATAAAACGACCTTTCTTGCCACCAACTCCACTGGCAATTTTACTTAAAAATCCATCTTTCATTATAAATCCCCCTTTGGTTTGCTTATTTTTTCGCTTATCATTTGATAAGTGAAACGCCAAAAAAAGAAGCACGCTAAATTATACCTCTTTTTTACATATGCCA
This sequence comes from Listeria monocytogenes, assembly GCF_013282665.1. Lineage (GTDB taxonomy): Bacteria > Bacillota > Bacilli > Lactobacillales > Listeriaceae > Listeria > Listeria monocytogenes_C. The sequence goes on from NZ_CP054041.1 coordinate 780,282, forward strand.
AACATCATTAAGTTGATTAATTCATCGATTTGTTCTGTAGTCGTTTGCTTTTGCGCAAAACTGCCTTTCCCTGAAAAAAGAGGGCTAATAGTAGACAAACAGTATCTCGCAGCAGTCTCAGCACTGATACCATCACGCAGTTCGCCAGCATTTTCTAATCGCTCGAAAAATTGTTGAAATGGTTCTAAATAGGTTTTTTGCCATAATTTGTAAAGTAAAAATTGATTTTCTGGCTTCATTTCATTAAGAATATCATGAATCATTAGTAGAATATTGGTGGGATGCTCCTCAATTAACATGATTAACATATCATGCAGTTGTTCTTCTTTTGCTTTGCTCGCTTGCACAATTGGGTGCATTTCCACTTGAATATTTTGCGTCAATTCACGAACTACTTCAATATAAAGGGATTCTTTATCTTCAAAATGGTGATAAAGTGCTGGTTGGGTAATTTTGGCAATTTTAGCAATTTCTCGTGTCGAGACTGCCCGGTACCCTTTTTCCATAAATAAATCCCTTGCTGTATCAAGGATTTTCCTTCTGGTTATTCCTAATTCTTCTGCTCGAGTCCGCTTCTTTTCCATCATCACCCCACCTTTCTTATTTTGTTGCAGTTAGCAATGGAAGATTTTTATTAATTAGTTTTTCTAGCGTTTCCTTATGCCACTTGCGGCCTAGAACACGTTTACTAACAAGGTATTTCCCTTCCTCTAGCTCTCCTTCTTCGGTCACTGCACGAATATATAAACGATAAACCAATTTCTTTTTCTCCAGTGCAATTTGCTGGACCGTCTTCCCATCCAAAAAGTGCATTTCCGCGTCACTCAATTTAAAAACAAACGTAAAAATACCCGCTTCCGTGAACGCAAGAATAAGCGAGTGTCTACCTCGCATATGAGGCCCTGCATATAAAAAATCAATTGTTTGAACGGTCAAATCATTGTCCGCACTATAAGTTCTTACTTCTTTTTCTAATCGGTCTTTCAAACTAGCAGCCAAAATAAGCGCCTCCCTTGCTGATTTATATTTTACCAGAAAATGGCGGGGGGAAGTAGGGAAAGTTTTTGATGGGAAGAAACCAAGACAACTCCTACTAAAGTTATCATCGTTACATTTATGCTAGTATCTTTTGAACACAAACCTTTATTAAGTCTGAGATAATTTGACAATCACTTCTTTAAAAGGACTATCATTATTTATTTCGATTTCCAAATGTTCTAGCATATTTTTAGAAGGAAGTTTTAAAGTTTCGATAGTGTTTTCTTGTATAATTTCTTTAATTTTCTCTTGTTCCATATGGAATTCTACAATATTCATAGAGATATCATAAAAGCGACTATCTATCTTTAAGTTGAAACCATTTAATCTTAGGTAAAGATACGTTGTCACTAAAGCCGTTCGTTTATTTCCATTATAAAAGCAATGATAATTAGCTAAGGAATACCATAAATAGGATGCTTTATCAAAAATAGTAGGGTGCAATTCCACACCAAAAACTTCTTGATCTAAGGATTGAAAAATTAAATGTAACGAATTTTCATCTCTAATTCCATACATAGGTTTGACAACATTTTCTGTTAATTTCTGCAAATAGTGGTTGATTTCTATTATTAGTTGTTCATTCATAATTTGCCCTCACAAAATCTTTTAATTCTGTATAAGAAAGAAAAACTTTATGACTGGTATCCTTCTCATTATCTATATATACACTGTATTTTAAACTATCCTCAGAATAATTAATAGATAACATTACAACATTATCCGTATTTGACTTTACTGCATTTTTGATTTTGAAAAACAACTCATTAACTTCAGTAAAATCCAAATTCAGTTCAGTGTTTTTTATAAAATCTTGCTCTGTCTCTATTATTGAGTCCGTATCTCCACCAAATACTCGTTCATTTTTTTCAGTATCAAACAACATAACTGTGTACTTGCTATTTTCTCGAACAGAATCATATTTTAAAAACAAATTAGCTTTATTTTCCTTTAAGAATGTTTGCAATTTCTGACACATCTTTTATATCTCCTTTTCCTAATTTATTTATCAAATCCCATTTTTGTGAAGTATTTAAGGGTGAACTTAATTTTAAATCTTCTAATAACATGTTTAAGGTATCAAATGCCGTTCGCTTATTGCCATCTACAAATGCATGTTCTGCGATACTTCTTGTTACTGCTGAAGCTTGCTCCCATTCATCTTCATAGTATGAGGCAGAATTAATTATATTATCTATTGAATTGTTTTGCTCAATCCCAACAGAATATTTTTTATTTATATTTCTGATGTCTTCTGCAATTTTATCCTTATCGTCGATTAAATTTCTGCTCCGCTTTTTCCCACTCTTGTTAATTTTCTCTAATTTTTCTCTTTTCAAATGCTCTTCGAAATTGGACACTTAGCTAGCTTTATTAGATTGTTTCAATGTACTTTTCGGTATAGTGAATTTCTTTCCTCGATAAGCTTTCGTCGTGTAGCCAAAAACCAATGAGGTTAAAATCCCAAAACTTTGCGCTTTACTTATTTCTTGACCAGTTATCGGATCTTTATTTTGCTTCAATGATTCTAGTGTAGCTTTTAACAACTCGCCTTCTTCCGTGGCTTGGTTATTTTCTTTTGGTAGCTCACCGTTAAAACTGGCTGTATTATAAGCCTCTGTTGCTTTAATATCCACTTTCCCATCTTTTGAAAGAATCCACATACCGCCTTGTTTTACTTTACTATAAGCCGCAAAATCATAAATGGTCGTATCAGTGGCACTCGCTTTTCCTAACGTTTTTCGCATTCGGTTCACAGTGGCAAAATTCAATTTAGTTAAATCATAGCCACCAGTCTGACTATTAAACTGGATATTTGATTGTAACTCTCGAACAGTTTGCTGGATACCTTGCACTAAATCCGTCAAATGGTCAAAAAAAGCCCCATGACTTTGTTCAAAAGCCAAATATTTCTCTAAAATATTTTCCTGCTTATATGCGGTTGCTAACTGGGAACGATAGGTTTGCATTTGGCCTTCTGTACTACTGTTCATTCGTTGGTACAGTGCTTCTTTCTTGCTTTCAATGCGGTCAATCATTTGGCCGAGTTCATATAAACCATCTGCGTCAATTTTAGCATTAGGAGAAGGATCTACTTGGTCGTGAAAGTCTTGGATGTACCTCTTCAACCTTTCCTCACTCTCATTCATTGCCTCGGTTATCGTGTCGCAGAGTGGAATGTACGTCATTTGATAATAATTTTTGGAGGATTCCACGGCCTTCCCTTTTAAACTATCATCTTCTATGTAGTTTGTCACGGTGGTTTTGACGCCTTGGATGATTTTTCTTCCTGTTTGGTTGGCTGCGCGTAGTTCGAATGCAAAATCTCGTATTTCTTCGATGTCGATTCGGCTCACTGGAACAACTCCTTTTGTAATCTCTGTTAGTTTTCATTTATTGTGCATATAATCACAACAATAGTTTACCAAAAAGAATCTCAAAACAAAACGCATACGCTAGTTATCCGAGATTTATTTCCCCTCATAATTCACAAAAAATCAAATCAAGTATTCTCTTCTCGATTCATTTATGTTAATATCAATATTAGTGTTTATTAAGCGGGTATAAACGTTCTAACGATTATATAAATAATAAAGGGAAGTTGGTTTGCAAAATGGGAGAATTAGGTAATATCGAAACACGAAACGGGAGAACATCATTTTTTGATGGAGGTTTACTGCAATATATTGGTTGGACAATTCTTGGCACTTTGGTGACGATTTGTACGATTGGAATTTGCTATCCATGGGCTTTATGTATGGTTTATGGTTGGAAAATCAACCATACAGTTATTGAAGGAAGACGCTTGAAATTCCAAGGTTCTGCGGTTGGACTTTTTGGTCACTGGATTAAATGGCTCTTGCTAACAATTATTACTATTGGAATTTATGGTTTCTGGGTTTTCATTAAACTAGAAGATTGGAAAGTAAAAAATACAATCTTTAAATAAAAGAAAAACATCTTACACCATGGTGTAAGATGTTTTTTTGACTCATTGCTCTTGCATAGGTTGTCTTGCAGCCTCTGAAGCAATGTAAAATTCGCCCTCTTCTTTATACAAAATAGTTCTTGGTGAATCTTCCCCATTTTTCGCTTTATAAAGTTCTGTTCCTTCATTTAAATAATTCGAAGTGAAATTTTCATCTGGTATTTGGTAGCTTTTTATTTTATGCTCTATCTCGCCAATTTTCTCTAAAGCGTCTTCTTTATTTGCTGGTTCCTTGGTCACTATGTATAGAACCTCATCAACTTCCATCATTTCTACAAGGTTGTCTCTATCGAGTAGCCACTTCCCACCGAATACTAACGCACAGATAAATAGTAAAATGATAATGACCCATAACTTTTTCTTCATTAAATTAATCCCCTCATTTCTAGGTTGTATTTGTGGTGTACTGACACAGCGACTTTTTTAATTTTTTCATTCGACTATGGGCATGCTGTTCTTATTTGTATAGATAAAAATTATTAAGTAAAACTAAGACCGCGATAATAATTAGATCCACCCGTAAAACATCTTTCTTATCCATCATACAAAAAGCATGAATTAAGCATCCTACTATCAAAATCGGCCAAAACAACCAATAATTAATGATAGACGCTGCAAATGCAACTAATAACAGCATAGTTAATAAAGTATATTCTATTACTTTCGATTTCCCCATCTTCAATCTACTCCTTTTATGTAATAAATTCGGTTCTGATAAAAGTGTAACATGTTAATCCACTGTATAACCAAAAATGTAATGAAATGTTGAATACTCCGTTTTTAATCGCGCTTCCATGCTCCTAACAGTTTATTTGAAATTTGAAAAAAAGTGCTGTAAACATTGGTTTTCCAATATTTACAACACTTTATTTTATGCCCTCGGAGGGAATCGAACCCCCATTTTAAGAACCGGAATCTTACGTGCTATCCGTTGCACCACGAGGGCTATATGTAGATTCAAAATGCTTACCGTACGAATAATAATTATAGCGAAATTTAGAGGGTTTTACAAGTTTTATTTTAAGTGAAAAAGCCAGCGCCTCCGAAGATTTGCTGGCTCAAGTATTAATTTACTAATGTCCAAATGGAAGAGCTGTCTGGTTTTGCGCCTCTAACCCACCATTTTGCTTGGTATGTTTTTCCGTTATAAATAACTTTATCTCCGCCATTGTAGGCTTTTAGAGCGTTCCAAGCTGGGATTTCTGTGCTTTCATTTTTCCAAACATCGCTTGTGTCTGGTGCGTTGCCTTTTGTCCACCACTTCGCTGTATAGAGAACGCCTTTATAATAAATTTGATCACCAGCGTAGTAAATTTGATCCGCTTTCCATGTGTTCATTGGATCTAGTGGTTTTGTGTTAACAGTGATTTCATTACTTACTAATGAACGATTTCCAGATGTATCTACTGCATACACTTTGTATTTATAACTCGTGTTACTTACTAATTTTGTATCATCAAACATGGTTTTTGTGGATGTTGCGATTTTTACATTATTACGATAAATTTCATAATTTTTCACTTCTACATTATCTGTTGAAGCTTGCCAGCAAAGAGCAATAGTAGTATCTGTTTGCCCATGTGACATTAAACTTTTCGGCGCGGTTGGTGCTTCGTTGTCCACTGCCGGCGCTTCTTTTGTCGTCACACTCAGACCGCTACTTAGAGTTGATTTATTTCCTGCAAAATCTTTTGCTCGCACAGTGTAAGTATAAGTAGTACTTGCGTTTACAGTGGTATCTTCATACGAAGCCGTTTGACTTTCTCCGATTACTACACCATTTCGTAAAATTTCATAGCCTTTGATTCCTATATTATCGGTAGAAGCAGTCCATGTTAAACTTACTTTTTTAGCGGTAGTAGTTGCTGCTAAATTAGTCGGTTCTGTTGGTGCTTCGTTGTCAACAACCGGTGCTACATTAGAATTAATAATGTTTGCATCAATTACTTGATAAAATGCATTTCCTGTATCAGCAATGTTCCAAACGCCCAAAATGATATAGTATCCTGAACGATCATCTGGAATATTAATTTCTTGTTTTGCTAAAGCATTTGGTACGCTTCCATCCGATTCAATTGTTGCTAGTGGCTCTAATGATGCTCTAGTTAACGGTTTATTGGGGTCCCAACCTTTTTTAGTAATAAAATATTGCCAACTACTTGTTCTATGTGGCGCAGTTAATGTCCATTCTACAGTTAGTGGACCTGATTCTAGATCTACTTTTGCCCAGCGGTTTACAGTTTGAGCGTCTAAGAGTGAATATTTCCCGCCGCCCGCGATACTCCCATCAGCAGGTCCACTTACCGGAAAACCTTTTGGAGCCTCGACACTTTGCGGTTCATACTGCGCTGCTCCAACCCCAACATTAATCCCCCTGTTTGCTAAATATACACGACTTGCAGGTTTTGATATGTATCCATGAGCCGAAGCAGTTGTTTCAAAAAGAACTACAGCTAACATAAACACAGCAAAAAACATTCCTATTTTGGTAATTTTCTTCATGATGCACCTTCCTTTCAGTATAGTTCATTATACCTTTTTGTTAATTTTTATTGAAATAGTTTGCTTCAGACTTTATCGTTTGACCTAGTTTGACCATTCGTGTATGATATAAACAAAGCTAATTTTAAATTTACATTTAACAGGAGGAATCTTGATATGAACTTAATTCCAACAGTAATCGAACAAACTAGCCGCGGTGAACGTGCATACGACATTTATTCTCGTTTATTAAAAGACAGAATTATTATGTTAGGATCTGCAATTGATGATAACGTGGCAAATTCGATCGTTTCTCAATTATTATTCCTAGATGCGCAAGATCCTGAAAAAGATATTTTCTTATATATCAATTCACCAGGCGGAAGTATTTCAGCTGGTATGGCCATTTACGATACAATGAATTTCGTTAAAGCGGACGTGCAAACAATTGGTATGGGTATGGCTGCTTCAATGGGCTCATTCCTACTAACAGCTGGTGCAAGTGGTAAACGTTTTGCCTTACCAAATGCAGAAATTATGATTCACCAACCACTTGGCGGTGCTCAAGGTCAAGCAACTGAAATCGAAATCGCTGCTCGTCACATTTTAAAAATCAAAGAACGTATGAATACGATTATGGCTGAGAAAACTGGTCAACCGTATGAAGTCATTGCTCGCGATACAGATCGTGATAATTTCATGACTGCACAAGAAGCAAAAGATTACGGCTTAATTGATGATATCATCATTAACAAATCTGGTTTAAAAGGTTAAGTGAATAAAAAAGAGGTTTTGCGAAAATGCAAAACCTCTTTTTTATTCACTTATTTTATACGAAGCGCTGAATGTCTTCTTCCATAAAATACATAAACTAAAATACCTAATACGAACCAAATACCAAATGCAATCCAGGTTGTTTTAGATAAATTAACCATTAAATAAACGCAAAGCAAGAAGGAAAGAGCTGGTACTACAGGATAAAATGGTGTTTTAAATCCTTTTTGATTCAAGTCTGGATTTCTTCGTAAAAAGAAAATCCCAATAGAAACCATGGCAAAAGCAAACAAAGTCCCAATGTTAATTAATTGTGCTAAATCTGCCATCGGTACAGTAGAAGCAATTAGCCCCATTACTGTTGCAAAAATCATCGTATTTCTAACAGGTGTGTCATTTTTACTTATTTTTGAGAACGATTTTGGTAATAATCCGTCACGCCCCATTGCGAATAACAAGCGTGTACCACCATAGGACATAACGAGTACAACCGTTGTCATTCCAACAATCGCACCAACCGATAACAAACCAGCAATCCAGTTTTGATTAATTGCTTGTAGCGCAAAAGCAACAGGGGCACTAACATCAACTAAAGCAGTATAAGGAACAACTCCTGTTAAGACTGCAGAAAGTAAAATATAAAGTAGTGTACAGACTGCCAGTGAAGAAATAATTCCTATTGGCATATTTTTTTGTGGATTTTTCACTTCCTCTGCAGCGCTTGATACAGCATCAAAGCCGATATAAGCAAAGAAGACTGTGGAAGCACCTGTAATAACTCCTTGTACACCAAATGGTAAGAACGGCGTCCAATTATCAGGTTTCACGTAGAAAGCACCTACTAAAATGAATAATACAACAACCGCAATTTTTACTAATACCATAATATTATTCACGCGTGTGGATTCGCGAATACCGAAACTAAGTAAAATACCAATTACCATAACCACTACAAATGCAAGTAAGTCAAAATAGGTTCCAGCACTTGGATCATAAGCTGACGAGATCGCCTTTGGAATATGTAAGTCAAATCCTGCTAGTAAACTCTTCATATAAGAAGACCAACCACTCGCGATTGCAGCAACAGCCAAACCATATTCTAAAATAAGCGACCAACCTAAAATCCACGCAACACCTTCCCCGAACACATGGTAACTATAGGTATATGCGCTACCTGCAACTGGTAATTTAGAAGCAAATTCCGAATAACATAGTGCCGCCAAACAGCAAGCAATTCCCGCAATAATAAAAGAAATAATAATTCCTGGCCCCGCAATGACAGAAGCTACTTGCCCTGGAAGAATAAATATCCCTCCCCCAACAACCGCTCCGACTCCAAGCATCGTTAAATCAAACGCTCCTAACGTTTTGTTCAAATGATGTTTATCTGTCGCTGGGTTATGAAAACTCTTTTTTCTGAAAAAAGAATTAACTTTAGTCATAAAAATTCCTCCCTCTTAAATTCCAATTTTCAGTCAATTTATATGTGTATTTTTAAACTAACTTGAAAACTATTATTCATGGTACCATAAACAGGCTGAAAAATATACAACATTTGTAGATTTTCGTTCAAAAAAGTTCAAAAAAAGCCTGAAATCCCAGAAAGGATTTCAAGCTTTTAAATTATTTCCAAGCGCGTGAATATTGTTTTGGTCCTTCAATTGTTTCGCCTAATTGTTTGGCTGCATCTTTAGCAAAATAAGGATTTCGTAATAATTCACGACCGACAATAATTAAGTCCGCTCGTTCATTACACAAAATTTCTTCCGCTTGCTCGCCTCGTGTAATAAGCCCAAGCGCCCCGGTCGCAATGCCAGCCCCACGACGAATTTCATCAGCAAATGGCACTTGATAACCTGGAAAAACTGGCGGAGCCACATTAACTAAACCACCTGTACTAACATCAATTAACTCCACGCCATCTGCTTTCATCCATTTTGCAAAAGGAATATAGTCTTCTAATTGTAAACCACCATGGGCATAATCAGTAGCGGAAACTCGAACAATAATTGGACCATCCCATACTTCTTTCACGGCTTTAATAATATCACTTAAAATTTTATATCGATTGCCAGCAGGTCCACCATAATTATCTTCGCGACGATTCGTAATTGGTGATAAAAATTGATGAATTAAATAACCATGAGCGGCGTGAATCTCAATAACATCAAATCCCGCTTCTTTTGCACGATAAGCGGCGCGTTTAAAATCAGCCACAACCTCTTTAATCGCTTCTTTCGTAAGCTCTACTGGTTTGTCTGACTTTTCATCAAAAGCAATAGCAGAAGGAGCCACTATTTCGCCTGGTAAAACAGCTTTTCTTCCAGCGTGCGCTAATTGAATTCCTGCTTTTGCTCCGTGATAATGAAGTCCATCTACTAATTTTTTCAAAGCTGGAACTTGCTCGTCATTCCATAATCCTAAGTCAAATTCAGAAATCCGGCCTACCTCTTGAACAGCCGTAGCTTCTAAAATGACAAGTCCTGTACCACCAGCAGCTCTCGAGACATAGTGTGCAAAATGAAAGTCTGTTGCGATCCCGTCTTTATTTTCTACTGAATACATACACATTGGTGACATAACAATTCTGTTTTTTAGCGTTACATCTTTTAATTTATATTCTGAAAATAATTTTGACATTCTAATTCGCATCCTTTTCTTTTAATTAACTATTACTGATTTTCAGTCCTACTTGCGCTGGTGTTTCTCCGCTTCTAAGGCGCTCTGCAATCTGATCCAGTTTCCGGAGACGATGATTAATACCTGATTTACTTACTTGACCTGTTGTCAGCATTTCGCCTAGCTCCTTTAAGGTAACATCTTCATTAGCTATACGAAGCGCTGCAATCTCACGCAGTCGTTCTGGTAAAGCTTCTAGTCCAACGGTTGATTGGATATACTTGATATTATCGATTTGTCTGACAGCCGCATTAATCGTTTTGTTGAGATTCGCTGTTTCGCAGTTTACTAGCCTGTTCACTGAATTTCGCATATCTCGCATAATCCGAACATCCTCAAAATGAAGAAGCGCGCTAGTTGCTCCGATAATACTCAAGAATTCCGTGATTTTTTCCGCTTCTTTCAAATAGGTAATAAAGCCATTTTTCCGTTCAAGCGTTCGTGCATTGAGATCAAATTGGTTCATTAAAGCGCAAATCGCCTCATTGTGTTCCTCATAAACAGAAAAAATCTCTAAATGATACGATGAAGTTTCCGGATTATTAACTGATCCACTTGCCAAAAAGGCTCCGCGCAAATAAGCACGTTTGGCGCTTCTCTTCTTAACAAATCCCCTATCAATCGATTTCGTAAACGTCATCGGTGGCTCTAGTATCCGCAAATCTTCCAAAATCCCTCGCGTGCCAGACTTCAAGCGAACGATATATACATTATTTTTTTTCAATTTCATTTTTCGACGTACAAGTAGTTCTATCGGTACTTCATATAAATCTTTTAATAATTGATACATTCGTCTAGCTATAGCGGCATTCTCGGTTTGGACATCCATAATCACCAATTGATTCGAAAACGAGATGGCGCCATTCATTCGAATAAAAGCTGCGAGTTCCACTTTTGCATCGCTATCACTTACGTCCATATGGGTTAACTCTTTCTTGGTTTCCGATGCAAATGACATGGCTTACTCACTCCTTTTCATTAGTTTGGTCAGGTAACAACGCTAAAAGCGCATCCGCTACCTTTTCAGCAGCATGGCGCACAAGGCCATCCTCTGTAGAAAGAAAATCTTGATAAATGGCTTCTACTCCAAGCTCTTCCATTCCCTTGGCATTATGCTCTACTTGAGCAACATCCTCTGGAAATAGAAGTTCTTTCGGAACAGTCGTCGTATTAATTAACGTTTTATCTATAAAAGATTTCCCCACATGCTCATGGATAACTTTAATATGATCCGCATCTGAGAAAAAGTCGGTTTCGCCAATTTGCGTTAAAATATTCGTAATATACACTTTCGGAGCCTTGCTTGCGATAATTTCATCGGCTAATTCCGTAAGTAATAGATTTGGTAAAATACTTGTGTATAAACTTCCTGGGCCAATAACAATCAAATCAGCCTCTTTTACTGCCTCTACTGCTGTCGGATATGGTTTAACATTTTCTGGTTCGATATAAACACGATTAATATGCTTCCCTTGTAATGGAATAAGTGACTCGCCGTGCACGATAGAACCATCTTCCATTTCGGCATTTAAGATAAGCGGTTGATCCGTTGCTGGAATGACTTTGCCGCGGATTTTAAGCACTGTTGCCAGAACATTAATGGCATCGACATAGCTATCATTCAATTGCGATAAAGCGGTTAAAATCAAATTCCCAATAACATGCCCCGATAAATCACCATCTACCGCAAAACGATATTGGAACAAATCGACAACACGTGGATCAACATTGGATAAAGCTAGCATGACATTACGAATATCCCCTGGTGGGAGTACATCCATTTGCTCACGAATTTTACCGGAACTACCACCATCATCCGCTACTGTAACGATAGCCGTTAAATGGATATTCTTCTTTTTAAGACCTTTCAAAATAACAGGAAGGCCTGTTCCACCGCCGATTACTACTACTCTAGGTTTCGTTTCCTTTTTCATATTAACGGCCCTTTCTACGTTTCATATCTCGGTGTGAAATCGTTGTCTCATATTTTTGTTGGATTGCTTTACCGACGAACTCTGTCAAGGCTACAGAACGATGCTGCCCTCCTGTACACCCAATAGCAATAACTAATTGCGTCTTCCCTTCTCGTTTGTAAAAAGGAAGTGTAAACATTAATAAATCTACTAACTTATCTAAAAAGGTCTGCGTTTCAGGCCATTTCATCACATATTCATATACATCTTCATCAAGCCCTGTAAGCGGCCGCATTTTGTCGATATAGTGTGGATTCGGTAAGAAGCGTACATCAAACACTAAATCAGCATCAATCGGAATCCCATATTTGAAACCAAACGACATCAATTGTACATTAAATACATCTTTATCTTCGGTTTGGAATTCATTATTAATTCGCTCGCGTAACTCACGTGGTGCCATATTCGACGTATTAATAACTAACTGCGAACGCCCTTTTAAATCACTAAGCAGTTCACGCTCTGCATTAATTCCGTCAAGCACAGAACCGTTTGGCTCTAGTGGATGGTGGCGGCGCGTCTCTTTATAACGCGATACAAGCACCTTATCATCTGCCTCTAAAAAGAGAATTTTCGTTGTTATAAAATTGGTATTATCTAACTCATCAAGTGCTGGTTCAATCGAATCGAAAAACTCTCGTCCGCGAAGATCCATTACGAGCGCGATTTTATCCATTTTGTCGCTTTCTTTCATTAGCTCCCAGAATTTCGGAAGTAAACTTGGTGGTAAATTATCTACACAAAAATAACCGAGATCTTCTAAAGACTGCATTGCAACTGTTTTCCCTGCCCCAGACATCCCAGTAATGATTACTAATTTTAATTGTTTAGAAGTCATATCTGTCTCATCCTTTCGCACAAATAATATCTACCTTCCATTTTAGCACACTTCCCACTAGAAAATCCCGGAAAAGTCTCTAAAGTGAGTTTCCGGGATTTTTCTTTTTAAGCTTCGATATGTTGCATCAAATCAGCTTTTACTTTTTCTAATTTTGCGGTACTTTCTTCCTTACTTTCGCCACGAATACTAAAGTAGAATTTGATTTTCGGCTCTGTGCCTGATGGACGTAAACAGAACCATGAACCATCTTCAAAATAGCATTTAATAACATCCGCTGTTGGCAAATGGATTGCTTCGGTTTTCCCAGTCGCAATCCAAGTTGTTTCGCCTCTCAAATAATCTTCCACACGTTCCACAGTGAATCCACCCATACTTGTCGGTAGTTGCTCGCGGAAACCGCTTGTAATTTCTTTGATACGCCGAGAACCGTCTTTACCACTTAAAGTTAAGGAAACTAGGTCTTCGTTGTAATAACCAAATTCATCGTAAATTTGCTCTAAATCTTCTAGTAACGTTCTGCCCTCTACTTTGCTAACGAGCGCAACTTCCGCCATTGCAAGAACCGCTTGAATCGCATCTTTATCACGCGTAAACGACTTAACCATGTAACCATTACTTTCTTCATAACCAAATTCAAATGTATGCTTACCAGTTTCTTCAAAATGTTTGATTTGTTCTGCGATAAATTTGAAACCAGTTAAAACTTCTATCATTTCCGCGCCATAATGCTTCGCGATTTCCGTTCCAAGATTACTCGTTACAATCGACTTCAATACCGCTGCATTAGCCGGTAATTCATTTTGCGCTTTCTTTTGTTTTAATAAATAATGTAATATAATCGCACCAATTTGGTTTCCAGATAACACTTCATATTCTCCGTCAAGATTACGAACTGCCACGCCTAAACGGTCAGCATCTGGATCTGTTCCTACTAAAATGTCGCCACCAAACTTCTTGCCATATTCAATCGCCAGTAAAAAGGCTTCTCGGTTTTCCGGATTAGGCGATTTTACTGTCCCAAAATCAGGATCATTCACGAATTGCTCGTCAACCTTAACAATATTCGTGAAACCAACACTTTCAAGCGCTGGAACGCCAAGAATTCCACCAGTACCATGAAGCGGCGTGAAAACTATTTTCAAATCCTCCCCGCGTTCCTTAACAAGTTCCTTATTAACAATGACCTCTTTTAATTTTTCCAAATAAGGACGGTCTACTTTTTCACTAATTACCTCTAGCAAACCATTTTCGATTAATACTTCTTGGCTCGCCACTTCTACAGAAAAAATATCTTCTACTGCATTTATGTAATCAATTACGGCACTTGCGCCAGTTGGAGGCATTTGCCCGCCATCTTCGCCGTATATTTTGTAACCGTTATATTCTGGTGGATTATGACTAGCTGTAATAACAATCCCGCCAAATGCATTTAAATAACGCACGGCAAAAGAAAGTTCCGGTGTTGGTCGAAGTGCATCAAAAACATAGCTTTTCACACCATGATGCCCTAATACTGCCGCCGATTCAAAAGCGAACTCACGCGACATATGACGAGGATCATACGCAATAACTATCCCACGTTTTTTAGCTTCTTCCCCGTTCTCCGCCACAAATTGCGCTAAACCAAGAGAAGCTTTACGAATAGTATAGATATTCATACGATTCGTTCCAACACCTAGTACACCGCGCATTCCCGCCGTTCCAAATTCCATATTACGATAAAAACTATCTTCCAGTTCTTTTTCATTAGCTTCCATATTTGTTAATTGTTTTCGTAAGGCGCTATCTAATTTGTCATTAGCAACCCATTTTTGGTATTCTTCTTGCCAATTCATTCTCTACACCCCTCCATTTAAAACTACTTTATTTAAAATTTATCAGCTTTCCGCAGTGAAACGAAAAGCTGTCCTAGATGTGAAAGGTTTTTCTGGCCGCAATATAATATCTCCAAATCCATCCTGATTAATCGCATCCACTAACCCTTGCGTCTCCATCGTTATACCAGCATATTTTGGTACAGGGCACCCGTCTATCTCGAAAGTACTAGTCAAACTATTTGCTGTATATACTAATACGGAATCCGCTTCTGTTTCCATTTCTAAGCGCCGTCCTGACTTTGGATCAAACAAAACTGCATCTGGACGACCATTTTCATGTTTTAAAATGAATGCATGATCTAGCCCCGCACCAACTAATTTTATTTGCTGATCCTGACTTTGCGTAATCTCTGCTACTTCACGACCTGCACGCAAATCAAAAATAGTATTTTCCACTGAACGTTTTTCCCCAATTGGAAGAGACTCTTCATCTATAGGCAGGAATCTATCACTATTAATCCAGAGCTGATGCTGTAAAACTGTCGCACCAGTCTCTCCGCTCAAATTAAAATAAATATGATTGCTCGGGTTATAAATAGTCGGTTGGTCGCATTTTGCTTCATAATCAATTAGCCATTCATTTTTATTATTTAATGTATAAGTCATCCTAGCATTGATATTCCCCGGATAGCCATTTTCCCCGTCAGCCCAGCAATAGTCAAAAGTCATCACCATTTGATCAAGCTCTTTTTCCACAGTTACATTCCAAATCTTCTTACTAAAATTAAGTTTGCCTCCATGCCGGTGGTTATTCCCTTCATTTTGAGTCAGTTGGAACTGTTTCCCGTCTAGCTTAAATCGCCCATTACTAATACGACCAGCAACGGGACCAAGCGTCGCACCAAAGTACGGCGAATGTGCTAAATAATCATCTAGACTCGTAAAACCAAGACTAATATTCGCCAAATTGCCAAATTTATCTTTCGTTTCTAGGGAAGTAACAATCGCTCCGTAATTTAATACACTCATGCGCATACCGTGGTCATTTACCATCGTCCATTGCCAGACCGTTTCCCCTTCAAATTCACCAAATTGTTTCTTGATTACTTCGATGAAAACCACTTTCCTTCATAGTTATTAATAGCCATTTGGGTGAGCTACGTGCCATTTCCAAGCGGTTGCAATAATATCTTTTACGTCTGTATAAGTAGGCTCCCAACCTAGAATTTCACGCGCTTTATCACTAGAAGCAATTAATGTTCCTGGATCTCCTGCGCGGCGTGGTACAACTTCAGCTGGAATTTCTTTACCTGTTACACTACGAGCTGCTTCAAGCATTTCTTTTACTGAAAAACCATTACTACTACCAAGGTTGAAAATATTACTTTCCCCGCCATTTTTCAAATATTCTAGCGCTTTAATATGCGCGTCAATTAAATCTTCTACTTGTACATAATCACGAATACAAGTGCCATCAGGCGTATTGTAGTCATCACCGTAAATCGCTAATTTTTCTCGTTGACCAAGCGCAACTTGTAAAATAATTGGAACTAAGTGCGATTCTGGTTTGTGATCTTCCCCAATCGAGCCATCCGCTTTGGCACCAGCAACATTAAAATACCGGAGTGCAACATATTTCATATCATACGCTTTGTCGCACCATTTCATCATTTTTTCCATGATTAGCTTCGTTTCGCCGTAAGTACTTTCCGGATTTGTTGGCATCTCTTCCGTAATCGGCACACGTTCTGGTTCCCCGTATGTAGCAGCACTAGAAGAAAAGACAATATGCTTCACGCCAAATTGCTCCATCACTTCTAAAACAATTTGCGTACCATAAACATTATTATTTAAATAATCTAGCGGCACTTCCATTGATTCTCCTACAAGTGAACTAGCAGCAAAATGAATCACACCATCTACCGTTTCTTTTTCAAAAACCGAACTTAAAAATGCCTTATCACGAATATCTCCTTCATAAAATTTCGCCTTTTTATGAATAGATTCTTTATGCCCTGTTCTTAAATTATCAATGACTACTACTTCATATCCGCGAGTAATTAACTCATCTACTGCATGTGAACCAATATAGCCAGCTCCACCAAGTACAACAATACTCATTATTTATCTCTCCTAACGATAGTCTTTGTCCTCTATTTTACACTACTCAAGTCCATATAGTCACGCAAAAATGGGTCTAAGATAAATAATCCTAGACCCATTTGCATTTTTTACAATTATTTAGCTGCTTCAGCTTCTAATGACTCTTTTAATTCTTCTACATATTTTTGAGCATTTTGCCCAGCAAGTCCGCCGTCGCCTGTCGCTGTTACAATCTGACGTAAGCTTTTCGCACGAACATCCCCGGCTGCAAAAATACCAGGAAGATTTGTCCGCATTTCCTCGTCTGTAACAATATAACCTTCATCGTCTGTAATACCTAGGTTTAAGAATGCTTTCGTAAGTGGCACAAGTCCAACATAAATGAAAACACCATCCACTGGCATAATAGATTCGGAGCCATCCACTGTAGAAACAATTTTGGCTCCAGTTACTTTTTTGCCATCGCCAACAATTTCTTCTACTGTACTATTCCAAATGAAATCCACTTTTTCATCTTTAAAAGCACGATCTTGTAAAATTTGTTGTGCACGCAATTTATCACGACGGTGTACAATCGTTACTTTATCTGCATAACGAGTCAAATAAGTTCCTTCTTCAACTGCAGAATCTCCGCCGCCAACCACGATTAATTCACGATTTTTGAAGAACGCGCCATCACAAACAGCACAATAAGAAACGCCGCGTCCGCTAAGCTCTTCTTCACCAGCTGCACCAAGTTTGCGGTGTTCAGCGCCAGTCGCAATAATAATCGCCCGAGCTTTATAGGTTTTCGATCCAGCCGTTACTGTTTTAAATTCTTTTCCGTCAACAACTTCTTTAATATCGCCATAAGCATACTCAGCGCCAAATTGTTTTGCACCACTAAGCATCTTGTCGGATAAATCTGGCCCTAAAATACTATCAAATCCAGGGTAATTTTCTACCTCTGCTGTATTAACCATTTGTCCGCCGGGTACACCGCGTTCAATCATTAACGTATCTAAATCTGCACGGGAAGTATATAAAGCAGCTGTCATTCCAGCTGGTCCCGCTCCAATAATAATCACATCATAAATTTTTTCTTCACTAGCCATTCTTTTTGCCCTCCTCGTTTATGTGTATACAATAGTTAGCCTAAATTAATCCTAATACGGAATAGCAAAAAGGTCTATTTATCTGCTCAGGACGCGCTCAATATCTCGTGCACATTTGCCACATTCAAATTCTTCTACTAATTGAAGTTTCAATTGCGGTAAAAATAACTTTGCAATCGCGCTCGCCACTGTCTCTATCGTATAACGACCAAGTATTAAATCTTTCCCCGCATCGTTTAAAACTAAAGAAAACAGCTTCTTATACAACGCCATATTTTCTTCATTTAACAAAATACCATGCTCTCTTAAAATAATCATCGCTTTGGCAATCAAATAACCATTTTGTTCGATTGCGCCATCTGGAAAATAATCAAAATTAGTAAACAATAAATGCTCCATGTAAGACCAATCGCTCATATCGAGTAATGGATGGAATAACACTAACTCTGGACGATTCCCAGAAATAGTTAACGCATAAACACCTAGCATATGAATTAAATCATCATTCTCTTGAAGCATATCAAGCACAAGTCGCGTGTCATTCGTTAAATCTACCTCTTGCTCCCATGGAAATCGAACATCTTCATACAAATCACACTCTAAAAAGGAATGCCAAAACATTTTCGCCCCTTCAACAACACCTAAATAGTAGGAAGATTTCGCACGAAAATAATAATACTTGCTACGCTCCGTTACTTCCAAATCAGCCACTTGTTCAAGCAAATCGTCCGCTTCCTCATAATTCCCCATCATCGCATGAATAAGACCAAGCTTCTCTTTGTGATGCGCTAAAACTGGCAACACATCCCGAAGTTCAAGATAGAGCTCATCCGCCTCCTTGCGATTCCCTTTGTAAAAATGATAAATAAATAAATCACAAATACCTAAAAGATTCCCCGGATTTCGCGCTAATAAATCACTTAAAACTCTGACGCCCTCTTCTTCTTTCAACTGTTCAAAATAAAGAGAAGCAAGTTGATTATAAGCAGGCCAAAAATTCGGTTTTTCGTCAATGACTTTTCTTAAAATATCACAAGCCGATGCACTATCTTCTTCCGCCAAATAGCGGTTAATTTCTTTTTTATACGAATAGAATTCTTGCTCTAATTTAGAAAAACCATTTTCAATAGTTTCACCAAAAGGCGTTTCTTCTAATAATACTTCAATTAAATCTTTCGCTTCCTCGGTATATTCATCATCCGTTGCGCTATCCAAATAACGGTTAGCATATTGTAGTGCTCTCCGATAATCTTTCATATACGCAAAATTATTCGCAATAAAATAATAGCAGTATTCCATGTTCCCATTGCGTTGTTCCAAAACATCTCTAAGTAGCTGATTCGATTTATGAAATTGCCCAATTTCTGTATAACATATTGCCAGCTGACAAAGAATAACCGCTTCTCCCGGCTCAAGTTCAGATGCCCGTACTAAATACCTGATTGCTTCTTTAATTCTTTGATCACGAAACGCTTCCACACCGCGTTCAAAATAAAACTGACCATTTGGATAAAATGGATAGATTTTTGCGGGTGTTTTTTTGTCTTTTTCCATTTTTCCACCTCCAACATTACCTTTATCCTAATGAGTATAACATAGAATTTATGACTTTGGGCGACAAAAAAGCTACTACAACTTTTACGTCAAAGCAGCTTTTTCTTTTATTATTAACGGATTTCCATAAGCAAAACTACCAGCAGGGACATCCACTGATACAAGCGCACCAGCGGCAATCACCGCACCGTCTCCAATTACAGTACCTGGAAGAATAGTGACATTCGCGCCAACCATCACATCCCGGCCAATCACCACTTCCCCAACGCGATACTCCGAAAGTAAATATTCATGCGTCAAGATAGTTGTATGATAACCAATAATCGAGTTTTCGCCAATCATAATCTTTTCCGGAAAAAATAAATCCGGCATAACCTTATAGGCAATGGCAGTCTTCTCGCCAATTTCCATTCCAAGACATGCGCGATAAATTGCACGCTTACCGCCCATCCACGGAAAAAAACGACCAAATTCAATTACTAAGGTATTCTTCAAAACCTTCCAAAAAGAAATTGTTTTATACACTTGAAAAAGGGTGTTGACTGTATCATCGGGTGCCTTAAACCTATCCAGCCGCCGCAAAATTTATTCCTCGTCCCTAACAATTGCGAGTAAATCGCTCATTTTTTCTAACATAAAATCTGGTTGGAACTGCGCCAAATGTTCTGGACCTTTAATCGCCCAGGCCACACCCGCAGTTAACGTTTCCGCATTTTTCCCAGCCTCAATATCATGATAATTATCACCAATCATAATCGCTTCTTCTTTCGTCGCATTTAACAGCGAAAGAGCCATCTCAATACCTTCTGGATCTGGTTTAGCATTAGAAACTTGATCTAACCCAATGACCACTTGGAAAAATTTATCTAAGCCTGTCACTTTAAGTCCACGCATAATCGTATCATACATTTTCGTCGATACAATACCTAGTTTATAATCTTCTTCATATAAAGCCCTAATTGCTTCATAAACTCCATCATATTCTAAAATTAGATCATCATGATGCTTCAAATTATATTCTCGGTAAAAAGCGCGCATTTCATCAGCATGCGCTGGATTTATTTCCCGAAACGTTTCCATTAAAGAAGGCCCGATAAATGGTAAAATATCTTCTCTAGTAAAAACTCGGTCCGGCAAGAATTTTTGTAACGTCACTTGGAACGTCTTAATAATCAATTCATTTGTGTTTATAAGTGTCCCATCTAAGTCAAACAACAATGTAGTAATTTTCCCAGTCATAATTTCTTCCTTTCTTAATCAAACTCGAAAATCTCTAACTTTTATTTCTTTTTAACTACTTTACCAAATTTATCTTCCATATAATACGGCGGGTTCATTTTCACACGACGATAAATAATGATGCCAATGGACAGAACAATAAGAAGTAAAGATAGTACTTGCGAAACTCTAAAGTCACCCCACATTAAGCTGTCTGTCCGCATTCCTTCAATAAAGAATCTTCCAAACGAATACCAAATAACATAACCGAGGAATAACTCCCCACGACGAATTTTTGTGCGACGAATAATTAATAGAATAATAAATCCAAGCACATTCCATAAACTCTCATATAAGAAAGTCGGTTGATAATAAGCACCATCTATGTACATCTGGTTGATAATAAAGTCTGGCAGATGAAGTCCCTCTAGAAAAGCTCGAGTTGTTTCAGCACCATGCGCTTCCTGGTTCATAAAGTTTCCCCAACGTCCAATCGCTTGTGCAATAATCAAACTTGGCGCAACAACATCCGCAAGTTGCCAAAATGAAATCTTTTTAATCCGTGAAAAAATAATGGCCGTTAAAACCGCACCAATTAGCGCACCATATATAGCAATACCTCCGTGCCAAATCTTCACTATTTCGCCTAAATTATTCTTATAGAAATCCCACTCAAAAATAACATAGTAAATTCGAGCACTAATAATCGAAATCGGAATTGCCCAAATCAACAAATCCACAATAATCTCTTTATCCATTTTGCGCTTGTTAGCTTCACTTAAAGCAAGAAGTAACGCAATAACAACAGCCGAAGCAATAATAACTCCGTACCATTTGACAGATATATTACCAATTTGAATCGCCACTGGATCAAGTGGCTGAACACCATTACCCATAATTCCCCTACTTTCAAAAAGACAACTCCGCAACCAAACACGATTTTTGTAATGTCTGTTTGGCTACGGAGATGCTTTCTCTATTTAATCATTCATGCTACTATTATGACCTATTAAATTATTCAAGTCTTGTGTAAATTGCTCTGCTGCATTGTATCCCATGTTCTTCAAACGGAAATTCATAGCCGCTACCTCAATGATAACAGATAAATTTCGCCCTGGTCGAACAGGAACCGTAATTTTCGGAATGTCCATATCAAAGATTTTTGTCTTTTCTTGGTCTAACCCGACACGGTCATAATGCTTGTCAGGATCCCAATTTTCAAGGTGCACAACGATAGTAATCTTTTTACTAGAACGAACAGCGCCTGCTCCAAATAAAGTCATTACATTAATAATCCCGAGCCCACGAATCTCAAGTAAATGTTCAATAATTGCTGGAGAAGAACCAATTAACGTCATTTCATCCTCTTGACGGATTTCTACGTTATCATCTGCTACAAGTCTATGTCCTCGTTTTACAAGCTCTAGTGCTGTTTCACTTTTACCCACACCACTGCTCCCTGTAATCAACACACCTAGACCATAAATATCTACTAGCACACCATGCATCGAAATAACTGGCGCAAGTCTGCTTTCTAAGTAATTCGTAATATAAACAGATAAACGCGTCGTTTTAAGTCGCGAACGTAATACCGGAATATCGGCTTCTTTCGCTGCAGCAACTAATTCTTTCGGCACTTCTAAATTTCTAGAAATCACAAAAGCAGGCGTCCGCTTCGTACACATTTGTTTATATCTTTTGAGACGTTCTTCTGGTTCCATTCCTTCAGAAAACGATATTTCAGTCATGCCAAAAAGTTGCACACGATCTTCTGGATAATAAGAGAAAAACCCTGTAAGTTCCAGCCCCGGCCGAGATAAGTCACTTGTTGAAATTGGCCGTTCAAGTCCCGTTTCCGAACAAATTAGCTCTAAATTAAGTCGTTCCTTTAAATCCTTTACCGTAACCGATTTTGTCATGCAAGTACCTCCAAATGAATTATAAAAGTCCATTACTGTTCGCTACAAAATATTATTTAGAAAGCTCCTTCTCATTTTAGCACTTTAGAAGGAATCAAGCTACCTCTTTCTTCCCAAATGGCTCTACATAGCAAAACCAGCTACATTTAAAAGACTGTTTTTAGCCTAAAAATGTAGCTGGAATGTTTAATTTTCTTTGTTACCCCATAAAACGGAATTAATAATCATATTTGCGAATGCCATAATTGCTGCGAGAATTAACGCTGTTCCAAAACCATCAATTTGGAAAGAATCTCCAATAAAGAAGGTAGTCATTTCAAGCATAATTGCATTGACAACAAAGGTGAAAAGTCCAAGTGTGAAAATATTAATTGGTAATGTTAAAAGGAGTAAAATAGGTCTAATTAGCATATTAAGAATTGCTAATACAAAACTCGCTAGTAGCGCTGTCGTGAATCCATCTACATGAAAACTTGTAAAGAATCCTGATAAAGCTACAAAAAGCACCGAGTTAATAATTACGCCTATAATCCAACGCATGTTTTAGTTCACTCCCATTCTGATTCAGGTGTCGCCTTCGGAATAATGATTGCAGCTAAGATATAAAGTAAAATCCCAGATCCCAAGAATAAAGTAGCCGCTACCCAGACTAGACGAACGATCGTTACTTCAATTCCAAAGTATTCTGCAATCCCACCACAAACACCAGCAAGCATTTTTTGTGAAGAAGATTTATATAACTTTTTCATTGTATTCCCTTCCTTTCATTTGTTAAACGTTTTTTGTTTCGAGTTCCGAAACCTTGATAATTCCATTTCCTACTTTTGCTTGAAGTGTCGCCATGCTTATTTCTTCTGCATTTTGAGTGAAAACAAAAGTTCTATCCGCATCGTCCCAAATTTTTGCATTTTTTAAGTCAAAATAGATTTTTTCTTTTTTAGTAGCCAATGTTCCATCGACATTCCATGTTGGTGGAATTTGAATTCGAATATCGCCATTTAGTGCTTCTAAATCTGCAGCCGAAGAAGTATCGTTTTCAAGTATATACTCAACGTCACCTTGCGCTGCTTTGGCAATCGTTGTATGGAAGCTACCTTGAAGTGCAATATCTCCTTTAGCAGTAGACATATCCACATTTTCTACTGTGCTGCGTTTGAAGAAAATTTCTCCATCCGCTGATTCTGTGCTCAAGAATTTACCGCTAGCTCCAGATGAACGAATATCACCATGACGCGTTTTAATAATAGCATCTTCAGCAGCAGTATCATCATATTTCAAATTGCCGTTCAAGAGCTGAATTTTTACTTGCTCATATAAACGTTTTGGAATAGTAACAACTAAATCGGTTTTTAAAAGTTCATTTTTGGATTCAAAAGTGAAGCTATCTGGAGAAATATCAAGCATTGTTTGACTAAAGAAGTAATCCCATAATTTTTCTTCACTTAGTTGACGAATGGAGCGCGCTTTTTCATGTACTGCTAATACTGCGCGGATTTTCATTTGTTCTTTGTCCCAAGAACGGATAATAACATCACCTGTCGCAACTCTAATAGTAAAGGAACGGAAAGTCGCACTATCAAAATTGAATTCTCGTACTGGTCGAGGACGTGCTTCTTTCTTCCTTGGGCCGTGATGAATTGGTTCGGCATTTCCTGATTTTGGTCTTCTGTGATGATGGCTATTTCTCATCGCTTCTCGCACTTTCTGTCTAGCTTGATTACGTCCTAGGTGACGATTTCTTTTTTCCTCCACGCGACGACGATGCCGTTCAAGTACTTCTTCATTACTTGTATCAGAAGAAGGAATCACAAACAAGGCTACTATATAAGCGATAATCGCAATACCGGTTTTCATCGTAATAATGGTGATGATAATATAAATTAGTCGCAGAAGTGTGGCATCTATTCCTAGAAACTCAGCTAGCCCACCAAACACACCGCCGACTTTCCGGTCCACTCTTGATCTTCTTAATTTTTTATCCATGTTAGCTCTTCCTTTCTTATATCTATGTAAAATCTAGCGCGCATTCCGGCGCTAGATTTCGTTTAATTATTTTACATCGCGAATTTTTACGGAGCCAGTAGTTGCTTCCGCTTCAATTTTCAAGGAAGAATCAGCTGCATCTGGTAGTTTAGTGAAAATAATTGATTTACTTACGGACTCTGTTTTAGATTCAAGAATTTCGGCATCTTTTAAATCTAAAAGTAATTTACCTAAGTTTGTGTGGAAACGGCCATCTACACCAATTGCTGCGGGTACAACCACATCGATATTACCTGCACCGGTTTTTGCTTTTAAGAAAGTAGCTTCATTTCCAGTTAGTTGATAATTTACATTACCATTTTTAGTTTGTAAATTGGTAGAGTAATAATTACCTTTTACTGCCACGTTACCGTTGAATGTTTTCAGTGCAACATCACGAATTTCACCATTTTGGATACGAACGTTACCATTAATGGACTCAATTTCTGCCAAAGTAGCGTTTAAAGTGCCAATACTGATATTACCATTGGTTGTTTTTACAAATAAATCACGACCAGATAATTCATCCATATGGAAGTTACCATTAAGCATTTTAATGGAAACATAATCATACTCACGACGAGGCAAGTATACAGTTAAGTTTGTAACGATTTGTTTCGATTTAGACTCAAAACGTAAAGTTTCTTCATCTACACGCAAGGTCGTTTTGTCAAAGAAGATTTTAAGTGCTTCATCTTCTGGATATTCTTTAAATAGTTTAATCATCGCGTGAACTTTAATGTCGTTCGAATCGGATGGTTTAAATTCAATGTTACCATTAGCAATTTCAAATTCTAAAATAGACAGTGTTGTATCATGATAAATGAAGTCACGTTCGATTTTTGTTGAAGTTAAGAATGGGAATGGCATATCCTTCACTTGTTTAAAAGCACTGTTGAGGAAAGAACCGATTTTTTCACCCGCTTGGGATAAATCATTAACCATATTGCGCATGGACTCTTCACGGTCTTTAGAAGAACTTTCGCCATCTTCTTCCTCGTATCTTTCACGATTTTCTGGAGTTGGCTCAGGACGTCTTTTACGACTTTTTGGAGGTGTGTAAGGATTGCCTTGATTGTTCCAGCCTTTACTGTAATCATACGATAATTCTTCTTCTATTTCTTTTTCGACTTGTTCTTCTTCGCTTGGAGCTGCAGAACGACGAATATTTTCTTTTGCTGCTGTTTTACCTTCTTTTTTAGAAATATTCTCAAGTAATGTAAGAGCTTCTTCAGTGGAGATAATACCTTGTTTGACTAATTCAAGAATACGTTTGCGTTCATTTTCCATTTTCATTTCCTCCTATAATTTAGGCTATACTATTTTAGGCTTGCTTTCACATGCAAGTAACATATCTGTTTTATCTATGACTCTATTATGAAGGAAAAAATAATTTCTGTCATACAACCAGAGGATGATTATTTGTTTGGACTTTGGGTGGTTTGGTCTTAGGAACTATTAAAAACCCCGCTTATATTTTGCATAAGCGGGGTTTTGATTATTTTTTCTTGGCTGTTGCGATTCGTTCTTCTGTGCGTTCTTTATCGCGTTCTAAAATTGGTTTCAAGTATTTACCTGTATATGATTTTTTCGAGCGAGCAATTTTTTCAGGTGTGCCGGTTGCAATAATTTGACCGCCACCATCGCCGCCTTCTGGTCCTAAATCAATCAAGTAATCCGCTTGTTTAATTACGTCAAGGTTATGCTCGATAACTAATACTGTATCACCATTTTCTTCTACAAGTCTTTGTAATACTTTGAGTAAACGACCAATATCATCTGCGTGGAGACCAGTGGTCGGTTCATCAAGAATATAGAAAGATTTTCCGTTACTACGCTTGTGAAGTTCCGAAGCTAGCTTAACGCGCTGTGCTTCACCGCCAGAAAGAGTCGTGGCAGGTTGTCCAAGTCGAATATAACCAAGTCCAACATCCACAATCGTTTGCAGTTTACGTGCAATTCTCGGTTGATTAGTGAAATATTCTAGGCCTTCTTCTACAGTCATCTCTAATACTTCAGCAATATTTTTGCCTTTGTAACGAATATCTAACGTTTCGCCATTGTATCGTTTTCCATGACAAACTTCACAAGGCACATACACATCTGGTAAGAAATGCATTTCAATTTTAATGATTCCGTCGCCTTTACATGCCTCACAACGTCCGCCTTTTACGTTAAAACTAAAGCGACCTTTTTTATAGCCCCGAACTTTGGCTTCGTTAGTACTTGCAAAAAGGTCCCGAATATCATCGAAAGCCCCTGTATAAGTAGCTGGATTAGATCTTGGTGTTCTTCCAATTGGTGATTGATCAATATTGATGATTTTTTCTAGATTTTCGATACCTTTTATTTCTTTATGTTCACCTGGTTTTGCATGGTTTCTATTTAGCTTTCTCGCTAATGCTTTACGTAATACTTCATTCACTAACGAGCTCTTTCCTGAACCTGACACTCCGGTTACGCAGGAAAAAGTAGCTAATGGAATTTTTGCATTTACGTTTTTGAGATTGTTTGCTTTAGCACCAATAATTTCTAATTCCAGTCCGTTACCTTTTCTTCTTTTGGCTGGAACCGGGATGAATTTTTTGCCTGAAAGATAGTCGCCAGTGATTGAATTTTTATTTTTGGCAACTTCTTCTGGTGTTCCGGCTGCTACAATTCGCCCGCCGTGTTCTCCCGCGCCTGGGCCAATATCAATAAGATAATCTGCGGCCATCATTGTATCTTCATCATGCTCAACGACAATTAGTGTGTTTCCAATGTCACGCATACTTTGGAGTGTGCTAATTAAACGATCATTATCTCGCTGATGAAGTCCAATGGAAGGTTCATCCAGGATATAAAGTACCCCTGTGAGCCTAGAACCGATTTGTGTAGCAAGTCGAATTCGCTGTGCCTCACCACCAGAAAGCGTTCCTGCTGCGCGGCTCATTGTTAGATAATCGAGCCCAACATTTTTCAAGAAGCCAAGTCGAGCACGTACTTCTTTGAAAATTGGAGCAGCAATTTGTGTTTCTTTTTCAGAAAGCTCTAAGCTATCAAAGAAGTCTAATGCTTCATTAATAGAAAACTCACTGATTTGCCCAATATGATGGTCATTTACTTTAACGGAAAGTGTTTCTTCTTTTAGACGATAGCCTTTGCAAGATGGGCAAGGTAAATCTGTCATATATTGTGCCATTTGATCGCGAGTGAAATCGGAATTTGTTTCACGATAGCGACGTTCGATATTCGGAAGTATACCTTCAAATGGAATCCAAGTTTCGCGTGTCATGCCGAAATCATTTTTGTATTCAAAGTAGAATTCTTTATCTTTTGATCCATTTAAAATAATATCTAATTCTTCTTTAGTTAGTTTCTCCAAAGGTGTATCCATATCTATTCCGAACTCTTTACAAGCAGAAGCTAGCATTTGTGGATAGTATTGCGAGCTAATTGGGCGCCAAGGAATGATAGCACCTTCATTTAGAGACAGACTTCTATCTGGAATAACCGTATCGACATCAACTTCAAGTTTAGTTCCAAGCCCATCACAAGTGGGGCAAGCGCCAAATGGGCTGTTGAAAGAGAACATTCTTGGTTCTAATTCACCAACGGAAAAACCACAATAAGGGCACGCATAGTGTTCGCTAAATAATAGTTCTTTATCGCCCATGATATCAACGACTGCATAACCATCTGCTAAGCGAAGTGCCGCTTCAATGGAATCGTACAAACGAGTATTGATACCCTCTTTAATCACAATACGGTCAATGATAATTTCGATTGAATGTTTTTTATTTTTCTCGATTTCAATTTCGTCATTGATATCATAAATTTCTCCATCAACACGAATCCGAACATAGCCTTCTTTTTTTATTTCCTCAATAGTTTTCTTATGGGTTCCTTTTTTACCAGAAACGATTGGAGCCATTATTTGAATACGTGTTTTTTCTGGGTATTCTAGGACGCGATCCACCATTTGTTCGATTGTTTGGGAAGTGATTTCAATACCGTGATTTGGACAAACTGGATGCCCTACACGAGCATAAAGTAGTCGCAAATAATCATGTATTTCTGTGACGGTACCAACAGTTGAACGTGGATTACGACTTGTTGTTTTTTGATCAATCGAAATGGCGGGGCTTAATCCTTCAATTAAGTCCACATCTGGCTTATCCATTTGTCCCAAAAATTGGCGCGCATACGCGGACAAAGACTCTACATAACGCCTTTGTCCCTCTGCATAAATCGTATCAAAAGCAAGCGAAGATTTACCTGAACCTGAAAGTCCAGTCATAACTACTAATTTGTCTCTAGGAATCTCTACATCAATGTTTTTTAAGTTATGGGCTCTTGCACCCTGAATTACTATTTTCTCTTTATCCAATTTCGCTTCATCCTTCCGCTTTTATTTCCAGTAAAGCATCGCGAAGTTCAGCAGCACGTTCGAAATCAAGTGCTTTGGCCGCTTCTTTCATTTCATGTTCCATACCTTCAATGAACACATCGCGTTCTTTCTTAGACATTTTGCTTAAATCATGTTGCTTCACTGCTTCTCTTTCATCTGCGGCAGAAGTCGCTGCGATGATACCACGAATTTCTTTTTTGATTGTTTTTGGTGTAATGCCATGTTTTTCATTATATTCAATTTGAATTTTACGACGGCGTTCTGTTTCGCCAATAGAATTGCGCATCGAATCGGTCATTTTATCAGCATACATGATTACTCGACCGTTTTCATTACGAGCAGCTCGACCCATTGTTTGAATTAAGGAACGCTCGGAACGAAGAAATCCTTCTTTGTCTGCATCTAAAATGGCAACAAGAGAAACTTCAGGTAAATCGATTCCTTCACGAAGCAAGTTAATTCCAACGATAACATCATACACACCAAGTCGAAGGTCACGAATGATTTCGATTCGCTCTAGCGTCTTAACTTCCGAGTGAAGATATTGTACTTTGACACCTGCTTCTTTGAGATAGTTGGTCAAATCCTCTGACATTTTTTTCGTTAAAGTGGTGATTAAAACACGTTCGTTTTTCTCGACGCGATCATTAATCTCATCCATTAAGTCATCAATTTGCCCTTGAATCGGGCGAATTTCTACGATTGGATCTAGCAAGCCTGTTGGTCGAATGATTTGTTCAATGACTTCTGGATTTTTTTCTAGTTCATAAGGACCTGGTGTGGCGGAAATGAACATAATTTGATTGATATGCTTCTCAAATTCTTCTAAACGAAGCGGCCGGTTATCTAAAGCACTAGGCAATCTAAAACCGTGATCGACTAGCATCTGTTTTCTGGCTTGGTCTCCGTTAAACATACCACGAATTTGTGGCATGGTAACATGGGACTCATCAATTACTATTTGGAAATCATCTGGGAAATAATCCAGTAACGTGTATGGAGTAACTCCCGGTGGACGAAGGGATAAATGTCTAGAATAGTTCTCAATACCAGAGCAATAGCCCATTTCTTCCATCATTTCTAAATCATAATTCGTCCGTTGTTCAAGACGTTGTGCTTCGAGTAATTTATTATCTGCACGTAAAACTTGGAGGCGATCTTCTAGTTCTGCTTTTATATTAACAATTGCTTTTTTCATAATATCAGGTCTGGTAACAAAGTGAGATGCCGGGAAAATGGAAACATGTTCTCTTTCTCCGATAATTTCGCCAGTAAGTGCATCTACCTCTCTAATTCGTTCAATTTCATCGCCGAAAAATTCAATCCTCATGCAGTGCTCGTCTCTTGATGCCGGGAAAATTTCGACAACATCACCACGAACACGGAAGCGTCCACGTTGAAAGTCTATATCATTTCGATCATATTGAATATCTACTAATTTGCGCAGCAGCTGATCACGGCTAATTTCCATACCAACACGAAGCGAAACGAGCATCTCTCCATATTCAATCGGCGAACCTAAGCCATAAATACAAGATACACTCGCAATGATAATTACATCACGACGTTCAAAAAGCGCAGCCGTAGCAGAGTGACGAAGCTTATCGATTTCATCATTAATACTGGCATCTTTTTCGATATACGTGTCGCTTTGTGGTACGTACGCCTCTGGTTGATAATAATCATAGTAGCTGACAAAATATTCTACCGCGTTATTTGGGAAAAATTCTTTAAACTCGCTATAAAGTTGACCTGCTAGCGTCTTATTGTGAGCCATGACAAGTGTCGGCTTATTTACTTCTTGAATCACATTGGATACGGTAAAAGTTTTCCCTGTACCGGTTGCACCAAGTAAAGTTTGGTGTTTCAAGCCTTTTTTTAATCCCGCAACTAATTGTTCTATCGCTCTAGGTTGGTCTCCTTGTGGGCTATACTTAGAAACTAACTCAAATTTATCCTTCAACTCGGATTCCCCCTATTCTTTATCGGTCCGATTCTGGTATCTGAAAAGCTTTGTTTGTGAAAAGTCCAGCAAAACAAAAAGCGGATTTTTTCAGATCCGTTAATGTTTCTATTTTATCATAAATACTTTAATTAGCCTAGCAAAAACCGAACATATTTTCGCATTTGTTGAAAAATAAAAAACGCAACCTGTTGATTACGCTTTTCTTCATTTTATCACTTTTACGCTTTTCTACCTATATATTTGCTTTGTTAAAAATCACTGCCGCTCTTCTTTAAACGCCGCAGCATATACGTTGCAAGCACAAAACCAATGGTCATCGAAAAAGCATCAATAATAATAAGCCACATAGAATTTGTATAACCTAACTTGGCAGAAGCGGCGATCAAAATCACCATCAAAAGCAAAGCAACATAACGGTTATAAGTGATTCTCGCAAAAAGAATAACAAGGAGGCAAGGGAAAATAAGCGCAGATATAATTTGATCCATCTTACTTTCCTCCCCCTTTTTTATGCGTCTCGTAATGCTTTGGTCGTTATTTCTGTTGTAAGCTGTGGCAATTCTGTTTTTTCAATACCTTTTTCAGCAAGCATATCTGGTAAAATTTCTTTTAGAAAATACTTCACGCTCGCCATTTCTCGGTACTGATAAATCGTTGCAAGTGCCTCACTATAGATTTCCACAAAAATATTTTCTGGATTTCCTTTTTGAATTTCACCAAAGGATTCATATAACAAATCTACTTTATCAGAAATTGCGAGGATTTTCCCCTCCAACGTACTGTCTTTACCTTCTTTTAGCAAATGACGATAAATCGGCTGGTATGTTTCTGGAATTTCCCGTTCGATAAAGTTTCTTGTCATGCTTTCTTCTACTTCTGAAAGCATTTCGCGGAGTTCGGTCGTTGCGTATTTCACAGGTGTTTTTATATCACCGATGAAAAGCTCTGAATAATCGTGGTTCAGTGCTTTTTCGTATAGGGCACGCCAATTCACTTCGTTCCCAGCTTCTTCCTCTACAGCGCCGAAAAATTGAGCAATGGAAGTAACTTTATATGAATGTTCTGCAACAGAGTGCTCTTGATATTTAAATTTTCCAGGGCAACGATAAATGTTTTCTAAATCTGATAAACTTTGGAAATATTGATGAATTCCCATATTATCCCTCCATTCTTCATTTTATTCTTCGCGTTTTTGTTTTTTATTGGCAGGATTGGTATTTTCGATTTCACGCATCATTAGCGCCGCAGCGTAACCAATTAACGCAATCATTGCGGCTGAGTAAGTTCTAAAATTATCAGTAGCAAAAATGAAAATAATTGCTGAAAATAAAAGTGTTGTTAATATTCCCCAGCTAAACAGCTTTGTCCCGCGAGCCGTCCCTACTTTCATATGTGCATAAATTCCGACATAACAAACGAATTGAATAATAAAAAATTGCAAAATAGATAAACCGATAACTACCGTAAGATTGTTATTCCAGACTACTGCTAAAATCGAAATAATAATCATCACAATAATTCCTGTAATAACCATGAATTTTTGCATTGGTGATAATTTCTTCAAAATACTTCCCCCAAGCTTTTATTTGTTTCTTACTTTACCATAATCTCTGTTTAATTGGGATAAAAAACACCCATCATTCCTAGAAAGGTTTTCTGAGTGTCCCACTTAATGATGATGCACATGTCGGATTGCTTGTGTAAGTAATTCTAATACATGATTATCATCTTGCTTATAATAAATTGTTGTACCTTCACGTCTTGATTTCACAAGCCTTAAGTTTTTCAAAAAACGCAACTGGTGCGAAACTGTTGTTTGGTTAAACGCAAGTGTTCGCGCGATTTCATTCACAGAGTACTCACGGTCCTGAAGCAAACTTAAAATCTGCACACGCGTTGGATCAGAAAGCGCCTTAAAAATCTGCGTTACACTAAATAGCGTTTCTTCATCTAAAGATTGTTTTGCGTTTTCCATTGAATATCACTCCATTTTCCATATATGTTCATATACTCATATGATACTTAAATAGGAATGATTCCGCAAGTTTAACCACACCTCTACAAAAAAATGATTAAATAGGAGCAAAAACACGATTTTCTCTGTTTCAATGATACAATTTTTTTATCATTAAAAAAGGAGGGCTGGGGAATAAAAGGGTTTTAACTATTGAGAAGTTATTTAAACCACCTAACACACCAAAAAGCCCGATTAACCAGTGGAAAGGAAAATCGGGCTTTTGTTATCTATTTAAATCTTCAATTTCGCCACTCTTCAAGTAAACAATCCATTCGCACACATTTGTTACATAGTCACCAATACGTTCGATATACTGGGAAACTAAGAGTAGTTGGGAAACATCTTCTATATGCTCTGGCTCTTCTTGCATAAAATGAATACATTTTTGATAAACAATTTTATGAAGCTTATCGACTTCATTATCCCGAGCAGCAATTTCGCGAGCAGCAACTTCATCTTCTGCAAGGTAAGCTTTTAATACGTCTTGCAGCATTGCTTTTACAATTTCACCCATTTCTGGTATTTCGGGAATCGGCTTTAAAACTTTACTTTCGCCAATTAAAATAGCTGTTTTGGCAATACTTACTGCGTGGTCACCAATTCGTTCTAAATCAGAGCTTGTTTTTAGTACAGTAACGATTTTCCGTAAATCCATACCGACTGGCTGTTGCAGAGCAATTAACTCAAAAGAGCGTTGTTCCAGTGAAAGTTCCATATTATTGATTGCTTTATCTTCTGCAACTACTTGTTTAGCAAGCTCAGTATCTCGGTGTACAAGTGACTTCACCGCTTTAAAAATCGCTTCATTTGCAAGCATTCCCATTTCCATTAGATGTTGGTGCAAGTCGTTTAATTGTTCCGTAAAAATTTTTCTGACTACCATAATAACACTCCTTTATCCAAATCTTCCTGAAATATAATCTTCGGTTTCTTTTTCTGCTGGGTTGGTAAAAATACTTGTCGTATCCGCGAACTCCACAATGCGCCCGTTAAGGAAAAAGGCAGTTTCATCAGAAATCCGGGACGCTTGTTGCATATTATGCGTCACAATAACAATCGTATAGTCTTTTTTCAATTCTAAAATCAAATCTTCTACTTTTGCTGTCGAAATTGGATCTAATGCCGAAGTCGGCTCATCCATCAAGATAACATCCGGTTTAACAGCTAAAACTCTTGCGATACAAAGTCGTTGTTGTTGTCCGCCTGACATCCCAATCGCCGAACGATCTAACCTATCATGCACTTCTTCCCAAAGAGCCGCCTGACGCAAACTTCTTTCAACAATCTCATCTAACACTTTTTTATCTTTTACACCATGCATCCGCGGTCCATAAGCAACATTATCATAAATCGAAAACGGAAACGGATTGGCTTGTTGAAAGACCATACCTACTTTTTTTCGTAAATTTACCATATCGATTTTAGGATCTTGGACATCTTCCCCGCCAATATGAATTTCACCAGTGGTTTTCACATTAGGTATCAGATCATTCATCCGATTAAGTGTTCTGAGAAAAGTAGATTTCCCACAACCCGATGGCCCAATTAAAGCAGTAACTTGATTCTTTTTAATATTTAAAGCGATTTTTTGCAGTGCTTGTTTAGAACCATAAAATAAATCTACATCTTTTGTTTCAATGATATACTCTACTTTTTCAGCAGTTTCGGTTGTCATAAGAAAGCTCCCTTCTAGCCAAAGTTACCTGAAATATAGTCTTCGGTTTGTTTTTGTTGCGGATTCGTGAAAAGTTCGGATGTTCCTGAGAATTCCACGACTTCTCCTAGATAGAAGAAAGAAGTATAGTCAGAAACGCGCGCCGCTTGTTGCATATTATGCGTCACGATAATAATAGTATATTTATTTTTCAACTCATTAATTAAATCTTCAATTTTACTTGTAGAAATTGGATCTAGTGCAGATGCTGGTTCGTCGAGCAATAAAACTTTTGGTTGCATTGCAACAGCTCTAGCGATACAAAGTCGTTGTTGCTGCCCACCGGAAAGGGATAGCGCGCTTTTCCCTAAATCGTCTTTCACTTCGTCCCAAAGAGCTGCTCGGCGCAAACTTTTCTCCACACGCTCCATAATTTCTTTTTTATTCTTCATGCCATGACGTTTAAGCCCAAAAGCAACATTTTCATAGATGGATTTTGTAAATGGATTTGGTTTTTGGAATACCATGCCTATTTCTTTACGAACATTGTACAAATCAACTTCTTTGCGGTTAATATTAATACCATCGTATAAAATTTGACCTTCCATGCGGCAACCGTCAATCTCATCGTTCATTCGATTTAACGCTCTTAAATAAGTGGATTTCCCGCAACCCGATGGTCCAATCAAAGCTGTCACTTTATTTTCCGGGAAGGTTAAATCCACACCTTTAATTGCGTGATTGTCCCCATAGTATACGTGCAAATCCTCTGTCGCCATCGCAGCAGGAAGTGAATGAGGATCTGGTGTTGTTTGTAAAATTGTACTAATTTCAGGTTTCTTTGTTAACATCATTTAAAATCTCCTTTTCCTGGCTTTTTACGACGAGGTCATGCGTTTATAAACAAATTTTCCAAGCAAACGAGCTAGGACGTTGAAAAGTAATACGGAAAGAATTAATACAGCAGACGCTCCGTCAGAAACGGCTTGCGCATCTGGCATAATTCCCTCCCCATTAATTTTCCAAATATGCACAGCTAACGTTTCTGCTGGGCGGAAAATATTTAGTGGTGAAGCTGGATTGACCGGGTTCCAGTCAGTGAAATCAAGAATAGGTGTACTTTGTCCTGCTGTGAAAATTAATGCCGCTGCTTCACCAAATACTCGTCCAGCTGCTAAAATAACTCCGGTAATAATTGCTGGTAATGCTGCGGGGACAAGCACTCGTGTAATTGTTTCCCATCTGGATAAACCGAGAGCTAGCCCTGCCTCACGCTGCGTGTTTGGAATGGCATTAAGCGCCTCTTCAACAACACGAATTAATAGTGGTAAATTGAAAATCGTTAGTGTAAGCGCCCCGGAAATAACCGAGAAGCTCCACCCCATTTGAATAACAAAAACAAGGAAACCGAATAGGCCTACAACAATAGACGGAAGCGAGGAAAGCACTTCAATCGTTGTACGAATTAAATCTGTAATCCAATTTTTACGCGCATATTCTGCCATATAAATTCCCGCTCCGAGCGAGATAGGGACAGAAATGATCATGGTAATAACGAGCATATAAAAAGAATTCCAGATTTCAGGACCGATTCCGCCACCAGCTTGGAACGACTGTGGTGGGGTCGTCAAAAACTTCCAGCTTAATTGCGGAACACCTTTTACTAAAATATAGCCTAATAACCCAGCTAAAATAATGACAATTAATACAGCAATGGCATAGAAAACGCCTGTCGCGATTTTATCTTTTGTTTTTACATTCATTTGACTTTCCTCCTACGTCCGATGAAGCGGATCACAATGATGAAAAATAGTGACATTGCGAGTAACACCATTGCAAGTGACCAAAGGATATTATTATCAAGCGTGCCCATAACCGTATTCCCCATACCCATTGTTAAAATACTAGTTAATGTGGAAGCTGGCTCAAATAATGATGTTGGAATAACAGCAGAGTTCCCGATAACCATTTGTACAGCAAGAGCTTCACCGAATGCACGAGCCATCCCGAATACAATCGCTGTCAAAATCCCTGAACGTGAACTACGAAGTACTACTTTCCAAATTGTCTGGAAACGTGTTGCTCCAAGCGCCAAAGAAGCTTCGCGGTAATGACGTGGCACAGATTTAATCGCATCTACGCTGAGTGAGGTAACAGTTGGCAAAATCATAACTGTTAAAACAACTGTTGCGGCTGCAATACCAAATCCACTTCCCGAAATATGGTCACGAATAAATGGAACGACAACGCTTAGTCCAATGAATCCATAAACAACAGATGGAATACCAACTAAAAGTTCCATAACTGGTTGCAAAATCTTTTTCCCAAACTTAGGTGAGATTTCCACCATAAAAATGGCTGCACCGATTGCAAGCGGCCCTGCAATACAAGCAGCAAAAAGCGTTACTGCAAAAGAACCAATAATCATCGGCAAAGCGCCAACTAGAGGATTTCCGTTTGCATCTTTTTGCGAAGGATTCCAGTCTGTTCCAGTTATAAAATCAACAAAAGACACTTTATTGACTGTAAATGTAGCTAAACCTTTTGATATAACAAAAAACAAAATAGACGCAGCAGCAATAACCATAATCGAAATACAGATGAATGTAATAATTTTGCCTCTAGTTTCTAGATGCGCCTTTTTAGAAGTTTGTGTAAGCTTCTTTTCTTTTATCGCTTCCAAGTCACGTAAGCTCCTTTCTCCTCCCATGTTTACTCCTAACATGGGTATACGTCTATCCCGATATTACTAGGATAGACGCCCATTTCATTCTTTTTATTTTACGTCAGTTAGTTTACCAGATGCATCGCGTTCCACTTTCATGGATTTGATTGATTGGTAACCAAGTTGTGGTACGATATTGTTTTGTACTTCATCAGAAGTCATGTACTTCAAGAAAGTTTTTGTTAAGCCTTTTGGTTCGCCATTTGTATACATATGTTCATAAGACCAGATTTTCCAATCATTTGTTGCAACTTTATCTTCAGTTGGCTCAACACCATCTAATGAAAGTCCAACTACGGAAGCGTCAATGTAAGAGAAAGCTAGGTAACTAATTGCTCCTGGAGTTTCGCTTACGATTTTACGAACTGTACCAGATGAATCTTGTTCTTGCGCTTTGACTGGTGTTTTACCATCAAGTCCCCATTTTTCGAAAGTAGCACGTGTTCCGCTTCCTTCTGCACGGTTGATGATTGTAATTTTTTCGTCCTTACCGCCTACGTCTTTCCAGTTAGTTGTTTTACCAGTAAAGATATCGATTAATTGTTGTTTTGTAATGTTTTTAACGCCTACATCTTTATTTACTACTGGAGCCATTCCGACAACTGCTACACGATGGTCAACCAGTTTCGAAGCATCGACACCGTCTTTTTCTTCAGCGAATACGTCCGAGTTACCAATTTCTACTGCGCCTTGTTGTACTTGTGTTAAGCCAGTTCCAGAACCGCCGCCTTGCACATTGATTTGTGCTTTAGGGTTAGTGTTTGTAAATTCTTTAGATGCTGCTTCAACGAGTGGTTGAAGTGCAGTGGATCCGACTGCTGTTAATGAGCCAGAAACTTCTTTATCCCCTTTTGTTGATCCGTTTGCTTTATCTGATGAACTGCTGTCACTTCCACATGCTGCGAAGACAAGCATTACTGCTGCTAACATTGCTACTATTCCCAAATACTTCTTTTTCATTATCTTATTCCCACCTTGTTTTTTTAATTGTTATTCCTTACAAGTATTACTATAACTTCTGAGATTTAAGGTGGTGTGTAGCTAATGTTAAGTAATTGTAAATAACCGCTTTTTTTGTCGGATATGTAAACTTTTTTATGAATATCTTTCAAACAGAAGGCAAACTGGTAAATTATCTCCCTAATTTTGTTCGTTTCGTAAATAAAATAAAAATATCCTGTCTGAAAGATTACATTCTCTCAAACAGGATATTTGTTAGGCTTTTTTTGGTAAAGTAACTCGGAAAGTAGATCCTACTTCTTCCTGGCTTTCCACTTCAATTCGGCCACCGCAGTTCTCGACTAGATGTTTAACGATGGAAAGTCCAAGTCCGGTTCCTCCTGAATGTCTGCTGCGAGCTTTATCCACTCGGTAGAAACGTTCAAACACGCGGTCAATATCTTTAGCCGGGATACCAATTCCGTTGTCTGTTACTTCTATTATTACTTCTGCTTCTTGCTCCATTAGTTTAACTTCTACTTTTCCATCGACTGGGGTGTAGTTAATCGCGTTGGAAAGTAAATTAATTAAAATCTGTTGCAATTTGTCTCGATTTGTCTCAACCATAACAGATGAGCTTGTTTTTTCTGGAATGGTAACTCGAATATTTTTTTCGGTCGCCATTTCAAAAATAGTACGAGCAGATTGTTCGATTACTTCGTCAACATCAACTAGCTCAACGTTTTCTGCGACTGGATTTTGTTCAATTCTAGAAAGTGCAAGAATATCCATAATCAAACGATGCAATCGGTCGCTTTCCTCCTTAATAATCGTTAGGAATTTTTTGAGTAGCACTTCGTCGTACATTGCCCCGTCAAGTAGTGTTTCCGCGAAGCCTTTAAGAGCTGTTACAGGTGTTTTTAATTCATGTGATACGTTAGTGACAAATTCAGAACGAACATTTTCTAAATGGCGAATTTGAGTAATATCATGTAATAGTAAAATAATCCCTGTAATGTCCCCATTCTCCCCTAAAATTGGTGAAACACTTGCGTCTAAAATCATTTCGCGCGGAAAATAAAGAATTATTTCTTTTTGTTTAATGGTTTTTGATTCAAAAGTTCCTTCTATTAACTGGCTCAGTGCAAAGCTTTTGATTACTTCATAAAATGGCTTACCAGTAATTTCTGTTTCTCCTAAAATTTGATACATGGTGCGATTGGTCATAATAACTTGTTTATCGACATTAATCAGCATTACGCCACTTACTAAGTTTTGGACAATAGCATTCAGACGTTGTTCGTTCTGCTTAATTTCAAACATTTGTGTTTCCAAACTTTCTGCTAATGTGTTTACGCTGATGGAGAGGTCTTGAAGTTCTCCACTTATTTTCCCATGAATCCGACTATCATATTTATGATTAGCTAAATCTGTAGAAACTTCAATGATTTCACGAACTGGTCTAGTGATTTTTCTAGCAATAAAAACACTGATTGCTGCGATAATGACAAGAGCAATGCCGAAAATAAGCGCTAAGTTCCCCCAGAGTTTAGCAACCGCCGTATCAACAGATTCAAGTGAAATCGAAATTCTCAGCACGCCGTCTGTTTTTCCTTCATGCTTAATGGGAACTGCGACATATAGCATACTGTAACCAAGCGAATCACTTTCACGTATAGAAATTCCAACATTTTCCCCTTTTTTCAGAATATCTGTTACTTCAGGGCGATTCATGTGGTTATCAAGTTTTTCAGGGTCTTTTTTTGTATCAGCTACTACGTCCCCTTCGCTATCAATCACTGTAATGCGAGCATCAATGTCTTCCCCGAGCGGATCAAGACTCTTTTGGATTG
Organism: Listeria monocytogenes; assembly: GCF_013282665.1. Taxonomy (GTDB): domain Bacteria; phylum Bacillota; class Bacilli; order Lactobacillales; family Listeriaceae; genus Listeria; species Listeria monocytogenes_C. The sequence goes on from NZ_CP054041.1 coordinate 820,328, forward strand.
TTGCAGCATCCTTATCTAAATCCAAATTCTCCATATTCGTTGTTTGAAGTAAGATTTTTGCGTCATCCTCTAATTGACTTTCTTTCATATTTAAGTACGTTGATTTCATTAATTCCCCGGAAAAAACGCCAACAATGACCATCACAACGAAAAATAAGATAAAAAAGGATAACCCGATTTTCAGCCATAATTTCTTCATTATTTCACATTCTCCATTTTGTAACCGAAACCACGAATTGTTTTGATGTATTTAGGTTGTTTTGTATCTAGTTCAATTTTATCGCGCAAATGACTAACATGAACGTCTACGATTCGGGTTTCTCCAACATAGTCATAATTCCACACGGTATCAAGTAATTGATCTCTAGAAAAAACTTTGCCGCGATGATTGGCCAAGAATAGTAATAACTCAAATTCTTTTGGCGTTAAATCAAGTAAATCATCTTGTAAATACACTTCATAACTATCTGGCAAAATTTTCAAATCACCGATTAATATAGTTGCTTCCACATCTTCGGTTAATTCTTCTATTATTTCGGCTTTTCCTTCTGTTCGACGCAAGATTGCTTTGATTCTTGCAACTACTTCTCTCGGGCTAAAAGGTTTAGTCATATAGTCATCCGCACCAAGTTCGAGTCCGATAATTTTATCTAACTCCTCATCTTTTGCTGTTAACATTAATATTGGTACATTTACTTTATCTTGGCGAAGTTTTTTTGTTACTTCGATTCCATCCATCTCAGGAAGCATTAAATCAAGCACAATTAAGTCTGGTTTTTCTGACAATGCGAGTTCGTATCCGGTTCTGCCGTCTTCTGCTGTTACCACATCGAATCCAGCTTTTTCAATATTAAATTGTAGCAACGTAACAATAGAAGCTTCATCATCAACTACAAGAATTTTTACCAACGTACTTCCCATCCCTTCTTTATGTAACACTTTTATCTAAAATATAGCATGAATTAACCTTTTTCGGGTAGAAATGCTCTTATATTAATCTTATCTTTACAAAAACTTAAAACACCAATGCTGCTTTCCAACAACACTGGTGCCTTAAAATTATCTTGGTTCTACTAATAACAAACCGAGTTCAAATGATTCATTCTCATAAAGTGCTGTTTGTTCAAAGCGTGGTTCACCAGCATTATCAATTACTTTCAACTTGCAAAATGCTCGGTTTAAATTGAGCGCTTCATATAGCTCCTCGCGCGTATGCACTGGTTGGTTGTTCACTTCTGTAATTTTTTCGCCAGCTTTTAAGTTTAAGCGGGCAGATGGTGTTGCCGCGCGAGCACCCAGAACTACAAGCCCATCTGGCTGAGGACCAAATTTTTTCGGTGATAATTTTTCCAAGCGATAATGGCGGTAGGATATCCAAAATCGCCCAATAACTGCTAGCATGAATGCGAACAAAGTAAGCACTGGCATAACAATTCCGCACAAACCAGCTACAGCAATAATTGTCGCTAGCGTCGTTACTTCGACAGCAATTTTGCGGCTAGCCGCTTCTGGGAGCTGTGCTTGTACCTGCTGTTGGAAACCAATAAATAGTGGTAAAATAATTAACGAGTATGATTGTGATCCAATCGCAAATACTGGCCACCACTCAAATATCTTCGTAAATACATCTCCTGGTATAAACATGACAATCGGAACAAACCATAGTTTTCTCAGTTGGAACGAGCCAACTAATTTGCCTCGTTTACTTTTTCGAAGTGACGGAGAAGGATTTTTTGCACTTGTATATTGGATTAAAAAAGCTTCTATAAACAATAATACCGCAAGTAAAAATGTCATTGAAACCATAAAATTATCAATAAAAATCGAATCATATGTAAATGCCGTATTTGTAAATGGTGCTAAGTTCACATCAAAATAATAGCAGAAATAAAAGATTAAACTTGTAATCCCGATAGTAAATGCTGTCGAGCTCAGACGGAACATCCCTACAATTAATAAGAAACATGCTACCGTATTAAATATAGCAACCCATTCTATCATCACACCAAACCCAATGAGTGACGTAACAACAGAGATAGCTAAACCGAACAGCAAGCTCACTCCGAAAAAATTTTTAAACTCTAGCCAAGGTGAATAAATACTTATACTAAATGATTTCCGTTCCCATTTCACACGATTAAAACCAGCGATTATCAGCAAAAAAATTCCTACATATAATGCTGGTTGTAGAAGTAGTCTCCCTATTCCATTTAATATTTCAACAAAAACATTCATTTTCTACACCAGCTTTCTTTAATACTTCTATAATATAGGCGATAAAAGTCGGCTTACCGCTTCTTTAAATTTAATCCACAAGGATCGTTTTGCATATAATTCAGGTGTTAGCTGATATGATTTTAAAATATCTTCTAAAAAGGCATCTTCCAGCTTTTGCACCATTTGTTTTTCATAAATAAAGGCATTTACTTCAAAATTAAGTCGGAAACTGCGGAAGTCCATATTCGCTGTTCCAACCGAAGCAATTTCACCATCTACAACGAGTGTTTTCGCGTGGATAAAGCCATTATCATAAATAAAGATTTTCGCGCCCGTCTCCATTAATTCACCAGCGTAGTTAGTAGTTGCGCGATAAACAAAAGCATGGTCAGGCTTATTAGGAATCATCACTCGAACATCGACTCCAGAAAGTGCAGCGATTTTGATGGCTTCAAGCAAACTCGCATCAGGAATAAAGTAAGGTGATTGTAAGTAAATCGTTTTTTTAGCCGCATTAATCATTTTGATGTAACCATTTTTGATTTGTTGCCACTCGGAATCTGGGCCACTCGAAACAATTTGCATACTTGTATGACCTTTCCCGTGGAAAGTTGGGAAGTAACGCGCTTTGTAATCAATTTTATGTGTAGATGATGCGGAATTCCAGTCCATAATAAATCGAGTTTGCATCGCATAAACAGCTTTACCATGTACACGTAAATGGGTATCACGCCAGTAACCAAATTTCTTCGATGCTCCGAGATACTCATCTCCAATGTTAAAACCACCAATATAACCAATGTCTCCATCAATTATAGCTAATTTTCTATGATTTCGGTAGTTGAGACGAAAATTAATCAATGGTAACTTAGATGGGAAAAATGGTCTGACTAAACCGCCATTTCTTTGGAACGTACGGAAAAATGATTTTTTCGTTGTCCTTGATCCCATTGCATCATAAATAATTTTGACATTTAAGCCTTCCGCTGCTTTTCTTTCGAGTACGCGCATTAAGCGATTGCCAAGTTCATCAGAATGGAAAATATAATAGATTAGATGTATATGATCTTTCGCGTTTTCAATGTCTGCTATTAGCGCATCGAATTTCTCATGCCCATCCACAAAAAGTTCCACTTCATTATCTTGCGTTAAAATAGCGCCATCGTTCACGAGTAATAAGTAGATTAAATCCCGATGTTTTTTCACATTCGGATCGCTAAATGGAAATTCTTTTTGCCGTATCATTTCTATTTGATTGGCAGTAGATTCCTGTATCCCAATTTTTTCTTGTCCTTTCCAATCAAAAATCTTTTTGCCTGATAGTTTTCTCCCAAAAATCAAATAGATAATGAAACCAAATATCGGAACAAAAGTTAAGACTAGCAACCAAGCCCAAGTGGCGGATGTATCGCGTCTTTCTAAGAAGACCGTCACTGCCGCAAAGAATACATTTAAAATTAGCAAAATCACTAATAGATAAGCCAACAGTCCCATTGTGTTCCCCCTTTTCTTACACAAACTGATAGTAGTATCATATCATAAAATCCGCATTTAGCCTATTCCAGTTCGTTTCTAAACAAGAAAAAAACCATTGATTTTTCATCAATGGTTTTCAAATTAAATATACGGCGCTGGATCGACTGGAATACCGTTTTTATGTATTTCAAAATGTAGATGTTGTCCTGTCGATTGACCCGTTGATCCCATAATACCAATCGGTTGACCTTGGGAAACGCGTTGACCGGTAACTACTTTCAAGCTGCCTGCACGCATATGTCCATAAAGCGTTTGGAATCCGTTGCCATGGTCAATTTTTACTACATAACCATAACCTCCAAATCCACTACCAGATGCGCCAAATCCAGAAAATACGACGGTACCCGATGCTGCTGCCGAAACTGTAATCGTACCACCACCAGCAATATCTTGTCCTTTATGGGATTCATATTTGCCAGTTACAGGATTGGTTCGTTCGCTAAATCCTGAAGTTAAAATTCCAGAAGCTGGTTTAATGAATTGACCACCGCCAGAACTTACTGTTTCTGTGGCTCCATTAGATGCTGAACTTGGTTGTTTAACAGCAGTAGAATTTTTCACGCTTGCTGCTGCCTCTTGCATTCGTTTTTCTTCAGCAGCTTTAATCGCAGCTTCTTGTTTTGCTTTTTCACCAGCAATATTAGAAGCAAGTCGTTTTTCTTCATCAGTAAGTGCGCCTTGTTCACTAGCTAAAAGTGTTTGTTCGCTCTTCGTTAAATCTTTTTTGTTTGCTAATGCCATAACTAAATCATTTTTTTCTTGTTTTTGGCTTTCCATGTTGTTTTTCGAAACTTCTAATTCAACAGCAAGTACTTTCAAATTTTCTAATTTTTTCTCAGAAGTGGTTTCTGCTACCTTTAGTTTATCTTGGTCATCTTTTTGGTCTTGCATAATATTTTGGTCCGCTTTTACAATTGCAGATACAACTGTCACGCGGTCGATAAGTTCTTTAAAATCATCTGCTTCGAAAATCATATCTAAATAAGAAGTGGCTGTTCCAGTTGTTTGGATAGCCCGTGCTCGATTATCAAGTACCTTTTGACGATCACGAATATCGTTGCGTAATTCTTCCATTTCTTTTTTTAATTTCTTTAGCTTCTCGTTCTCAGAGCTCACTTTTTCTTCTTGTTCTTTTAACTTTTTGTTAGTGTCATCAATGCTTTTCAAAAGTGACTCTAATTCTTTAGCAGCGTCTTTTTCAGCACTTTCAAGATGATTTAACTCTGCGTTTTTTGAGTCTATATTCTTATCAAGCTCTGATTTTTTTTGTTCTATTTCGTTTTGACGTTTTTGCATGTCATTAATGGTATCCGCATGTGCACCTGTCAGCGGCGCGGACATAATCAAAAGGCTTAGTGCAGTTGCTACCCCATATTTTTTTAACATTTTAAGCTCCTTTTCTATTCTCTATTTGACTAGGAACTTCATAATTCCCTTTACTATACCATATAAAAAAGCACCTTTGTTTAAAACGACAAAGGTGCTTTTTAACTTTTCAATAATGATTAGAAGTTAGCTACGCGACCATACCCTACAAGATATTTAGCCCAGTAACCGCTAGTGATATTGTCATATTTAACGCCATTGTTTTGAGCGTTAATCATTTGACCTCCACCAACATAAATCCCAACGTGAGCAATTCCGCTACCGTAGTTAAAGAATACTAAGTCACCTGGTTTTGCTTGGCTAGCACTGATTTTTGATGCTGCTGCATATTGTCCACCAGATGTTCTTGGAAGAGAGACACCAGCTGCACGGAATGCATAAGAAGTAAATCCAGAGCAGTCAAACGCGCTTGGACCGCTTGCGCCAAGGCTATAAGGTTTTCCTAGTTGTGCGTTAGCTGCAGCAATCATTGCTGAGTATCCACCACTAGATGGTGTTGCTGAGCTTGGTGCTGAACTGTTGCTTGCTGATTCTACATTTGTTTCGGATTTTTTGCTAGAAGTAGAAGCAGTATTTGCTGTTTGTCCAACGTTTGAAGATGTTGCTTCACGTAAAGCTGTTGCACGTGCTGTAGCTTCTTTAGCTGCTTTATCACGTTCACTTATAAGACCAGCTTTTGCGTTTTCAGCACTTGCTTGGTCAGAAGCTAGTTGAGCAACGATTGCTTCTTTTTCAGCTTTTTGTGCTTCGATTTTATTTTGTTGTGCTTCATATTCATGAATTGCTGTTGCTTGTTCTTCTTGTTTTTTCTTGACAGCAGTTTGTTTTGTTTTTAAAGCTTTTTCGTCATTTTGTTGATCTTCTAAAATGGATTTATCTGAATCAACTAATTGGTTAACTGCAGAAACACGACCAACTAGGTCAGAAAGGTTTTCTGCATCTAAGATAACTTCAAGATAAGCGTTAGAATTAGAAGTTTTTTGCATTGCACGAGCACGTTCTTTTAAAACATTTTCGCGTTCTTTAATACGTTCATTGATACTTTTAATATCTTCATTAAGTTGTTTAAGTTCTTTGCCTGTTTTATCAAATTCTCCTTGTAAAGATTTAGCTTTTTCTTGAGCTTTCTCAAGGTCTGCTACTAAACCAGAAAGATCTGATTGTAAATCTGATTTTTTAGACTTGATATCGTTGATTTTTTTATCTTGATTTTGAATGTCTGTATTCACGTCCGCAAAAACATTTGTCGTAAAAGCTGGCGTCAAACTGATAACTGCTGCGAGTGAAATCGCAATAAACGTATTCTTTTTCAAAAAGTTTACCTCCTAAAAAGCTCCCTAGCTTTTTCTTTTAAATTATTTTTATTTCGACTTAAGTAATTTTCCGAGTTAGACTTTTAAGAATCTGCGGATAGATATTACGCTTCCCCAAATCCCGATTAGTACGCCGATTGCAATAATCAAGCCACTAATTTGATAGGCGAACGGTGTTGGAGGCAGAAGTGATAGTGAACTAGTCACTAACTTCGGATTCACCAAGTTGTAAATATTAACATAGCCTATGAATGTTAACACAACCGGTACAATCGAGCCAATTAATCCTAGCCATGCACCTTCTAAAACGAAAGGCCAGCGTATGAACCAGTTGGTCGCTCCTACTAATTTCATTATTTCAATTTCTCTTCGACGGGAGAAAATGGCAATCTTGATTGTGTTTGATATTAAGAACATTGCTGTTAGTAATAACCCAATGCTTAGTATAATACCAGCATATCGTCCCCATTTCAAGGTATCAAACAATTTATCGACTGTTTTCTCACCATACTCTACATTATCTACATACTTTAATTTTTCTACTTTTTTAGCAATAGCCTTCGTTTGCGTTGGCTCTTTAGCCTCTACAACGAACACATCATATAGTGGATTATCTTGTTTAAACAATTCGAAGTTTTTGCCGTACGCACCAACTAATTTCTTCAATTCGTCATCTTTAGAAGAAAAGCTGACACTATCAACTCCATCAATCTTCTCAATGTTTTTCTCAAGTTCTTGCTGCTGTTTCTTGTCTGCGCTTAGAGAAATATGTACGTTAATTTGTACATTGTTTTCTACATCTGTTGCAAGCTTGTTCATGTTGATCAATATTGCAAAAAACACGCTGACTAAGATAAGTGTTACTGTTACTGCACTCGCTGCTGCAAAGGTCATCCAACCATTCCGGTAAAGGCTTTTAAAACTTTCTCTTAAATGTCTTCCTACAGTCCTAAATTTCATAGCCATATTCTCCTTGCTGCTCATCTCGAACAATTCTTCCATTTTCGATAGCTACTACCCGGTGTTTCAACGTGTTAACAATTTCTTTGTTGTGGGTTGCCATCACGATGGTTGTTCCGCGATTGCTTATTTCTTCAAGGATATTCATGATTTCCCATGAAGTATCAGGATCCAGGTTACCGGTCGGCTCATCTGCTATTAATACTTTAGGCATATTTGCAATGGAGCGGGCAATGGATATCCGCTGTTGCTCACCACCGGAAAGTTCATCCGGCAACATTCTTACTTTATGCTTGAGGTTGACTAAATCTAGCACTTCCATAACACGTTCTTTAATTACGGACGGCTCAGTTTCAACCACTTCCATCGCATAAGCAATGTTTTCATAAACTGTTTTGCTTTGAAGTAATTTGTAATCTTGAAATACCACGCCTACGTTACGACGTAAATATGGGATTTCACGATTTTTCATATTAATCAAATCAAATTTGTCTACGATGATTTTGCCTTTTGTCGCTCGTTCTTCTCTGTAAATCATTTTGATGAAGGTAGATTTACCAGCACCACTCGGACCTACTACATAAACAAATTCCCCTTCGCCAATGTTAATGTTAAGTCCATTAGCAGCAGTTATGCCGTTAGGGTATTTCTTATAAACATCTTCCATTAATATCATTTTATCACCTTACTATGCCTTTCTACTGAGTTACATTTTAGGTAATGCATGGTAACCATGAAGATGAGTTGTTGGCAGGTACGAATTTAAACTCACAACATAAGCTTAATTATACCATGACAGTTTTTCATCTATAGGTTAATTGCATTACAATTATATTTCAGGGTGTGACAATATCTCGATTATTGTAATAGGAAATACAATTATTATGTCTATTTCCAATATATATTTGTCTGTTGTTTTAGAGTTATTAAGACAAAATAAAAAAGAACCTACAGTGGTCTTTTCTACTGCTAACATTGTAACTTGTTTTTACCCTAAATAACATTACAGGTACATTAAAAATCATTACAGTTCTAGCTATCGGAATAGACCAATCCAATAAAAATAGCCCAAAGTCTGCAATTAGGCTAAACTTGTTTGTCATCAAATTGTCAAAAAACAACTTAAAGAACTTAAAAAAGTACCATTTCCTGATTAAAAAAGTCAGGAAATGGTACTTTTTTATGAAGTAAAGCCTTCACCCATTACTTCACTTGCGCTCATTACGACCACAAAAGCCTCTGGATCTATCTCTTTTATTACTTCTTTCAACCTTGAAAATTCACTTTGCGCAATGACACATAATAAAATTTGCTTATCATCCTCAGTATAGCCACCTTTTGCCGAAAGCCGAGTTATGCCTCGATCTATTTTAAACAGAATTGCTTGGCGAATTGCTTCTTGATTTTCAGAAATAATGAACACTGTTTTAGATTGATTTAAACCTACTTGCACTAAATCAATCGTTTTACTTGTGGCAAACAGTCCCACAAGTGCGTATAGTCCTGACTCAATATCAAAAACAAACATCGCTGAAATAACAACAAAACCATCAATCAAAGCAACACAAATACCTAGTGTCAGATGGGAATATTTATGCAAGATTTGTGCTGCGACATCCGTACCGCCTGTGGATGCTTTACCGCGGAAGACGATACCAAGCCCCATCCCCACAAGCACACCACCAAATAAAGCAGCAACTAAAGGTTCATGCGTCCACGGTTCCAAGCCTTGCGTTAAATAGACAAAGAACGGCAAAAGCATCGTGCCGACAAAGGTTTTCAAGCCAAACTGATAACCTAAAAAGAATAATCCCGCTAAAAATAAAGGAATATTAAATGCCCACTGAATAAAAGCTGGATTCCAACCTGTTAAATAGTTAATAATCGTGCTAATCCCACTCACGCCGCCAGATGCAACGTGATTTGGGAGTAGCAAAACATTAAAAGCAAGTGCGATGAGAGCCGCACCAATAATGACATAAACATACTCAATTAGTTTAGAAACAACTGGGGATAGCGGTTGCTTCTTTCTTTTATTTACCATCTCTTTTATCCAATCCTAGAACGCAAATATGCATTGATAAAGTCGTCTAAATCTCCATCCATTACCGCTTGAATATTACCGGTTTCGTAATTTGTGCGATGATCTTTCACCATGGAGTAAGGGTGGAAAACATAGGAGCGAATTTGGCTTCCCCAACCAATTTCTTTTTGTTCACCACGAATTTCTGCTAGCTCGCGTTCTTTTTCTTCTTGTTCTTTTTGATATAGTTTTGTTTTTAACATTTTCATTGCTTGTTCACGGTTTTTAAGCTGTGAACGTTCAGATTGACATGTTACAACAATCCCAGACGGAATATGTGTCATCCGAACAGCTGAGTCGGTTGTATTGATATGCTGTCCGCCGGCACCAGTTGCGCGGTACGTATCAATTTTCAAATCTTCTGTACGAACTTCGATTTCAATATCGTCATCTAATTCTGGCATGACATCTACAGAAACAAATGATGTATGACGTCTACCTGATGAATCAAAGGGAGAAATACGGACAAGACGATGTACCCCTTTTTCTGCTTTTAAATAACCGTATGCATTGTGTCCTTTGATGAGTAATGTGACACTTTTAATTCCAGCTTCGTCACCTGCTTGGTAATCAATCATCTCCACTTTAAAGCCTTTTTTCTCAGACCAGCGTTGATACATACGTAGTAACATCGAGCCCCAGTCTTGTGATTCTGTACCACCAGCACCTGGATGCAATTCTAAAATAGCATTATTTTTATCATAAGGGTCACTTAGCATTAGTTTTAATTCAAATTCACTAATAGTCGCCATATATGCTTTAATATCTTTTTCTAATTCTTCTTGTAAATCTTCATCTGCTTCTTCTTTTAACAGTTCCAGACTGATTTCCATGCTTTCTTGTTCTTCTTCAAGCGCATGAAAAGCTTGGTATGTTTCTTTGTATCCATTTGACTCATTAATTACTTTTTGTGCAGCTTGTTGGTCATTCCAAAAATTTGGGTCCAACATTTGGTCTTCCAACTCAGCAATTCGAACTTCCATGCTGTCTAAGTCAAAGAGACCCCCTAAAGTCTTTGATTTGCTGCGCTGTTTTCTCTAGTTCATTACGAATTTCTGCTAATTCCATTCTAATTCCACCTTTTTTTAATTTACTTACAAACTTTCATAGCAAAAAGCGCCGTCTTTCAGGCGCTTTTTAAATTGTTTGAATCTATGCTTCTTTACCATGACAATTTTTATATTTTTTGCCACTACCACAAGGGCATGGATCATTACGTCCAATGTGTTGATCTTTGCGGATTGGTTGGCGTTTTGCTTCTGGTTTACCTTCAGCAGGATTAATCGCTTCCCCTTTAGCAACTTGCTCACGTTCAAGATTTTGGCGAATTTCTGCTTTCATGATATAACGAGCAACATCTTCATCGATGGACGATACCATTGCTTCAAACATCTCGAAGCCTTCTGATTGATACTCACGAAGCGGGTCAATTTGACCATAAGCTCGTAAATGAATACCGTCACGCAGATGATCCATCGCGTCGATATGGTCAACCCATTTAGTATCAACAACACGAAGCAATACTACTTTTTCAAATTCGTTAAATTCTTCTGGAGGTAGTAGCGTTTCTTTTTCATCGTAAGCCACTTTGATTTTATCTAAAATTAGATTTTGAATATCTTCACTTGTTCTATTTTGTAAATCTTCTAGTGTGATTGTACCTTCAGGAAGTAAGTTCGCATCAACATAATCGATAATTCCTTGCAAATTCCAAGCTTCTTCAGGTTCATGGCTCGATGCATTGCTAGAAACGATGAAGTTGACTGTACGTTGAATCATTTGTTCAATAATTTCACGTAAACTATTTTCCGCATTAATTACTTCATAGCGTTGTTTATAGATAACTTCCCGTTGTTGGCGAAGTACATCATCATATTGTAAAACTTGTTTCCGGGAATCAAAGTTGTTTCCTTCCACACGTCTTTGTGCTGATTCAACTGCACGACTAACCATTTTACTTTGGATAGCATCTTCCGCCATACCAAAACGTTCCATCATAGACTTCATATTGTCAGATCCGAAGCGGCGCATCAGTTCATCTTCCATAGAAAGATAAAATTGCGTTACACCAGGATCCCCTTGACGTCCAGAACGACCACGTAATTGATTGTCTATACGACGAGATTCATGACGTTCTGTACCAATAACTGCTAAACCGCCAGCTTCAATTGTACCTTCGCCAAGTTTAATATCCGTACCACGACCAGCCATATTGGTTGCGATTACTACCGCACCACGTTCACCGGCATGTTTGATGATATCTGCTTCACGTTCGTGTTGCTTCGCGTTTAGTACATCATGTTTAATTCCTTTGCGTTTTAATTTGCTAGAAATAAGTTCAGATGTTTCGATTGCAACAGTACCAACTAGCACAGGTTGCCCTTTTGCATGGCGTTCTGCGATATCTTCTACTACTGCATTAAATTTCGCTTCAATCGTCGTAAAGATTAAATCTGGACAATCATCACGAATAATTACTTTATTTGTTGGTATTTCAATAACACGCATATTATAAATATCACGGAATTCTTCTTCTTCCGTTTTTGCAGTACCTGTCATCCCTGCAAGTTTTTTATACATACGGAAATAGTTTTGGAATGTAATTGTCGCCATTGTTTTGGACTCATTTTGAATCGTTACGCCTTCTTTTGCTTCAAGCGCTTGGTGTAAACCTTCACTGAAACGACGCCCTTTCATAATACGGCCAGTAAATTGGTCGACAATTAATACTTCATCCTCTTGCACAACATAATCAACATCTAAGCTCATTGTATAGTTCGCTTTCAACGCTTGAGCAATATGGTGTAAGATAACTGTGTTTTCTAGATCAAAAAGGTTTTCTACATCAAAGTAGTTTTCCCCTTTCGTCATACCTTCTTCGGTTAATTGAACAGATTTTGTTTTAATATCAACTGTATAATCTTCCTCTTCTGTAAGCGTACGTACAAAAGTATTTGCGCGCACATATAAAATAGTCGATTTTTCCGCTTCACCAGAAATAATTAATGGCGTTCTAGCTTCATCGACCAAAATAGAATCGACTTCATCGATAACAGCAAAAGCTAACGGACGTTGTACCATTTCCTCTTTGTAAACGACCATATTATCACGTAAATAGTCAAATCCTAATTCATTATTTGTGCTATACGTAATATCACATGCATAAGCTTCTCGTTTTTCTGCGCTTGATAAAGCATTTAGGTTTAGCCCTACAGAAAGTCCAAGGAAATTGTATAAAACGCCCATTTCTTCAGCATCACGATGAGCCAAGTATTCGTTGACTGTAACAACGTGCACACCTTCCCCAGAAAGCGCGTTTAAATAAACCGGTAGTGTCGCTGTTAACGTTTTACCTTCACCAGTTTTCATCTCGGCAATGTTACCTTCGTGGAGTACAATCCCACCCATTAATTGAACTTTAAATGGATATAAGCCTAGTGCACGTTTCGCACCTTCTCTGGCAACAGCAAAAGCTTCTACCAATAAATCATCTAGCGTTTCACCTTTTTGAACACGCTCTTTAAACTCTACTGTTTTTTCGCGTAGAGCATCATCCGAAAGAGCCGCAGTTTCATCTGCTAAAGCAATAATCTCATCTGCTTTTCTCTCCAAATATTTAACATCTTTTTTTCCTGATTCAAAAATCTTTTTCAATAGTCCAGCCATTTAAATTCTCCTCTACTGTTTTCGCTGTCATCGCGCAGTTTCATCTATAATAAATTTCAGGAATTATCTCCACTTAAATATACAAACTAATTCTATCACTTATTAACTAAAATATACAACTGGTTATCTCTTTTTAATCAATAAAATTATCAAAAACGCCATAAATCCTTCATCTTAAAGCAAAAAAATGGAGACCAAGATTGGCCCCCATCTGTAATTATTAATTTAAATTAATTTGTTTCAATCAAACCATATTTACCGTCTTTACGAGAATAAACAATATTGGTACCGTTTGTTTCCGCATCAGTGTATACGTAAAAACTATGACCCAGCAAATTCATTTGTAAAACAGCTTCTTCACTATCCATTGGTTTCAATGAAAATTGTTTTGTTCTTACAATTTCAAGATCACTTTCATTTTCTTCTGGTGGTGTGCTGCCGTTAACATCTGAATAAGCAAAATAATCTCTTTCTGCACCTTTATCGCGGAACTTGCGGTTTACTTTTGTTTTATGTTTGCGAATTTGTCTTTCTAATTTATCCACAATCAAGTCGATGCTAGCATATAAATCTCCACTTGTTTCTTCTGCACGTAGCACAAGATTTGGGAGCGGAATGGTCACTTCAACTTTCGCATTTTTATCGGAATATACTTTTAAATTAACATGAACGTTAGCGTCTGGAGTTTCTGTAAAATATCGTTCTAATTTATCGATTTTCTTTTCAACATAATCTCGAATCGGTTCTGTTACTTCAATATTTTCACCACGAATGTTGTACTTAAGCATAGCAATTCCTCCTTTGAAATAAAACAAAATAACGATAAAGAAGAGTATTCTTCTTACCCTTAGTCTACGTGAAAACGATGTGTTTTGCAAACATTTGCACAAAGAGCTAAGAAGCTTACATTCAGTTATCTTTATTTAGTATTTTATTCCACTAATCCCGCTTCCGCAAACCTTTTTTAGAAGATAAATATCAGCTATCTGAATATCGTTAGCGCGCTCACCTTGTTCGCTCCGGATTCTTTTAATATTTGCGCTGCCCGGTTAAGTGTACTCCCTGTGGTATAGATATCATCAAATAGAATGACCTCTGTTAACTCGCAATCTCTTTCACCTGAAAAGTAAAATGCTTGTTCTGATGCCAATCGTTCTTTTTTTGTTTTTTTAGATTGCTTTTCTGTATGCTTTTTGGCTAAAAGTTCTTCGTAGATGATGCCGGATTGTTTTAACATCGCAGTTGTTTGATTAAAACCACGTTCTAATTTCCGTGTTTCGCTTACTGGAATTGGTACAATTTTCTCCTTTTTATCTGCTAAAAAGTCGCTTAAGTCCTTTTTGAAAATGGCACCTATTTCGTAATCCCCTTGAAATTTAAACTTCTTCATATACTCTTTGGCAAAATCATTATAGCGATATATAGATATATTGCTATCTAAAAAATGAGTTCTATTTTCACAGTCTTCACAAATACTATCCGAGGATTCTTTACTACATATTGTACAAAGTGGTTCTATTAATTTTTCAAAACCTGCTAAACATTCATCGCAACAAATGGATGCTTGCTTGAATAACCAATTTATCTCCCAACTTGCACCTTGCTTAATAGGCTGAAAACAAAGTAAACAATTAATCATCTAGCATTCCTTCTATCACTCCTTGTTGGTTCATTTTTTGTATATGTGCGATGGCTCGCTTCATTTCTATCGTTTTTCCGTAATGAAAAAAACAAACATCTCCGGTTGGATGAGATAATTTCCTACCTGCCCTTCCTGAGATTTGAACTAAAGCTGCTTCCGTAAAAATGCGTCCTTCACTTCCAAATACCGCTACTTGCACGTCCGTAAAAGTAACGCCTCTTTCTAATATCGTTGTTGTTAATAATAGTTTAATTTTCCCTTCTCGTAGCCAGCCCACCTTCTCTTTACGTAACTCATCAGCTGAATGTACTGTCACTGGGCGATCATGACCTTTAATTTCCAATGCTTCCGCAAATTTATTCATAACGTCAATTTCTGGAAAGAAAATTAATGCTGGCTGATTTTTCTGTTCTACATCATTCATCCACTGAATAAGTTTGGGAGTTATCTCGCCCTTAGCTAGCTTCTTTTTCCAAGGGCCAATCCAGCATGTTCTTGGTACAGGCAGTTTCTTTCGGTGATATCGTCCAGGAATTTTCACGAAACTACGTTTGCCTTCTATACATTCTTCTTGCCACTTTTTCTCTGGTGTAGCTGTGATTATTATAGTGGAACCTTCTTTTGTTCTGGCTTTCATAACCGCATACTCTAAAAAAGGATCTTTCGCATAAGGGAAAGCATCAACTTCATCTATAAAAATAACTTGAAATGTTTCATAAAAGCGAATAAGCTGATGGGTTGTCGCTATCACAAACTGCTCTCCTTGATAGTTATCTTTTGAATCACCATATAAGCAAATCATCTCTATACTAGGGAAAACTTCTTGCAAACGAGGGTAAAGTTCTAAACAAACATCCACTCTCGGAGAAGCAACACAAATCCTAAAACCTTGCCGTAAAGCCCAATCCATTCCTTCAAACATCATCTCGGTTTTTCCAGAGCCAGCAACTGCCCATAGGAGCATGTCTCTTTTTTCTTTTAAACTAACAACCACGGATTCTGAAGCTTTTTGTTGTCCTTGTGATAAAACTCCTTCCCATCGCAATAATACTCTTTCTGTCGCTTTTAGTAATCTAGCTTGTTGGTAGTAAAGTTTTTGACAACTATTCACGCGGCCCATAACTATACAATTTCTACAATAAATACAATTATCTCTCTTGCATGAAGCACAAGACATCTTGCCAAATAAATGAGCATTGTTATTACCGCATCGAAAGCATTTATTCGTCTCGATTGCCGCTATTTCCCGTAATCCATCTTTACTCTCTATTTCATGCTCTTGATATAATCTTCCGGGGAAAATATCCATCTAACTTCACCTCCCCTTAGTTATACACTTTTTCTTTTTTTAGTGCAGAAACGAAATTCTTATTTTCACCTAATATACACCACTAAAACAAGCATTTCATCTAGGAGAAAATACAGCTTTCCGTCACCTCAAACTACTGAAAAAACAAATTTACCCTATACGAAAAAAATCTCCAGCTAAAAAGCCGGAGATTTCTTTATTTTATCGACCAAGTTAATCCAAGCGCACCTTCACCTAAGTGCGTTCCAATAACAGGTCCAAAGTAACTCAGTTCAAATGTTACTTCTGGGAATTTTGCTTCTAATTGCGCAAGCCATGCCTCACCTTTTTCTGGATCATTACCGTGAATGACATACGCTTTTTCGGCTGTTTTGTTTTGAATCGCTGTTTGAAGAATATCTTCAATTCGTTTCAATGCTTTTTTTTGCGTTCTAACTTTTTCAAATAAGACAATTTGTTTATCGTTGAAATGAAGAATTGGTTTAATTTGAAGCAAGCTGCCAACAAGAGCCTGTGCCCCGTTCAAACGACCACCACGCTGTAAGTTATTTAAATCATCTACCATAAAATAAGCATCTTGCGCCTGTTTTATTTTATCTAATTCTTGGATAATCTGGTCTAGTGGTTCATTTGCCAAAGCCATTTCAGCTGCTTTAACCGCAAACATTCCTTGCGCCATACAAGAAAGCTCTGAATCATAAGCAACTACATTAAGCCCTTCAATTAACTCTCCTGCAGAGGCCGCATTTTGAAAAGTACCACTAATACCACTTGATAAATGAATACTAATTACAGTATCAAACCCTTGTTCTTTCAGCTTTTCAAATAATTGAATGAATTCTCCCGGGGCAGGTTGAGAGGAAGTTGGGAAATTCTCCGCTTCTTTTACTTTTCGGTAAAAATCGGCCGCAGACAGTTCCTCACCTTCACGATAAGATTTCCCATCAATTATTACAGAAAGTGGCACGACATTGATTCGTAGCTGCTCTTTCACTTCATCTGGCAAATAAGTTGTGCTGTCAGTTACCACTGCTATTTTTTCGTTCATATAGTCCCCCTGAGATTTCTTTAGCGAATGTATACCCAGCCGTGCTTGATTGCCGTTACCACTGCTTGAGTCCTATCATTCACTTTCATTTTTTGTAAAATACTACTTACATGGTTTTTCACCGTTTTTTCGCTAATGAAAAGTGTTTCCCCAATTCCTCGGTTACTTTTTCCATCAGTAAGAAGTTGCAATACCTCGCACTCTCTATGTGTTAAGATGTGCAGGGGCATTTTGACTTCTGGTTGTTGATAGCCATATACACCTTGTGAAGTATTAGTGCTTGCTAGATGGCGGTATTCGCGAATCAATTTAATTGCTACACGTGGATGAATATACGCGCCTCCATTATCAACAATTTTAACAGCTTCTACAAGTTCATGAGCGTCCATTTCTTTTAATAAATAACCGACTGCTCCGGCTCTAAGCGCTTCTGTTACGTATTCATCTGTATCATGAATAGTCAAAACGATTACTTTAATACTAGGAAATTGACGTACTAACATTTCTGTTGCGTCTAGTCCATTCACAGTTGGCATATTAATATCCATTAAAACAATATCTGGTTTATATTCGCGAACTTTTGCTACGATATTCTTACCATTTTCAGCTTCCGCTACGACCTCAAAAGAATCTTCCAACTCTAAAATTCGCTTGATACCTTCGCGAAACAACTGATGATCATCTACAATCATGATTTTGAGTGCCATAATGACTACTCCTCCTTCACTTATCTAATTTCACCAAGCCTCTTTGCAATCGAAAACATCATCCTTTTTAAGTAGCAAAACCGCTTAACCTTATAATCCCTACCATAAAATTGGCAAATAAACATTTCTCTTTTAAGTACTATTTACTCAAACTAACCTATTTTCATTACAAACTGTAGCTCAATTATACAGCAAAGTTTTAGAAAATTACTTCTATATGCCTATAAAATGCAATCGAAAACCAGTCTAAAGTAATAGTAGTTTTTATTATAACACGAATTTGCCGTCACTTCACCCACTGCACTTAGAAAAATATCTATACAATCGCTTTGCTTTCGGATAAAATAAAAGCAGGCTGAATGCATCAACTTATGGAGGTTCCTTATGTTGGATCATTATTTAACCATCCATAGTGATGGAAAACATGAAATAATTATTGAAAAATCTCGCTTTATTTGCCATATTAAGCGAGTTACTACAGAAAATGAAGCACAAAGCTTTATTCAAGCAATCAAAAAAGAGCACCGTGATGCTACCCATAATTGTTCTGCCTATATTATAGGAGAAAATGACCAATTTCAAAAAGCACAGGATGACGGAGAGCCGAGTGGCACAGCTGGCGTTCCTATGCTAGAGGTTTTAAAAAAGAAATCTTTAAAAAATGTCGCCGCAGTAGTCACTCGTTATTTCGGAGGAACGAAATTAGGTGCAGGTGGCTTGGTTCGCGCATACGGTAGTGCTGTGAGTGAAACTATTCAAGCCATTGGTATTGTCGAATGCAAATTAGCCACTATCGTTGAATGCTCTTTCGCCTATTCACTTTTAGGGAAAATCGAAAATGCTCTTGAGCAAAAAGAATATCAAATCGACCAAAAGGAGTTCACTGAAAAAGTAGTACTTCATATTTTTGTCGATAACGATGAATTGCAAGATTTCTTCGACTGGATTACTGAGCTTTCGAATGGGCAACTTGAATACAAAGAAGGAACACAAAAATATAGAGAAAAGGATGTCACTTAGCATGTCCACAAACATATTTATCCAATTACCAGATAGCATTTCTACCGAACGAACTGTTTTAAGAAAAACTTCCATTGCAGATGCTACTACATTATTTGATATTTGGTCTGATGATGAGGTAGCTCAGTTTATGAACATCGAAAAATTCTCCACTATTCTTCAAGCGGAAGAAATGATCCAAGCAATCGAAAACGAGCCGAATGCCTGTAGGTACACTATTTTTACAAAGGATGATTCTTTACGTGCCATTGGTTCGCTTGGAATTAATGATATTAATAAGACACACCAGACAATTGAAATCGGCTATGAATTAGCAAAAAGTCATTGGCGCAAAGGGTTTATGTTTGAAATTTTGACAACTTTTTTAACTGCTGTGAAACCGTATCTTCCTTATAAAATGATTACAGCCAAAGTTCTACCAGAAAATACGGCCTCCACCAAGCTACTGAAAAAGCTAGGTTTTGAGCTTATAACAACAGGGCAAGAACTAGATTTACATTCTGGAAAAATTTGCGAAATCAGTAATTATCAAATGCTACTGAAATAGGACAAATATTACATTTTTGAAAGATATCATCTTTTTTGTATTTTTTTTCGAGTAATTTCTGTATAATAACATCAAAGTTTAAAAATTAAAGAAACCGTAAATCGGGCGTAACATTCTTTAGTTCAACAAATGATACAATAAAACTTAGAAAAGTGACTATAAGGAGAATTAATATATGAATAAAGGCACTGATGACAGCCGAAGAAGCAGCAAGAAATACAAACGTAGAAGAAAAATTTTATTCTGGATTCTAATCCCTGTAATGTGTTTAGTACTTGCAGGAGTCGGATACGGCACTTACCTTTTTAGTAAAACAAAACTCGCCGCCGATAACTCTTATGATAATGTAAGAAACGGAAAAGCCTCTACACTTAGAACAAATGACGTTGAACCTATAAAAGATAGTTTCTCTATTTTAATTATTGGTGTTGATACAAGCACTACACGGGCTGCAAATGGTAACCCTCGAAGTGACTCACTAATTTTAGCGACATTTAATGTCAAAGATTCACGCGTAGAGATGACAAGTATCCCTCGTGATTCTTATGTTCATATTGAAGATTCTGCGAAAGAAATTGATAAGTATACTAAAATTAACGCAGCTCATGCCTACGGTGGTCCAGAACTTACAATGAAAACAGTAGAAGAAGAATTTAAGATTCCAATTGATTACTATGTTCGTTTTGACTTCGATGCGTTCCTTAAAATTATTGACGCTTTAGACGGAATTGATGTAGATGTTCCAGTAAACTTCACTGAACAAGATTCTAAAGACAATGCGAATGCAATCACTCTTAAAAAAGGCCCACAACATCTTAACGCAGAGCAAGCTTTAGCACTCGCTCGTACAAGACACATCGATAGTGATATCGAACGTGGAAAACGACAACAATTAATCATTAAATCTATCGTAAGTGAAGCAACATCTGTTTCTTCTGTAAGCAAATATTCTGATATCATTGAAGTTGTTGGAGATAACATGAAAACCAATTTAACTTTCAACCAAATGCTTTCTATCGCAAAATTTGGAATGACTAATAAAATCGATATTAAATCCCTTAACTTAAAAGGTGATAGCAATCCAATGGATGGTATTTATTACTACAAACTAAATGAAAGCTCCGTTCAAAGTATTTCAAATGAATTTGCTGATGAACTTGGAATTAAACAACCATTCCCAGGTGCAACACCATATTCAGACGAAAGTTCTAGCACAGCGAGCAGTTCAAATTAAAACAAAGACCAACAACTAATAATTAGTTGTTGGTCTTTTTATTTTCGTTTTCGATGTATTTTTTGAAGTAAATTTAAGATTGGTCTATAATCTTCGCCAATTAGTCCAATAAATTCCACAATAATTTCAATACTAAAAATTAATAATAACAGTAACAACATCGCTCCCCAAGCAGTGGAGAATGAAAATACAAATCCAGTCATAGAAAATAGTAACGCCATACAATAAATGAGCAGTACTGTTTGCTTTTCTGTAAATCCAAGCGCCATTAACCTATGATGAATATGCGATCTATCCGCAGAAGAAATCGGCATCCGCTCTTTTAATCTTCTTACAATGGCAAAAAAAGTATCTGATAACGGTACACCCAAGATAATAAGTGGTACTAATAACGAGATGAACGTAACATTTTTAAAGCCCATCAGCGATAAGACAGCAATCATATAACCGAGGAATAGCGCCCCCGTATCTCCCATAAAAATACTAGCGGGCGGGAAATTATAAATCAAGAATGCTGCAACTGCTGCTACAAGAATTAGCGCAACTGGAGCAACAAATGCATCTTTCAGAAGTAAGGCCATACCCGCAATAGTCATTAAAGCAATAATAGAAATACCGCCTGCGAGACCGTCTAGACCATCAATTAAGTTTAATGCGTTCACAATTGCTACTATCCAAATAATCGATATTGGAATGGCAAAATAACCAAAGTCCAGTTGCCCGTAAAATGGAACATTTATAAAATTAATAGTAATATCTCCCCAAACAGTTACACAAAGAGCAGCTATAATTTGCCCTAGCATTTTCCATTTTGGCGATAAATCAAAAATATCATCTATAAAACCTGTTGTGATAATAATTAAAGCGCCGAAATAAATTGGTAAGAAACCCGATTTATCAATTGGAGCCAAAAGCATTCCAACTGAAAAACTTATAAAAATAGCTAATCCACCTAAAGTGGCTGTTGCTTTCGTGTGTTTATGTCGTTCGCGCGGTGTGTCAACCGCATTAATCCGGAAAGCGAACTTCCTGATTATCGGCACCATAATGATACCAACTGCAAAGCTAATCAATATACTCCATATTAGCAATATTTTTTCAGCTCCATCCTTTATTTAGCAAAATTCCTTCTGTTGATTTAGTATATTTTCGTAGCACATCTAAATCTAATGCTACACCAATACCTTGACCGGTTGGCACAGTAATTTTTCCTTGATTTAATGTAAATGCTGGTGAAATAATATCTTCATTAAAATAGCGATTCGATGCCGAAATATCTCCCGGAAACGTAAATTCCGCTCTTGCAGCGAGCGCAATATTATGCGCTCTGCCGATACCAGCTTCAAGCATCCCTCCACACCAGACTAGCAAATCATTATCACTACAATACTCCGCTATCTTGAGAGCCTCATACATACCACCAACGCGTGCTAATTTTAAATTAACCGCATGACAGCTTCCAAACAAATGCGCTTGTCTTACATCATCTAACGACCTAATATTCTCATCTAGACAAATACGTGTTGTTAATCTTTCTTGTAGCCAAGCATGCTCCACAAAATCTTTCGTTCCAAATGGCTGCTCAATCATTTCTAAATGAAATTGATCTAATTCTTTTAATAAGAAGAAATCTTCTCTATTATACGCTGAATTCGCATCAGCCATCAAGCTTAGATTAGGAAAATTTTTTCGAACAGATTCTACAAATTGAATATCTTTATTAGGCGCAATTTTTAATTTCACTCTTTCATAACCTTCGTCCACGTATTGACCAACTAACCGGACTAGCGCTTCTGTGTTAGCTTGCAATCCAACGCTTACGCCGACCGCAATGGAATCTTTTTCTGCACCAATCATTTTAGCCAACGAACACATTTCACTTTTTGCAAACACATCCCAAACTGCAAGTTCCACAGCAGCTTTTGCCATCTCATTCCCTTGAATCCAACTAAACATCTGATGAATATCTTCAGGAGCATGAATTTCTTTTTGCGCAAGAAGTGGAAGTAAATGCTGTCTCACAATAGAAATAGCAGTATCTAGCGTCTCTTCTGTGTAATCTGGTAAAGGAAAAGCTTCTAACTCCCCGTAACCACATATACCATCCTCATTCATTAATTCAATAATATAAAAATCCTTACTCTTCAATTCTCCATAACTTGTTTTAAACGGAGCAATGAGTGGTAGCTCTGCATGAATTAGTCTTGCTTCTCGAAAATACATTTACTCACCCTTTTTCAAACGCTTGCGCTCTTTTCTAATGACAAGCATAAATTGAGGTATTGCAAAAAAACGTCTCCATCTAGAGGGGTTAGAAAGAAGTCTATATACCCATTCTACTCTTAATTTTATCCATATTTTCGGAGCGCGCTTTACATTATCTGTTAAAACATCAAAACTGCCACCAACACCAATAAAAATCCCTTTTTCAAAATTAGCAATCTGGGACAAAATCCATTTTTCTTGAGCAGGAGAACCTAGAGCCACAAAAATGACATCTGGTTTCGCTAGGAGTATCTCCTTGGCTATCATTTCACTTTCCAATACATCAAAATAACCATGATGAACCCCGCAAACGACAGCTTGTGGAAATTTTTCGCTTACTTTTGACTCAACAACCTTACTAATTTCTGGTTTTGCGCCTAAAAAATAACAGCGTAATGGCTTATTTAATAAACCAACCATCGTATCATAACCAGTAACTCGTTCTGTTAAAGGCTCCCCCAGCTTTTCCGACGCCATTATAATCCCAATACCATCAGGAACAATATAATCAGCTTGCCGTAAAATTGCTTCGAACTCCTTATCCGTGCGAGCATGCATAACAATTTCCGGATTCGCTGTCACAACAAAACGGCGCTCTCCGTCCTTCGCTAATGTATAAAGTTCCTCCACAAATCCCGCTTGTGTCGTATTATAAAAAGGTATATTTAAAATTGAAATTTCCTGCTTATTCATATGTATCTCCTATAAAACTTTATTATGTATAAGTTTATCATAAAATAAGGATGCTTCCTATTTTTAATGTATAAAAAAAGACTGCAAATAGCATTACGCCATTTACAGTCTTTCGATATGGAACGAATTAATCTAAAATTTGCACTTTAACTTGTTTTACACCCCAGTTATTAACTTCTTGTACTGAGTTTAAATGTACATCAATTTTATTTCCTTTAATCGCACCACCAGTATCAGCAGCAATCGCTTGTCCGTAACCTTCAACATAAACTTTTGAACCTAAAGGAATAACAGATGGGTCAACTGCAATTACGCGTGAATTATCATTTAAATCAATCCCAGTCGCAGTCATATGACTCATTCCAGGTTCAGATTTACTATATGCTGTTGCAGTCACAGTTAACTCTTTTGAAACGTTCCCTTGCACTGATGAAGAACTGTTTGAAGAAGCTTCATTAGAAGAAGTTGATTTTTGAGTTGCTGGAGCTGCTTTCTCTTCTTTCGGTTGCTCTGTTACTTTATCATTAGTTGAATTATTGGCTGTTGCATTATTTTCACTTGCCGCTACTTTATTACCAATAGCTAATTTTTGACCAACTAAAATTAAATCGGAAGAAAGATTATTCCAAGATTTTAATTGATTAACTGTTACACCATTATCAATAGCGATGTGTCCAAGCGTATCTCCTGCAACAACTGTGTATTCAGAATTGTTACTAGTAGTTGCTTTTTTCTCACTACCATTCACTTGCAATGTTTGGTTCGGAAAAATAATGTTAGAACTCAAATTGTTATCTTCTTTCAATTGTTTTATAGAGACATTATTTTCATTTGAGATTTTCCATAGTGAATCACCATCTTGCACTTTATACTCAGCTGCAAAAGCTTGAGTGGAACCAGATCCTGCAATAATTAAACCAGCCGCAATGGCTACTACTGTTTTTTTCATGTAATTATTTCCCTCCTTGATAACTTTCGAGAATAATCGTACCATACGAAACTAGCGGCTTGGTTACTAAAAAATTAAGCATGTATGACACGCTTTCATATAGTATCCGTTTTCCTGCAATATTTGTAAATTACCTTTATTGTCTGATTTCTCATTGCTACTGGTTTTATTTCTAGTAAACTCGTGTTAACACAACTCACTGTGATAGTTTAGGCTCTAATTAAAAGTCTTCTAAATAATTCAGTAAGTGAACTAAAATCGCAAATCAGTTAGAATTGGAAAATTTTTCCATTACAAATTAGAAGCATTAATTTTCCATTTTAGTTGTTATTTAAGCAGGATTCTTTGAAAACTATCGTTAAATACGGCTTTTTATAACAAAATATTACATTATTCATCCTCTTCTTGTGGGATATTAATTACTCTCTCATCTTTATTTCTACTAGATAGATAACGAATCTGGTGAACTAAAACCTCTGTAATGTAGATTTTCTGTTCTTCTTTATTTAGATAATTGCGCGATTGCAGCTCACCAACAACTCCTACTAATTGTCCTTTACTACAGAATTCTGCAGTGGCTTCTGCTCTTTTACCCCAAATCACGCATTGAATAAAATCAGCATCATTATCTACCCGTTTATTTTTACCAAAACGATTTAAAGCAAGTGTTAAGTTCAACACGGCTCTGTCCTCCGTAGTCCACTTCAATTCTGGTTCCTTTGTTAATCTGCCTACTAAAATTACCTGATTAATCATGTAATCGCCTCTTTCTTTTGGTGTATAGCGATTATATTAGATAAAAATTTTATTGTAAAATAGCTAAAACCGCATTTTCACCATAGGTATAGTGTCCAAAATGCTACTTTTAACTAAGAGAAAAATAGCAGTTTATGGGGGTAAATCATCTCAAAATACTATTTTATACCTTTGAAACTTTTTTAAACTAATGCTATTCTGAGAACATGAAAAAAAAGCACTAAAACCCATTTGGGCTTCAGTGCCAATCATTTTATCTAGGTAGGTCTGATAGAGCGAACATAATTTCAGCTTCACAAACCAAATCACCTTCTACTGTTGCTTTTACTTTTGCTTTTGCAATTGCGCCTCTCATACGAGTAATCTCAGCTTCAAGGAGTAATTGATCACCTGGAACAACTTGGCGTTTAAAACGACAACCATCAATCCCAGCAAATAAACCGATCTTGCCTTTATTAGCTTCATTTTGCATCATTGCAATTCCACTTGTTTGCGCTAAAGCTTCTACTATTAATACGCCTGGCATTACGGGATACTCAGGAAAGTGTCCATTAAAAAATTCTTCGTTTGCTGTAACGTTTTTAATAGCAGTAACTTTTTTACCTTCTTCAACAGAAATAACTCTATCTACTAACAAAAATGGATAACGATGAGGCAAAATTTCTTTGATTTTCTTAATATCTAACATGTACATCCCCCAAATTCAAATTTAGAATCTATTACGTTTTTTATTTGTAAGTGAGTCAAGTAAAATGCCAGTACCAAGTGCTACTACATCTAAAGGATTCTCTGTAATTAAAACTGGAACTTTCAACTGTTCAGACATTAACTCATCTAAACCATGTAACAAAGAGCCGCCGCCTGTCATGATAATTCCTCTATCAATAATATCTGCTGAAAGCTCTGGAGGCGTTTGTTCCAATACTTGTTTAGCAGCTAGTACCATTAGGTGTAATGAATCGTGAATCGCTTCTTCTACTTCAGAACTTGTAATAGAAATTGTTTTTGGCAAGCCGCTCACTAAATCTCTACCACGAATTTCCATTTTTTCTTCTTTAGCGCCTTGATTTGCAGTACCGATTGTTACTTTAATGTTTTCAGCTGTTCTTTCACCAATAAGTACATTATATTTACGTTTAACATAATTTAAGATATCTGTGTCCCATTTGTTACCAGCGACTTTCACTGATTGGCTAGTTACGATATCACCCATGGAAAGTACAGCAACATCTGCAGTACCACCACCAATATCAATAATCATGTTACCAGAAGGCTCAAAAATATCCATTCCAGCACCAATTGCCGCAACTTTAGGTTCTTCTTCTAAGAATACTTGTTTTCCACCACTTTTTTCAGCAACTTCGCGAATTGCTTTTTGTTCGACAGAAGTAATATTTGTTGGACAACAAATTAAAATACGTGGCCGTGAAAAAAAGGTTTTTAAATTTAACTTTTGGATGAAGAAACGCAGCATTTCTTGAACAATATCAAAATCAGCGATAACCCCATCTTTCATAGGTTTGATTGCTGTAATGTCTCCTGGAGTTCTACCAACCATATCTCTCGCTTCTGCTCCAACAGCTAAAACTTGTCCCGTCTTATTGTTAATAGCGACAACTGCCGGTTCATTAACGACGATTCCTCTTCCTTTAACATGAATTAATACATTGGCTGTACCTAAATCGATACCAACATCTTTTGCCATTTACATTTTAACTCCTTTCGTGGTGTACACCTAATTTTACATCTCATTCTGAATTATAGCATAATTTATGAGAGGCTGAAATGTATATTTTATGACAACGTAGATTTTTTTACGTCAAATAAAAAAACCGCATCAGAAAGATACGGTTTTTAACATTTAAAATTAGAATAATGATGCTAAATTTGTTACATCAATTTTGGAATCATCTACACGTTCTACATCCGCACCAAGCGATTGTAGTTTTCCGTGGAAATTATTGTATCCACGATCAAGATATTTTAATTCCGTTACTTGTGTATAACCATCTGCAACCAAACCAGCAAGAATAAGCGCTGCTGCTGCACGTAAATCTGTTGCTGCAACTTCTGCTCCTTGTAGTTTAGCAGGACCAGAAATAATAACAGAATGTCCTTCAATTTTCATGTCAGCATTCATTCTGCGCATTTCTTCTACGTGCATAAAACGATTTTCAAAAACAGTTTCTGTCATAATGCTTGTACCTTCACTCAGCATTTGAATAACCATCATTTGTGATTGCATATCCGTTGGGAATCCTGGGTGTGGCATTGTTTTAACATCTACAGCTTTTAATTTATCAGGGCCAATTACACGAATTCCGTTCTCTTCTTCGATAATTTGAACGCCCATTTCTTCAAGCTTAGCAATTAACGAACTAATATGTTCAGGCACTGCGTCTTCAATTAAGACATTTCCTCCAGTAATCGCAGCAGCAATCATAAATGTTCCTGCCTCAATACGGTCTGGAATAATAGAATGTTCAGTAGCAGTTAGTTCCTTAACGCCTTCAATACGAATTACTTCTGTTCCCGCACCAATAACTCGCGCACCCATTTGGTTAAGGAAGTTTGCTAAGTCAACAATTTCAGGTTCGCGCGCAACGTTTTCAATGACTGTTGTACCTTCTGCAAGAGTCGCAGCCATCATAATATTTTGTGTCGCACCAACACTTGGGAAATCTAAGTATACTTTAGCACCAACTAATTTTTCGGCAGTTGCTTCAATATAACCATTTTCTATTTTCACTACTGCGCCCATTGCTTCAAAACCTTTTAAATGCAAATCAACGGGTCTAGAACCAATTGCACATCCCCCAGGCAAAGCAACACGTGCTGAACCAGTGCGAGCTAAAAGTGGTCCCATTACAACAATAGAAGCACGCATTTTACGAACGTACTCAAAAGGTGCATCAGAAGTGATTTCTCCTGTTGCGTCAACTGTTACTTCATCATTTACAAAAGAAACATCTGCATTTAGATATTTAAGAACCTCATTAATTGTGAATACATCAGACAAATTTGGGACATTTTTTAATACGCTAGTACCTTTACTCGCAAGTAATGTAGCAGCTATTACCGGTAATACAGCATTTTTGGCACCTTCCATTTTCACAGAACCATTTAACTGTTTTCCACCGCGTACAATAATTTTTTCCAAAAAGAACCCCTCCGCGTTACTAATAACTAAATCATTTATCGAATTTTATTAATCAAAATTTAAATTTAAAACATATCTAAGTAATTCTACCACTTATCACCCTAAAATATCAACTGATTTTAACGTAATATTAAAGTTGTTATAAGCTTCTATTAATTTTCTCCTACTATAATACATTTTTTTAACCAAAAAAGTTAATCAACTGTTTGGAAGCTGCTAAATAATCTAAGAAGAAATTGCTTAATGTATAACCTAATACGATCGAAATAATCACAAATAACAGTCTAGCTTGTGTTACATGATTCTTTTTGATGAATTTCTCATAATTAATAGCTTGCAATGCCCAAAAAGAAATCACTATAAATAGTAAATGGGAAATGATGATGACATATGGTGATTCCATAATAATATTATACATGTATTCGCTCCTCATATTTCGCTACAACTCATTTTAACAAATACTGCTTGGAAAAAACAGTTAATACACTTATGAGTATATAAAAAAACCTCCTGGCACTGAGGCCAGGAAGTAATATGATTATTAATTGTGTTCTTTTGCATGAATTCTGTTGATGGCTCTTT
The DNA here is from genome assembly GCF_013282665.1 of Listeria monocytogenes. Taxonomy (GTDB): domain Bacteria; phylum Bacillota; class Bacilli; order Lactobacillales; family Listeriaceae; genus Listeria; species Listeria monocytogenes_C. The sequence goes on from NZ_CP054041.1 coordinate 849,401, forward strand.
GTAGTGCCAATTGAGCCATTACTTCGTCCACTTTTTGTTCTTTTGCTCGGCTAAGTTCTTCTTCTGCGCGTTGTTTTGCTTTTTCGGCGCGATCAATATCAATATCTTGTTCACGCTCAGCAGTATCCGCGAGAATATTAACTTCTTCACCGTTTACTTCCATAAAGCCACCGCCTACAGCGACCCATTCCTCACCAGACTCTACTTTTAAACGAACGATGTCGATTTTAAGTGGAGCAACTAGCGGAACATGGCCAGGTAAAATACCGAGTTCACCTGCTTTTGTTCTAGCAATAACCATTTGAGCAACGCCTTCATAAACAGGGCCGTCTGGAGTAACAATACTAACATTTAATGAACCCATACGTATTTCCTCCTGTTTTTATCAGACTTCAACGCCCATGTCTTTTGCTTTTTCAAGAACATCCTCAATGCGTCCAACTGAGCGGAATGCATCTTCAGGAATATGGTCGTATTTTCCGGCTAATAAGTCTTTGAATCCTTTAACTGTTTCTTTAACAGGAACATAAGAACCTTTTTGGCCTGTAAATTGTTCTGCAACGTGGAAATTTTGTGATAAGAAGAATTGTACACGACGCGCACGGGAAACGGATTGTTTATCTTCGTCAGATAACTCATCCATACCTAAGATTGCGATGATATCTTGTAATTCTTTATATCTTTGTAATAAACGTTGTACTTCCGTCGCTACTGCATAGTGTTCTTCTCCAACGATATCAGGAGAAAGCGCACGTGATGTAGAAGCAAGTGGATCTACCGCTGGATAAATACCTTGTTCCGTTAATTTACGTTCCAAGTTAGTTGTTGCATCTAGATGGGCGAAAGTTGTAGCCGGAGCCGGGTCAGTATAGTCATCGGCTGGTACATAAATCGCTTGGATAGAAGTAACAGATCCAACGTTAGTAGATGTAATACGTTCTTGTAATTGACCCATTTCAGTAGCTAGGGTTGGTTGGTAACCTACCGCAGATGGCATACGACCTAATAAAGCCGAAACCTCTGAACCAGCTTGTGTGAAACGGAAAATGTTATCAATGAATAAAAGTACGTCTTGATGTTCTTCATCACGGAAATATTCAGCAATTGTTAGACCAGTTAAGGCAACACGCATACGCGCACCTGGTGGCTCGTTCATTTGACCGAATACCATCGCTGTTTTTTCAATAACGCCTGAATCTTTCATTTCAAAGTAAAGGTCGTTACCTTCACGAGTACGTTCTCCAACGCCCGCGAACACAGAAATACCACCATGTTCTTGTGCGATATTATGGATAAGCTCTTGAATTAGAACGGTTTTACCAACACCGGCACCACCGAACAATCCGATTTTACCACCTTTTAGGTATGGCGCTAACAAGTCAACTACTTTAATTCCTGTTTCAAGAATTTCCGTTGTTGTTGCTAATTGATCAAAAGTTGGAGCTTCACGGTGAATTTTATTGCGTTTAATATCGCTTGGAAGTGGTTCGTCCAAATCGATGGTGTTTCCTAATACATTAAATACACGACCAAGAGTTACTGTACCTACAGGAACTGTAATTGGGCTCCCAGTATCAATAACCTCCATACCTCTTTGAACACCATCTGTTGATGCCATTGCGATTGTACGTACAACATCATCACCTAATTGGATGGCTACTTCTAAAGTAAGTTGGCTAGTTGGTGCTTCTTCTGCATCAGATTTATATTCAATAACTAGGGCATTGTAGATTTCAGGTAAGTTTCCACCTTCAAATTTAACGTCTACAACTGGACCCATAACTTGGATTACTTGTCCTTTAGACATGCAATTATTCCTCCTCACTTACCTTCCCCTTTATAGGGACGTTACAAGAAACGCCGACTTCTATTCGAGCGCGGCTGCTCCTCCGACGATTTCGGTAATTTCTTGCGTGATCGCAGCTTGGCGAGCACGGTTATATTGTAGTGATAAGTCACTGATTAAATCGGATGCATTGTCTGTCGCGCTTCTCATGGCAGTCATACGAGCAGCATGTTCAGCGGCTTTGGCATCCAGAAGTGCTCCGAAAATTAGGCTTTCCACATATTGCGGCAATAATACTTCCAGGATTTCTTGTTCGGAAGGTTCGAATTCGTATGTAGTTAAATCTACATCTGTTTCGTTACCTTTTTCGTGAAATTCTGTCAGTGGCAATAATTGCTCTTTTCTCAGTTCACTAGAAATAGAATTAATATGGTGATTATAATAAATGAAAACCTCGTCATAAACACCATCTTCAAACATTTGAACTGTGTTACTAGCAATATCTTTAATTTCCGCAAATACTGGGTGATCTGTAATGCCTTGTACTTCTAAAACCACGTTCATTTGGCGTGCTTTGAAGAAGTCACGAGCAGATCTACCTACAGTGATTATTGCATATTCATCACTTGACGTATGCTTTTTATTAATTTCTTGAAATACTTCTTTGATTACGGAACTGTTATAAGAACCAGCAAGTCCAGTATCAGAAGTAAGTACGATATAACCAGTACGATGAACAGGTCTAGATACAAGCATTGGATGGTCGCTACTATTACCAGTGCTAGCAACATGTGTTACTACGTCTTTGATTTTAGAAACATACGGCCCGTATGAACGAGCGTTTGATTCTGCACGACCTAGTTTTGCTGCTGATACCATTTGCATTGCTTTTGTAATTTGACTTGTTTTACGTGTAGAGGTTATTCGTTGTTTAATATCAATTAAAGATGCCAAAGATTTTCACCACCTTTGAGTTTATTCCGAGTCTAAATTATTTTTCTTCAGAAGGAACAAATGTATTTTTAAATTCTTTTAATGCTGCTTCAAGTTTCGCTTCGTCAGGAAGTTTTTTCGTTGTGCGAATTTCTTCCAAAAGCTCTGGATGATTATGATCAAACCATGTATTCATTTCGGACTCAAAACGCAGTACATCATGAACTGGTACATCATCCAGATATTTATGAACAAGTGCATAAAGAATCAATACTTGTTTTTCAACTTTCAAAGGTTTGTGCAAATCTTGTTTTAGAACTTCTACTGTACGTTTACCACGTTCTAGTTTCGCACGAGTAGCGGCGTCTAGGTCAGAACCGAATTGTGAGAAGGATTCTAGCTCACGGTAAGCGGCAAGGTCTAGACGAAGTGTTCCGGCAACAGTTTTCATTGCTTTAATTTGCGCTGATCCACCTACACGGGATACAGAAAGTCCGGCGTTGATCGCTGGACGTACTCCGGAGAAGAATAAATCAGATTGCAAGAAGATTTGTCCATCAGTAATTGAGATAACGTTTGTAGGAATATAAGCGGAAATGTCTCCGGCTTGTGTTTCTACGAATGGAAGAGCCGTAATGGATCCGCCACCTAAGCTATCATTTAATTTTGCAGCACGTTCAAGCAAACGGGAGTGCAAGTAGAAAACATCCCCTGGATATGCTTCACGACCTGGAGGACGACGAAGTAATAGAGACAGCTCACGATAAGCAGCTGCTTGTTTGGATAAGTCATCATATACAACTAAAACGTGCTTACCGCTGTACATGAATTCTTCAGCCATAGCAACACCAGCATAAGGTGCCAAATAAAGAAGTGGCGCTGGTTGAGATGCTGCTGCAGTTACGACGATTGTGTAATCTAATGCGCCATGATGACGTAATGTTTCTACGGCATTACGTACTGTAGATTCTTTTTGACCGATAGCAACATAAATACAAATCATGTCTTGATCAGCTTGGTTTAGAATAGTATCAATTGCTACAGATGTTTTACCAGTTTGGCGGTCACCAATGATTAACTCACGTTGACCACGACCAATAGGAACAAGTGCATCAATCGCTTTAATACCTGTTTGTAATGGTTCATTTACCGATTGACGTTGCATAACACCAGGTGCTACTGCTTCAATCGGACGAGTTCCAGTTGTTTCAATTGGGCCTAAACCATCAACTGGTTGACCTAATGAGTTAACTACACGTCCAATAAGCGCTTCGCCAACAGGAACTTCCATGATTTTACCGGTACGACGAACTTCATCGCCTTCACGGATTTCAGTGTAAGGACCTAGAATAATGATACCAACATCATTTGTTTCTAAGTTTTGGGCCATACCCATTACACCATTTGAGAACTCTAACAATTCACCAGCCATTGCATTATCGAGTCCATGAGCACGCGCAATACCGTCACCAATGTAGGTAACCGTACCAACATCACTCACTTTTAGTTCAGATTGATAATTTTCAATCTGCTGTTTTATGATTGAGCTGATCTCTTCAGCCTTAATGCTCATTGATTTCACCCCTCGTTAAACGGAAACTAGGCTTTTTTAATTTGCCGTTCCATGTCCTTTAATTTCGTTTTTAGACTGTCATCATATATACGGGTTCCAATAACCACTTTGACTCCACCAAGAAGGGATTTATCAATGTGATTTTGAATGTTTAATTTTGTTTTGTTCATTTTCGCAGCAAATACTCTCGAGAGCGCCGTAAGTTCTTGTTCGGAAAGTGGAACAACAGAATAAACATCTGCATCCGCAACTCCATTCAAGTCGTTTACGCGTTTTTGGTAAACGTCCGCAATAACAGAAAGGTAATCTTCTCTGCTACGGTCGATTAAAAGATAAATAAAATCTCTTAATGTCGGATTGATTTTTTCAAAAACAGCGCTGGCAAGATTTTTCTTTTGCTCGGTCGTGAAAGTAGGATTTTCAAGTAGTTTTACAAAATCTTTATTTGCATTTAATGCGGCTTTTAATTCAGTTAATTCTTCTGAAAAAATGTCGACTAAATCTTTATCTTGGGCTACTTGAAAAAGCGCATTGGCATAGCGACCTGCAACTTCCAAATCTTTACTCATTTGTCATCCCCTAGCCTTTCGATATAATCTTGGATAAGGTTAGATTGTTCTTTTTCATCCAGATTTTTTTCGATGACTTTCGATGCAATAAGAACAGATAAGGAACCGACTTGTTCGCGAAGAGCAGAAATAGCATCTTCTTTTTCACGTGCAATATCGGCTTTTGCTTCTTCTTTTATACGTTCTGATTCACGTCTAGCAGTTTTGACAATTTCTTCGCGTTCTTTTTCACCAAGCTGTTTTGCATTTTCAATCATTGTTTGAGATTCCACGCGAGCTTGTTGTAAAACACTTTTTTGTTCAGCAAGTAATTGTTCTGCTTGAGCACGACTTTCTTCTGCCGCGTCAATTTCAGAACCAATATGCTCTTCACGCTCTTTCATAACTCCCATAAGAGGTTTCCAAGCATAAATTCGGATTAAAACTAGCAAAATTGCGAAAGCAAAAAGTGTGAAGAATGCATCACCAAACGTAAATGCGGAACCAATTACTAAATGTGGTTGTAACACGCCAGTTTCACTCCTTTCTATACATTCGCTTGAATTATTCGTTCAAAACGAAAGAGATGAGGTTTTATTCCCTCAAGTTCCTTCAAATTATTTATTAAGAACCATGAACGCAATAACTACAGCGATGATAGGAAGGGCCTCAACAAGACCGATACCAATGAACATGATTGTTTGTAGCATAGAACGCGCTTCTGGTTGACGCGCAACACCCTCGACAGTTTTTGATACGATAAGACCATTACCAATACCCGCACCTAATGCACCTAATCCAACAGCAATAGCAGCTGCAATAACACCTAAAGACATATAATTATCCTCCTAATTTTTCTTAAAATTATTTTTTATTACTTTTATAAATGACTTAATTGAAAGTTAGTTTAATGTTCGTCACTGACCTTATGCGACATGTAAACCATTGTCAACATAGTGAAAATGTACGCTTGAATTGCCCCAATGAAAATTGAGAATCCTTGCCATAATATCGCAGGAATTATCGCTAGCACACCTACAAATATATTCATATGAGCAAGTTGTGTCGCAATAATGGTTAACAAAACTTCACCGGCAAAAATATTACCGTAAAGACGTAAACCAAGCGTTAAAGTATTAGCAAACTCTTCTACTAATTTAAGTGGGAATAAAAATTTCATTGGACTAAAGTAAGTACCAACAAAGTAGTGCTTAAAACCACGCATTTTAATACCATAGTAATGCGTCAAGCCAAGAACCATTATCGCAAGTGTTAATGTGACAATTGGATCCGCTGTAGGTGAACGCCACCACACTTCATCGTTAATCGCGATTTGAAATGGTAGCCCTAGCATATTAGCTACGAAGATAAACATTAGTAGCGTAATACCAAGTACGTGGAATCTACCACCGGTTTTCCAGTCCATATTACTATTAATAATACCTCTGACAAAATCCATAATCCATTCAATGAAGTTCTGCTTTCCGGTAGGACGGCGTTGCAGATTTCTGGTACAGATAATGGCTATTAGAAGAACGATGACACAGGTCACAGTAATCATCAAAATATTAGATAGATTAAAGTCGATCCCTAATAGGCTTATCGTTGGAAATTCCTCTTCCAATTAGGTTCACCCCTCTCTTTTTAAAAACTTTTTTCTGCGGTACATGGAATACGCAAAAAAATCTAGAAAAATAATTGCATATGCAAGCCCAAGTCCGATTACCATGCTATAAACATGAAAATATTCCGGCAGTTGCGTCGCTATAATAGTAGCAAATAACACGCTTCCCATCCTAAATGGCATTCCCATACCATAAAAAGAACGATTTTCAGCCAAAGCCCTAGTCATTGCTTGTGTTCGTCTCATTAACAACCAGTAGTTGAACCAGCCGACGATTAAACCCAACTTAAGTCCCAAGAAAATATGTATATACGGGGTTAAAAACCATCCACAAAGACAAATAGCAATAAAAAGAACCATATACTTTTGATGACGATGATACATGCCAATTAGCGATTCTAACATTCGGGGCGCAATCCTTTCTTTTTCAAAAGATTTTTCTTTCCAGATGACCATTTTGAAATCTCAGGGAGTAAATTCAGTTTGTGAAAACAAGCACATTTCTCCCAATTCATCCCAATCCCAAACACACATGAAAGCCTTATCAGCGTGTCAGTTCTTAGCATACAACAGCCAAAAGAGAAAAGTCAATACACTTTCACAAATTGTGTGTACATCTACTACTAATAGTACCACAATCGGGCCCATCCATAAAAGAATAGCCTATTATTTCTGAGATTTTTTTGATTTCAAAATCTATCTGTTTCCTAGATTGCCACGCCAGAATTATTTTTGTCCATTTAACAGCAACCAACACCTCCGTAATCATTGGAAAACTCGTCTTCCGTTCGTGTGATATTTCACAAAAAAGGTGACGAAAACTCTCTTTCGCACAAATAAAAAAACTTCTACCACTATTGGTAAAAGAATTCGATACGATTATTCGCAAATTTTGCGACCGAAAGTTCTTTTCCCAAGAAAAAGAACGGAAAAAACAGCCGGACTCACTTATCATGAGTTGCATTTTGGTATAGAGTGCCCGTATAAATTCCAATTCAGTCAACGCAAACCTAGCGTCGGCGGGATTGTAGTGAATACTGAGCGCAGTCTTCTATCCCTATGCTAAAAACAAGCTATTTTTTGGGCTCTTATATTAATAACATTGACCATCTTATCACATGTAACATAAAAGAACTAGTGAAAATCGAGCGTGTAACACATCTGTAACAATAAGGCGCTTTCATTATAAAAAAAGAAGAAAACTAGACTCTAACGCCTAGTTTCCCGCTATGTTTTACACGACAAAATCTTCTGGTCGACCCGTTTTTTCAAACTGACTTTTGATTGCTGCTAAAATTCTGTTCGAAGCGAAACCATCACCATATGGATTAGCAGCTTGCGCCATTTTATCGTGGCTTTCTTTATTATCAAGTAAATCTAACGCTTCTTTTATCAAATTTTCTTTATTCGTTCCAATTAGTTTCAACGTCCCTGCTTCGATTCCTTCTGGGCGCTCCGTCGTATCACGTAAAACTAAAACTGGCACGCCCATGCCTGGTGCTTCTTCTTGAACGCCACCTGAATCAGTAAATACAAGATAAGATTTACGCAAGAAATTATGAAAATCAATCGCATCTAACGGTTCGATTAAATGAATTCGTTCGTGTCCACCTAAAATGCTCATTGCTTTTTCCCTAACAGCTGGATTCAAATGCATCGGGTACACAAGTTCAACGTCCTCACGACTTTCCACGATTTCTCGAACCGCTTCAAACATCCCTTGCATCGGTTCGCCTAAATTTTCTCTGCGGTGAGCCGTCATAAGTATTAAACGATGGTCGCCAAGATTTTCCAGAATTGGATGGTGGTAATCTTTTTGCACAGTCGTCTTAAGAGCATCAATTGCTGTATTCCCAGTCACAAAAATAGTAGCCGGATCTTTTCCTTCCGCAAGCAAATTTTCTTTCGCTTGTTTGGTCGGGGAAAAGTGCATATCCGCCATAACACCTGTCAACTGACGATTCATCTCTTCTGGAAATGGCGAATATTTATTCCACGTTCTAAGTCCAGCTTCGACATGTCCGAGCATTTTTTGTTGATAAAAGGTAGCGAGTCCTGCCGCAAAACTAGTCGTTGTATCCCCATGAACTAAAACGATATCAGGATTTTCGGCAGCAATAACTTCATTAATCCCATTCATTACACGTGAAGTTATATCGGCTAAGGTTTGGCCTTTTTTCATAATATCTAAGTCAATATCTGGTTTAATATCAAAAATCTCTAAGACTTGATCAAGCATTTCACGGTGTTGAGCTGTAATCACTACTGTCGACTCAAATGTTTCTGGTTCTTTTTCTAGTGCTAAAACGAGCGGTGCCATTTTTATTGCCTCTGGTCTTGTCCCAAAGATACTCATTACTTTGATTTTAGCCAATTTCGAGCCTCCTTATAAAAAAACTCCTCAGAAATAGTTCGACAAAAAATTTCCCAGCCTGTTAAAAAGCAGTACTGTTTATCATTCCTTATCTCACTATACCGAGGAGATTATTAATTATTTAGTTCCGAATAATCTATCGCCAGCATCTCCTAAGCCTGGACGGATATAACCATTTTCGTCTAACTTCTCGTCTAAACCTGCTACATAGATTTCTACGTCTGGATGTGCGTCTTGAAGCGCTTTAACGCCTTCAGGAGCTGCTACTAGACACATGAATTTCATGTTGCGAGCGCCGCGTTTTTTCAAGCAATCGATAGCCATAATTGCAGATCCGCCAGTTGCAAGCATTGGGTCTACAACGATGAAAAGACGTTCTTCCACGTCAGAAGGTAGTTTTACAAAATATTCTACTGGCTCTAGTGTATCATGGTCGCGATAAAGACCTACATGTCCTACTTTTGCTGCAGGAATAAGTTTTAAAATACCATCTTGCATACCAAGACCAGCTCTTAAAATAGGAACAATCCCTAATTTTTTACCAGTAAGTGTTTTAGCAGTTGTTGTTTGTAGTGGTGTTTCTACTTGAATGTCTTCGAGTTCCATATCACGTGTAATTTCGTACGCCATTAATGTAGCGACTTCATCTACAAGTTCGCGGAATGCTTTTGTTCCCGTATTTTTATCTCGAATGATTGTTAATTTGTGTTGTACTAGTGGGTGATTAATTACGTGTACATTTGCCATCGATTAGTTCGCTCCTTTGATATTGAAAATTTCCTTCTCTTATTGTATCAGAACAAGACACAAGTGCAAGGATTAATTTGCTATACATGAAAAAAACCGGTTTTCTCTATTTATAGAAAAAACCGGATCACTTATTTTATAAACTTGGATAAAGCGGATATTCATTTGTTAAAGTAGCCACGCGTGCTTTTACATCTGCGAGAACTTCTTCATTTTCTAAGTTATGCAGTACTTCCGAAATAAGTACGCCAACTTTTTCAATCGCAACTTCATCAAATCCACGAGTAGTTACTGCCGCAACACCTACACGGATACCACTTGTGACAAATGGGCTTTCTGTTTCGAATGGAATGGTATTTTTATTCACGGTAATACCAACTTCATCCAATACTTTCTCCGCTGCTTTCCCTGTTAAGCCTAGTGGTTTTAGATCAATTAAGAGTAAATGGTTATCCGAGCCACCTGTTAAAACAGCAACATCATTCGCTTGAAGTGTTTCTGCTAATTTTTTAGAGTTACGAATAATTTGTTCACAGTACGCCGTGAATTCAGGTTGTAACGCTTCACCAAACGCTACGGCTTTCGCTGCGATTACGTGCATTAACGGTCCACCTTGGATTCCTGGGAAAATCGATTTATTTAATTTTTGTTCCCATTCCGCTTTGGCTAAAATCATTCCACCGCGAGGTCCACGAAGGGTTTTATGAGTAGTTGTCGTTGTAAAATCAGCATAAGGAACTGGATTTTGATGCAAGCCAGCAGCAACAAGGCCAGCAATATGCGCCATGTCTACCATTAAGTATGCGCCAACTTCATCAGCAATTTCGCGGAATTTAGCAAAATCAATTTTACGTGGATACGCACTTGCGCCTGCCACAATCATTTTTGGTTTATGTTTTAAAGCTGCTTCACGAACAATATCGTAATCAATTTCTTTTGTATCTTCACGAACGCCATATTCAACAAAATTGTATAAAACACCGCTGAAATTAACTGGGCTACCATGTGTTAAATGACCACCATGTGAAAGGTTCATGCCAAGAACAGTATCGCCTGGTTCAAGCACTGTGTGATAAACTGCCATATTCGCTTGAGCACCTGAGTGTGGTTGAACGTTCGCATATTCAGCGCCAAATAATTTTTTCGCGCGATCGCGTGCTAAATCTTCCACAATATCCACGAATTCACATCCGCCGTAATAGCGTTTCCCTGGGTAACCTTCTGCATATTTATTCGTTAATACAGAACCCATTGCTTCCATTACTTGCTCACTAACAAAATTCTCAGATGCGATTAATTCGATATTCGCGCGTTGTCTACCAAGCTCTAACTTAATTGCATCAAAAACTTCCTTATCTTGCTTTTGTAAATAGACCATCTGTGGACCCCATCCTTTTCTGATAAATTTTTCAAGTGAACTGTTATGTATTATCTTTAATAATTACTTAAATCAGGTAGAAAAGCAAGCATTTTGGAATAAAAAAACGCAATTTCCGATAGTGAAGCGCTTCACTTATAAAAAACGTTCGGAAATTGCACTTTTTAGTTCATAATAGGTAATTTCGTATTGCTCAATCGATCCACCGTAAGGATCTGGAATATCTATATTATCTTCGGAAATTAGTTGAATCTTATCGCTCGTTTTCGGAAAAAGGCTTTTTAGTTCTACTTGATGATTTTGAGTCATTACATAGATTTGATCTGCCCAATCTATATCTGCTTGTGTAACTTTTTTAGTGTGGTGCGTGTGTGGTAAATTCATTTGCGCGAGAATTTGGCGTGAGTTTTCAGAAATAGCATCCCCGTCCAAAGCATGTGTTCCAGCTGAACGAACTTCTAAATCTGGGCGCAAATCCTGCAAAATTTTTTCAGCTAAAGGACTTCGACATGTATTTCCTGTACAAACAAATAAGACATTCATTCAGTAATCCTCCTATTGCCAGCAGCTTTTTCTAATCGGTTCATAATGGCGGCTCCAAGCTCTGTTTCTGGATACACTTCTGCAAAAATAATATCTACATCTGCGTGGTCAAAAGCTCGTAAACCTTTGTAAAGGCTTGTAGCAATTTCATCTAATGCTTTGACACTGCCCGTTGTTTCGATGGTACCGCTCGTGTTTAGTTGACTTATTAGTTCCTTCGTCGCCAAAATACCCAGTTTTTTATTCGCAGCTTCAGCTTTATTTATTTCCCTTTGCCAAAATTGGGTAGATCCTTCTATTAGATAAACTGGTGCTTTCGGGGCATAGTGCGTGTATTTCATGCCAGGTGCTTTTGGTTTTTCCGTTTCTTTCGTATTATTTGTCGATATATCCACAGGGCCAATTACTTGCTCGATCTGTTCTTTTGTAACGCCGCCTGGGCGCAGAATAATCGGAATTTCTAAGGAACAATCAATAACGGTAGACTCTAAACCAACCCCAGTTGCGCCACCGTCGATAATTCCAGCAATTTTCCCATCTAAATCTTCTATAACATGGTCAGCTGTTGTTGGGCTTGGTTTTCCAGAACGATTCGCACTCGGAGCCGCAACAGGAACATTCGCTGCGCTTATTAATGCTAGACTTACAGGATGTTCCGGCATGCGGACACCTACTGTGGATAAGCCGGCAGAAACGTTCGTAGCCAAACTATCTTTTTTCAAAGGAAGAATAATCGTAAGTGGACCCGGCCAAAATTTATCCATGAGTTGGATAGCTTTCGGTGGATAACTTGCCGCGAATGAATCCATTTGATTGCGGCGGGCGATGTGGACAATTAATGGGTTATCTGACGGGCGACCTTTTGCTTCATATATTTTTTGAATAGCGGCTTGGTTGGTTGCATCTGCTCCAAGACCATAAACTGTTTCGGTTGGAAAAGCCACGCATTCGCCATTTTGTAGTAGTTCTGCTGCTTCTTGATAGATAGCTTGATTTGATTGTTGGTTGGTTATTTTCCAATGAATAGTTTGCATGAATTCCAGTCCCCTTTACATAACTTCTATTATATTTTAACGTTTTCCGTCTTATTTTTACAGTATTGTTTTTTAAAACCTGTAAATCGCCATTTTCGAACAAAAGTTATCCCCAAACTGTGGATAATAACTTTGTCAATGGGGATAACTTATTGTGAAATGTGGATAATTCGTTAAGTTAAGTAAAAAAGCCATTTTCTTTATTAAGATTTGATTAAAAAATTTTTTTGCACAACATTTTATCCACAGTTTTGTGGATAACTTTAAAAAGAAAAAGACGCTTCTTTTACAGAAACGCCTTTATATCAATATGTTAGAGCATGTTACGTAACGATCTTTTGAATTGATATCTTTGTGGATAATAATAGTTGAATGTGGATAACTTTTTTCGAATAATTGTTTTACACGCTCGCCCTGTGTATAACCTATCTCCACCCCTACCCAAAAAGAGGAATTTAGGACATATTGTAAGTTATCCACAAATCGTTCATAAATAGCGAGTCCATCATTTTCAGCAAACAATGCTAATGAAGGTTCGTTTTTAAGCACATAATCCGACATTTCTGCTTTTTCTGCTTCAGAAATATAGGGAGGATTGGCGACAATCATATCGAATCGTTCTTCGTTTTGTTTAAATGCTTCAAGTAAATCTGTTTCCACAAAACGCACATCCGCATTTAATAGTAATGCATTCTTTTTGGCCACGGCAAGTGCTGGAGCCGAAATATCAGAAGCTGTCACCGAAATAGCAGGAAATGCTTTTTTGAGCGCAATCGCTATAATCCCGCTTCCAGTACAAACATCTAGCACGTTTTTAACTGGATGCTTTTTCAAAAAATCCTCCGCACAAGCGACTAACTCTTCTGTTTCAGGCCGCGGAATAAGGACGTCTTCTGTCACTAAAAAATCATAACCATAAAAAGGTGCTGTTTTTAAAATATACTGCACCGGCTCGCCAGCCAAGTATCTAGCAAAATCTTCCTCAAATTGCTTTTCATGATTCGGTTCAAGTTCACGATTTATTTCCGTCCAAAGCTCCGAACGCGAAAGTCCCATTCTGGTTTCTAGTAAAATTTCTGCTGCATTTTGGTCTAGCCCTTTTTCAAGAAGGATGGTCTCAGCATTTTTTAGCAACTGACTAATTTGCGTCATTTAAATGCTCCAATTTACTTGTTTGATCTTCTAGGATAAGCGCGTCAATGATTTCATCGAGTTTACCTTCCATAATTTGATCTAGCTTTTGAATAGTTAAGCCAATACGATGGTCGGTTACGCGATTTTGCGGGTAGTTGTAAGTCCGGATACGTTCAGAGCGGTCACCCGTTCCAACAGCGGATTTGCGGTTTGCATCATATTCTTCGCGAGCTTCACGTTCGAATTTATCATATACACGTGCGCGTAATACTTTCATCGCTTTGTCTTTATTTTTCAGCTGGGAACGTTCATCTTGCATCGATACGACAATCCCAGTTGGAATATGCGTTAAGCGTACAGCTGACATCGTCGTATTGACACTTTGTCCGCCGGCACCAGTAGACGCAAATGTATCCGTGCGGATATCTTTATCGTGCAGTTCAATTTCCACTTCTTCCGCTTCTGGCAAAATGGCTACTGTGGCTGTTGATGTATGGATTCGGCCGCCTGATTCTGTTTCTGGTACACGTTGAACACGGTGCGCCCCGTTCTCATATTTCATGCGAGAAAAGGCATCATTTCCGTTCATCATTGCAATAATTTCTTTGTAACCACCAATACCGGTCGGGTTCGCGTCCATGATTTCTACTTTCCAGCCACGTGATTCCGCATATTTACTGTACATACGGAATAAATCGCCGGCAAATAAAGCCGCTTCATCTCCACCAGCTGCTCCGCGAATTTCTAAAATAACGTTTTTGTCATCATTAGGGTCTTTTGGAACGAGTAATAGTTTTAGTCTTTCTTCTAAATCTGCCTTTTCTTTTTGAAGTTCCGCGAATTCTTCTTTGGCCATTTCGCGCATTTCATCGTCTAGTTTTTCTCCTAGGAGTTCTTTTGTTTCGTTAATTTGTTCGTTTACATTTTTGTATTCTCGGTAAGTTTCGACTGTCGCTGTAATGCCAGATTGTTCTTTAGAAAGGTCGCGTAATCGTTTGGGATCCGATACTACATCTGGATCACTTAATAACTCATTTAATTCATCGTAACGGTCTTCCACCGCCTGTAATCGATCATACATTATATTTCAACACCTCTTTTAATTATTTTATTGGTGGATTGGCATGACATTTGCGACACACAGGGTAATAGTGGTCATTTCCGCCAATCATAATTTGTTCGCCTGTATAAACTGGTTTACCTTTGTCATCCACGCGCAGAACCATCGTTGCTTTTTTTGCACAAAACCAGCAAATTGTTTTCATTTCTTCTAATTTATCTGCATATAGCAGCAAATATTTCGAGCCTTCAAAAAGCTCGTTTCGAAAATCATTTTTTAGTCCGTAAGCAATTACTGGGATATTTAATTCATCTACAATTTTCGCTAACTGAAATACATGTTCTTTTTCTAGAAATTGTGATTCATCTAAAAGAACACAATTTGGTTTTGGGTTAATATTCGCTACGATTTCAAAAATATCTGTGTCACTAAAAATAGGAGTTGCTTCTCGTTTCAGCCCAATTCGACTTGAAATGAAGCCAACTTGGTCTCTATCGTCAATACCCGAAGTAAAGATAGCCACTGTTTTATTTTGTTCTTCATAATTGTGTGCGACTTTTAGAATTTCAATGGTTTTCCCACTATTCATGGAACCATAACGGAAAAATAACTGTGCCATTAAGACCGCTCCCTTTAACTTTATAAACTCTTTTCCTATTTTATCATAGAGAGGCACAAATTGGGACATATAGTTAAAAAAAGCTACGCCGCATGTGGGCATAGCTTAATTTTAACGAAAAACTTCTGCGCCACTTCCTTCGACATCAAGAAGAAGGACGTCCGCATCGATTTCCAGTGTTTGTAAAGATGTTTGCAGTTTATTCGCGAGGTGTCGAGGAGCGAACACTAGGACAGTTGGGCCAGCGCCGCTCAAACAAGCAGCATAGGCTCCTTGGCTTTTGGCTACATCGCGAATTTGTGTTAAGTGTGGCACTAATTGACTGCGATATTTTTCATGCCATAAATCACGTTCCATCATTTCTCCCGCTAATGTCATATCATTGCGCAAAATCGCGGCAATCATTACATTGGCGATGCTACTGGCTTGGACAGCTTCTTTGAACGGAAGCGTATCAGGCAAAACACCACGGCTTTCCGAAGTAAGAAGTTCTGCCTTTGGAATAAAAGCAATTAAAGCACAAT
Source organism: Listeria monocytogenes (assembly GCF_013282665.1). Classification (GTDB taxonomy): domain Bacteria; phylum Bacillota; class Bacilli; order Lactobacillales; family Listeriaceae; genus Listeria; species Listeria monocytogenes_C. Next base: position 865,278 of record NZ_CP054041.1, read on the forward strand.
CAGGAAAAAGGTGGCGCACATAGAAATCTTCTCCATCTAATTTCGCTCCTACGACCCAGTTTCCAAGAACAGCTGGCGCGACATTATCTGGATGCCCTTCTATTTCAGCAGCTATCCGGACTTTTTCCTCTTTTGAAAGGTTAAGTTCAGCAAGTGTATTTGCTAATTCAATTCCCGCAACAACTGCCGCAGAACTACTGCCTAGTCCACGAGCGGGTGGAATATCACAAGTCATCACTAAATGATGCGGCGTTAAATTAGGCGCCAGGTTTAAGGCAGTTTCTATAATGACATTGGTTTCATCATGCGGAATCCCGCCGCCAATATTATGTTCGATATACCAAGAGTCTGCTTCCGCTCCAATATCAAGTGTTAAATATAACGTCAAAGCTAAACCACACGAATCAAAGCCAGGGCCAAGATTGGCTGTCGTTGCTGGTACACGAATACGCATTAAGCATTCACTCCTGAACGTAAATGTGTGCGCATTGCTTCGATATCATCCACATGAGAAATCGGAATTTCATGCACACTCATCGCAGTATCCGGATCTTTCAAGCCGTTTCCAGTAAAGACACAAACAACGGTTTCGCCTTTTTTAATTGTTCCATTTGCTACATGTTGGATTACACCAGCTAATGAAGCGGCAGAACCTGGCTCGATGAAGACACCATCCTGAGCTGCAATTTTTTTATACGCATTAACAATTTCATCATCTGTTACAGAATGGATATAGCCGCCAGATTCATCGCGAGCTGCTTCTGCAAGCCCCCAACTGGCTGGATTTCCGATACGAATAGCTGTTGCAATTGTTTCTGGATTATTAATCGGTTTACCTTGAACAATTGCCGCCGCACCTTCTGCTTCAAAACCATGCATCCGTGGAAGTCCAGAAGCCTTAGCCTCATCCCATTCTTTAAATCCTTTCCAGTATGCAGAAATATTTCCGGCATTCCCGACAGGAATGGCAAGGACATCTGGAGCAGAACCTAATTGCTCACAAATTTCGAATGCAGCTGTTTTTTGTCCTTCTAAACGATATGGATTTACGGAGTTTACAAGTGTTACTGCTTCTGTTTCAGCCAGTTCACGAACCGATTTTAATGCTTCATCAAAATTACCTTGAATCGAAATAATATCTGCTCCATACATAACTGCTTGCGCTAATTTCCCTAGAGCAACTTTGCCTTCTGGAATAACAATGTACGCTTTTAATCCTGCACGTGTTGCGTATGCCGCAGCCGCAGCAGAAGTATTCCCAGTAGATGCACAAATAACCGCTTCAGCACCTTCTTCTTTCGCTTTAGCAACAGCCATAACCATCCCACGATCTTTAAAAGAACCAGTTGGATTTAAGCCTTCATATTTTCCGTATAAAGTAACACCAAGTTCTTTGGACAAATTCGGTAATGGAATAAGCGGGGTATTTCCTTCCGCAAGTGAAATCATTGGCGTTTTATCAGTTACTGGTAGATATTCTTTATATTTTTCTAGTAAACCTTTATACATATTTAACCCTCCACAACGGAATATTTTGCGAGCATTTGCATTTCTGGCTCATCTTTGACTCTAGCGATTGCTTGTTCTAATTGCGCTTGACTAGTTGAGTGTGTCACAATAACAACGGTCGCGGTGAAATCATCATAAGGTTGTTGTAAAATTTTATCAAAACCAACGCCTGCTTCCGCGAAAATTTGCGTCAACTTAAGGAAGGTTCCTGTTTTATCGTCCATGGTTAGACGAAGATAGTATTTCGAGAAAACTTGTTCTTTTGGTGTATGTTTTGTTTCGTGTTGGTAACTGTTAAAAGCATTCCCATTCGTGCCAAGACGGCTGTTTTTAGCAACGGTAATTAAATCACTAACCACACTTGTCGCTGTTGGTAGTTCGCCTGCACCAGGTCCGTAAAACATCGTTTCTCCGACGGCTGCACCAGTAACAAATACAGCATTATTTTCATAGTTAACGCCTGCAAGCGGATGAGCCTTCGGTAATAAAACCGGGCCCACGTTGACATTAACTGTGCCGTTTGTTTCTTCCGCCGTACCTACTAGTTTAATTTTATAACCTAATTGGTAAGCTACATCGATATCTTCAGGAGAAATTCCGCGAATACCATTTGTTTCTACATTATCTAAATTCACATTCATACCAAATGCGAGTCTTGTCATAATAACCATTTTTCTTGCAGCATCGATTCCGTCCACATCATTCGTTGGATCAGATTCGGCAAAACCTAGAGCTTGTGCTTCTGCTAAAACATCTTCATATGACTTTTTCTCTGTTGTCATTTTTGTTAACATGAAATTGGTCGTCCCGTTGACGATACCCATTACTTTTTGAATTTTATCTGCTGCAAGGCTGTTTACGATTGTACGTAAAATTGGGATTCCCCCTGCAACACTTGCTTCGTAAAACAAATCACAGTTATTAGCTTGTGCAACTGCCACTAATTCGTCACCGTGTAGCGCAATCAAATCTTTATTCGCAGTTACTACATGCTTTCCAGCTTTCAAGGCCTGCAAAATGTATTCCCGCGCAGTTGTGATGCTGCCCATAACCTCGACAACAACAGCAATCTCTGGATCATCCAGTACATCAGACGGATTGGTGGTTAGTTCAAAACCTTTTGTTTCATAACGGCGATTTTTCTCTAAGTCACGAACTAGCACTTTCTTTACAGAAATATGATAGCCAGTTACTTGACTAATTTTTTCTTGATGCTCTTCTAAAATATGAATAACACCGCTACCTACCGTTCCAAATCCTAACACACCTACTTGTAACTTTGCTTCCACTTGAAAACCTCCTTATTATTGTTTAACAAAACAGAAAATTTAACTTTTTTAATACCTACTCATAAAAAAAGTAATTAGTGATATTATACGCAACTTCACAGGGAAAAGTAAACCCTTGAAAGGAAAGTTTTTATTTTTAGTAGTTCAGAGAAATAATTCCATAAAAAAACACACCCAACAAAAGCTGAGTGCGCAAATTATTTCGTTCGTTACATACAGTCTTATTTGAGACCGTATTTTTTGTTGAAGCGGTCCACACGGCCGTCTGCAGTCGCATGTTTTTGTTTACCAGTATAGAACGGGTGCGAATCAGAAGAGATTTCGACACGAAGTAATGGATACTCGTTGCCATCTTCCCATTTAATTGTTTCGCTTGAGCTCTTAGTAGAACCTGACAAAAATTTGAAATCAGTACTAGTATCAACAAATACCACTGGACGGTACTCAGGATGAATTCCAGTTTTCATTTCTTTTCAACTCCTTCGCCCTGAATCATCTGAAACAGAGTAATTAAGTGCTTTTACACACAGTATAAATATTATAACAATGTTGAAGCAAACAAGCAAGATTATTTTTGTACTTTAAAGATTATCCATTTACTAAACACGTAGTTCAGTACAAGCACAATAATATTTGTCCAGATTTTCGCCCATAATTCGTCTACAGATAAATAACTGATTAAAAGAATCATGACTAAAATATCTATTATATAGGTTAAACAACGAAAACCAAAGAAAGAACTCGCTTCACGGAGACGATCTTTCCAAGTTGGCGTATAACTGTCAAAAACAAATTTTTTATTTGAAAAGTAGGCGAAAAGTACAGATGCGATAAAAGCAATAGTATTTGCGATACGGTAATCCCAGTTCAAAACATATGTACATAGCCAAAATGTTACAATGTTAATGACTGTCGTAAATCCTCCCATAATGAGGTACATGAATATACTATGTACTTGATCTGTATACCACGGAATTTTATTTAATAATTGTCTTATTTTACTCATAAAATAACTTCTTTCTCTGTAGTATTTTTGGTTTATTTTTTAAACATCTCTTCTTGCAATAATTCATAAAAAGCTTCATTATTCTCTGTTTTCTTCAAATAGCGTACGAAACGTTCGGAAATATCTAGTCCATCGCTTTGTTTTGGCATTGCTTTACGAATTTTCCAAAGTTGTTCTAAGCGCTCTTTGGATAGGAGTAGTTCTTCTTTTCTTGTTCCAGAACGGCGCATATCGATTGCCGGGAAGACGCGGCGCTCGGCAAGTTGACGATCGAGATGTAATTCCATGTTTCCCGTTCCTTTGAATTCCTCGTAAATAACGTCGTCCATTCGAGAACCCGTGTCAACTAAGGCTGTGGCAAGAATGGTTAAGCTTCCACCCTCTTCAATATTACGAGCAGCTCCAAAGAAGCGCTTCGGTCTATGAAACGCAGCAGGATCAATCCCCCCGGAAAGCGTTCGACCACTTGGCGGAATCACTAGGTTATAGGCTCTCGCAAGTCGAGTAATACTATCCATTAAAATAACCACATCACGTTTTTGTTCTACTAAGCGCATCGCCCGTTCAAGAACCAGTTCTGCTACTTTAATGTGATTTTCAGGCACTTCATCAAATGTAGAACTGACAACATCCGCCTTTACAGAACGTTCGATATCAGTTACTTCTTCCGGACGCTCATCAATTAACAAGACTATCAATTCCGACTCTGGATGATTAGTAGTAATCGCGTTCGCAATCTCTTTAAGCAATACTGTTTTACCTGCTTTTGGCGGAGCTACAATAAGTCCGCGTTGACCAAAGCCGATTGGTGAAATCAAATCAATCGTTCTTGTGGAAATGGGATTTTTGCCTGTTTCTAAATGAATTTGACGATTTGGATAAAGCGGTGTTAGTCCTGGGAAATGCACTCTTTCTTTAGCCACTTCTGGATTTTCTCCATTGACGGCCTCAACATGAAGTAAGCCAAAATAACGTTCATTTTCTTTTGGAGGACGAACTTTTCCAGAAACCTTATCCCCAGTTCTTAACTCGAAACGTCTAATTTGGGAAGCAGAAATATAAATATCTTCCGAACTAGAAGAATAGTTAATAGGACGTAAGAAACCAAAACCTTCATTCGGAATAATTTCTAATACACCTTCCATGAAGAAAAATCCTTCTTTTTCTGCGTTTGATTTTAATAAAGCAAAAATCAATTCTCGTTTAGTTAATTTGCTATAATAGGCAATTTTGTGTTCTTTTGCTAAAGCATAGATCTCTTTTATTGTTAAACTTTCTAAGTATGCAATGGACAGTTTAGCCATATATGTACCACCTTTTTGAGTTAATAAATAGTATTAGGAATAAATGATACTGGAGGGATTTAGAGGGAAGGCTGAAACGACTTGATTCGCTCAGCCTCATTTTTTATAATTTTGTTTCTGCTGCGCTACTACGAGTAATGTTTGCGCCAATAGCAGATAATTTTTCAATAATTTTACTGTAACCACGTTCGATATGTTCCACCCCGTGAATTTCCGTTTCTCCGTCAGCTAAAAGTGCTGCAATAACAAGCGCTGCACCGGCGCGTAAATCTGTCGCTGTCACTTTAGAACCTTGAAGTTGCACAGGACCACTTATGACAGCAGAACGCCCTTCCAGTTTGAACTTGCCACCCATTCGTTCAATTTCCGCAATATGTTTAAAACGGCTTGGATAAATTGTATCGGTGATAACACTGCTACCTTCTGCGCGTGTTAAAAGAGCAGTTAACGGTTGCTGTAAGTCTGTTGGGAAACCTGGATAAGCGTAAGTTTTAATATCTACTTTTTTCACTTTTTCTACTTCTCCAACAAAAATGGCATCTTCTTCAATATCCATTGGAACGCCCATTTCTGTGAGCTTTGCAATGATTCCTTCTAAATGGGTGGGGATGACATTTTCGATTCGTACGCCCTTCCCAGATGCTGCTGCAAGTACCATGAATGTCCCTGCTTCGATTCGGTCTGGAATAATTGTATGATGACAACCGTGCAAATGATCTACGCCAGTAATTCGAATAGTATCAGTTCCTGCACCTTTAATAATTGCTCCCATATTTGTTAAAAGCGTTGCAACATCAATAATTTCTGGCTCTTTAGCTGCATTTTCGATAACCGTTTTTCCTTTTGCACGAACAGCTGCTAGCATGATATTAATGGTCGCTCCAACGCTTACTACATCTAGATAAATCCGTGCGCCTTTTAATTCATCGGCACGCAAATAAATCGCACCTTGCTCGTTCGTTACTTTTGCGCCTAATGCTTCAAAACCTTTTATATGTTGGTCGATTGGACGCGGCCCTAAGTAACAACCGCCTGGAAGTCCAATAACCGCTTTTTTAAATCGACCAAGCATTGCACCCATTAAATAATAAGAAGCACGTAATTTCTTCACATTTCCTGATGGAAGTGGCATAGAAATCATATCTGTTGGATCAATAACTGCTGTTTTATTATCATGGCGAACCGTGCCGCCAAGTTCTTCTAAAATATTATAAAGTGTGTGAACATCCGAAATATCTGGTAAACCTTCTAAAATCACTTCAGACTCCGCCAAAATTGCAGCTGGAATCAAGGCCACCGCACTATTTTTTGCACCATCTACTTGCAAAGTGCCAGCTAATTTTTTCCCGCCTTGAATAATCAATTTATCCGTCACAAATGTACCCTTCTTTCTTGAAGCTTGTAATACTTTTTCATTATCCATTAATTTGTTTTACTTTGCAAGAAGCTTTCTCTAAAAAAAGCTGGGAACATTACGGTCCCAAACTTTTTATCATTGTGGTATATTTTTTGCTGGTGCTTTTGCGAGTGCTTCAATACGCGGTTTAATTTTTTTCGAAGCAGTATCTTTTATTAATAAAGCGCCCGCGCCGAAAACGATGCAGCTATAATAAGTAATAATCCGCCATAAAACAAGTGCCATTAGGAGTTTTGCTGGACCGAGTAACATACCGAATAACAAGGTGAAAGTATACTCAGCTCCCCCAGCCCCTCCCGGAGTTGGCATGACCGTTGCAAACATAATAATAAACGCATGATACGTAATCGCCATATAAAGGCCAATCCCAGTCACGCCAATCGCCTGTAAAATAAAGAACGGAATCGAAAAGTAAATCCAAAGTTGCAATGTAGTATAAAAACAACAACGAACAATCAATTTCCAGTCTTTACCAATTCGGCTGCTTTCTTCATGGAAAGTAATAATTTTTTCATCTAATGTGTTTCTTAAATTAGCTGCTTTTTCCTTTTTCATAAATAGGCGTGTTGGTATAAGTAATATGTGCACTAGTTTTGTCGTGAATTTTTGGCTTCTTCCTACTAAAATAAGCGCAACAATGACAAGGACATGTACACCAAAACCGAGTAAAACAAGGAATTTCAGTTGCGTCACGCCAGTCATTAAATAATGAATACCAAAAATCAAAATAACTAAAAAGTTTAGCACGACCATCGCTTGATAAATAATAAATTTCACAAGCAAAACCGAACTACCGCGTCCCGCATCCATGCCTTGTTTCGTCAACATAACGAGTTGCGCGGGCTGTCCGCCAGTCGCCATTGGAGTAATCGTATTAAAAAACTGACCAATCATCGTAATTCGAAACGACGAAAAAAAACGTTGACCTTTATTGGCTGGTTTCGATGCAGTTTGCAGCACCACAGCTTCCAAAAACCAATAAATAAACATCGCAGCAAATGCTGCCAAGAGCCACCAAGGATTCACTTTTAACATCGAAGCAAAAAAAGTGGAGATATCTACGCCTTGAAATTGCCAGATAATGAAACCGATGCTAATAGCTAATACAATCGCAATATTAAACAGGTTTTTCTTTGCGCCTCCACTCACTACCTTCACTCCTTCGTTAATAATCCTTGATAAAAGTCCAACCATATTTCAGCTAGTCGGTCCTCCGAATAATAAGTTGCTCCTCGTTTTGAAGCTTGTAACATTTCATTATAATAATCTGGATCATTTTCTAAACGTTCAATAGCCCGAATAAATCCAGGGTTGTCCACTTCTTTCACGTAGTAACCATCTAAAATTTCTTCGTACAGATCTAAATTTCGTAATAATATCGGAACATCACAACTCATCGCTTCCAAAATCGCCATCGGAAATAGCTCATTGTAAGAAGGCATAAAGAACACATCCGCCATATTGATACATGCATTCATTTCTGAACGATCCACAATGCCAATAAATTTCACGTTACTCGGTGGATTGTCATAAATTTTTTTCAATTCCTCGTAACCCGAAGTAATTTTCCCAAAAGAAAATCCGCCTGCCCAAACAAATTGAACATTAGGAAGTTTTTTGGCTACTTCGATAAAATCAAGCACACCTTTACGATGTTGCACTTGACCAATTCCAATCACGGTAAATTTATCCGCTGGAATGTCATATTTCGTCCGAGCAAGTCCTTTTTCTCCTTTCGAAATAGGGAAAAAGCTCTTTTTGGAAACGAAATTCGGAATGTAATGAATTTTTTCTTTTGGAATATTATAAGCTGTAAGTTTCGGAATAAATGATGGGTTTACAACAACAATCTCATCCATTCGTTTGTAAAAACCAATCAAATATTTATAGAAAACCACGCGAGCAATCCAAGGTAATTTGAGGCTCCCTTCCATTGTTTCGGGCAAAAAATGGACATATCCAACTCGAACGCCTCGTTTCTTCTTAAAAAAAGTCGAAAGAAAAAAACGGAAATCAACGGTATGGTAATGCGTGATATCCGCTTTCTCAAAACTATTAATCTTCATATCCATTTCATTCTTATATCGTTCTTCTAGCAAATTCACAAGTTCGCGGTAAGCTGATGCTACACCCTGACCTTTTACTTTTTCTGCCGAAGATAGCATTGTCAACTTAATCACGCCGCGATGACCTCTCTTTCCTTTGAACGTGTGTAGAAGATGATAGTGAAAATACTTGTGAAGCTATTTTACTTTTTATTAGCGTGGGCTTTACTTTAATCGTCCCATTCTGGCGCTTTACTCGGTATATTTCACGAACTTCATTGTACGTAGATTCAATGTTGATTCCAAATTGATCCGCAGAAATAGATTCCACTTTGACACGGCCATTCGTAGCGACCAATGTTGCCGTATTTTTGTCCGAAAGTATATTTATTAACAGCGATGCAAGTTCACTATCTTCATCGAATAAAAAGGCAGTTTCTCGGTCGCTTAAAAAGCCTTCAATACTTTCATCACGTTTGGCAACAACCGGTAATGAAGCTGCCATTGCTTCTGCGTAAGTCAAGCCTTGTGTTTCTGTCGTTGAAGCACTCACAAACAAATCACCTAATTGGTAATATAAACTAATATTTTCCCAGTCAACTGCACCAGTGAAAATAACATGGTCTGCTAATTGTTTTTCTTCTACTAATTTTTCTAAGTCTTTACGCACTGGACCATCACCAACAATGACCAATTTTGCTGTTGTTTTGGTTTGAAGTACTTCTGGCATTGCATTAATAATCGCATCAATATTTTTTTCATGCGCAATTCTTCCAAGTGAAAGTATCACTGGATCCGATTCTCCAATGCCGAGTGATTTTTTCAAGTCTAGAATTCGCTGTTTTTCAACTGGCGCGAATGATGAAATATCTGTGCCTGTTGGAACGGTATACATTAATTTGTGGATACCTTGTTCTTCTAAGTGATGCCTTACTTTTGCTGTTGGAGTGATTATAGCGTCATAGCTATCACAAAAAGATTTTGTCATTTTCCCCACCATAGTAGGTGTTAAAATTTTACCTTTCGCAATATAATGCAAGTAATCGACATACATTGTGTGGTAGGTATGGATAGAAGGAATATGATATTTTTTAGCAATTCGCTTACCTAAAAGACCTAATGAAAACTCCGTATGTGTGTGAATTATATCTAAGTCCAAGCGACCTACTAGCTTAATAAACTTATTCATTCCAGCAATTGCTACGCGACGTTCTGGAAAAAAGACGAACGGAATACTTGGTAAACGAAACACACGGCCCTCTTCGCTCTCTCTATCAGCGTTTGGGTCAGTTGTTGTAAAAATATATACAGTGTGCCCTTGTTTTCTTAGTTCGTTTTCCATAATCATTATCGATGTAGCTACACCGCTAATTTGCGGACTGTAGGTATCCGTAAAAATCCCTATATTCATTACTATCGCCTACTCTCTTCCTCGTTGGTTCATTCATCATTTAATATATTATTATAACATAACTATAATAAGTCGTATCACATAACTAACTACATTATGACTCAATTATTTAGATAAAACATGCGCCTGAAGCATGATTTTTAATCAGGAATTTAGGAGTGTCTCGTTTTATTAAATGAAAGCTATAGTTATCATACCATATTAGCCTTAATAACGATAATTAAATTCCTTCTATAAAAGTCCTTCATAATGCATAAAAAATAACTGGTAAAATCAACAAGTGATCCTACCAGTTATTTTTATATCATCATAAAGTTTGTCTTACGCTTTACCGTTAGAACCAAACTCTTGAATTTTTTCTGAAACAGTTTTGATAATCGCGTCCACACCAGGGCCGATTACTTTACGTGGATCATAAACTTTGTCATCAGTAGCTAATTTTTCGCGAACAGCTGCAGTCCAAACGATTTGGCATTCAGTGTTAACGTTAATTTTGCTGTGACCTAGTTCAATTGCTTTTTTGATTTGGTGTTCAGGAATTCCAGAACCGCCGTGAAGTACAAGTGGAGCACCTGTAAGTTCGGAGATTTCTTTCATTTCGTCAAAACCAAGAACAGGTTCGCCGTGGTAAGGACCGTGAACAGAACCTAATGCTGCAGCAAGTGCATCAATGTTAGCTTCTTTAACTACACGTAAACATTCTTGTGGATCAGCATAGTTGATTCCACCAGTAACTCCGTCTTCGTCTCCACCAACAGTTCCAATTTCAGCTTCAACAGATACGCCTTTAGCATGCGCATAATCAACAACTTGTTTAGTCATTGCAATGTTTTCGTCGATTGGGTGGTGAGAGCCGTCGATCATTACAGAAGAAAATCCTGCATCGATAGCCGCTTTACAAGAATCAAAGCTTGAACCATGATCAAGGTGAATCGCAACAGGTACAGTGATTTTCAGGTCTTCTACAAGTCCTTCAGTCATTTTTACAACTGTTTTGAATCCTCCCATGTATTTAGCAGCTCCTTCAGAAACTCCTAAAATAACTGGTGCTTTTTCTGCTTCTGCAGCTTTCAAAATAGCTTGAGTCCATTCAAGGTTGTTGATGTTGAATTGACCAACAGCATATTTTCCAGCTAATGCTTTTTTCAGCATGTCTGTCATGTTAACGATAGGCATAATACAATTTCCTCCCTCAGGAATTTAGGAAAACCATTTTGATTTTCCCTAAGATTTGAATTTCCGCCGTGAAAAATAGTGGCAGCTATTTTCCCCTAACAAACATATGATAACAGATTTGTGATGAATTTACCATAAAAACCAGAAAATTTTCTAGTGAAAACGCTTTAGCCTCTAAGACGGGCTGAAATTCGTTTTTCATCTGCAAATACTTCTAATGCTTCTGGGATTACCTCTAATGTATACGGCGCTTTTCCGCCATATACTCCGTCGTAACTTACATTTAAATCTGCATCACTTTTCACTTTGACTTTACTCGTGCGCGCATGAATCACATCTGGACTACTTAAATGCGTCCCTTTTTTAATTGAAGCAAAAAGTTGAAATAGTTTTTTTGGAGATACCTTTTTTAAAATTAAAAGTTCGAACATCCCGCTATTTAACTCTGCAGGAGGGCATAATGTTTCCATTCCGCCGACAGAATTGGATTTATTAACAAAAAACAGTAGAATTTCTCCTTTGAAAATTTCATCATTATAAAAAATTTCTACATTTACCGGAGATAATTTCGGAAGAACTGTAAGACCGCTAAATAGATAAGCAAGCCTGCCCCATTTGGATTTCATTGATTCTTTTACCGCATAGGTTATTTCAGTGATTCTGCCCCCAGCTGCATTATTGATAAAAAACTCATTTTCATTTGCTTTCCCAATATCTACGCGAATAGTTTCTTGGGTGGCTATAATGTGAAGTGCTTCTAATGGATCTTTAGCAACATTCAGTGCCCTCGCATAATCATTCGTTGTACCTACTGGTAAAATCCCTAACTTCGGCCTTTTTTCAGCTTGCATTAAGCCATTGACAACTTCATTGACTGTTCCATCGCCTCCAGCAGCAATTACTATATCATACCCTGATTCAGCCGCATGTCGCGCAATCTCTGTTGTACTTTTCGGCTTTGGCGTTGATGGGACTAGCGTTACTTCTAAATTAGCTTCGTTTAAAATTCTTTCCGCATCTGGAAGTAGTTTTCGAAACTTATTTTTCCCAGCTGCAGGATTGTATATAATCATCGCTCTCTTCTGCAAATTGCCGCTCCCTCTTTCCTGTAGATGATTTTAGTTTCCTATTTTGCCCTAACGATGTCAACTTGTTTGTCCGAAAAAGAAAAAATCTTTTCGTTAGAGTCTTTTTACCTATTACCAAATACACAGTTTCGCTTCGTTAAAATTACATTTTGTGTACCATTTTGAAATTATATTACTTTTCCATTAAAAAACATGTGCAATTAGGTTCATTGTTGTCGATAACCATTGACTACGCCTTGACGTGTTGTCATAATTAGAATTGAATAATTTTGTTTTTATTTAAGAGTAGTGCAGTTAGGAGAGGATTTAAACTTTGAAAAAATTAGTAAAATCGGCGGTTGTTTTTACGAGCCTTGCTTTTATTGGCGTATCCGCTACCATGATTACAGAGAAAGCAAGTGCAGCTTCCACAGAAACAGTACAAAGTGTAGATGATCAATCAATCTATATTCCCCAAGGAGTCAGGGACGGAACTGCTACGGAAGAACATGACGGCTTTGAAGATGGAACTAATAGCGTACTGAAGTCTGTACCATTACTTCGCGCAACAGCAGGATATCCTGACGTTAATTCCTATATAAAATCGAATAAATTTTCCACGGCTTCTATTGAAAAACAATTAAAAAGTCAATTTCCTAAATTTAATTACCGCAATGGTTACGGGAAACCAGAAGGAATCGTCATTCATGAAACAGCAAATAATTCATCCACTATTGAGGGCGAAATTAGTTACATGAGTAGAAACTACAATAATGCATTCGTTCATTCATTCGTAGATAAATCTCGTATCATTCAAATCCACCCAACTGAAAATGGTGTATGGGGAGCAGGTCAATATGCCAACGCTCGCTTTATCCAAGTGGAATTAGTTCGTTCGAAGACGTTTGATGAATTTGCACGTTCTATTAATAACTATGCTTATTACGCAGCGTATCTTTTAGATCAATATAACCTTCCAGTCGATAGTGCGCATAGTGATGGCAAAGGAACTGTTTGGTCCCACGATGCGGTTACACGTTATCTTGGTGGTACAACGCATACTGACCCTGTTTCCTATTTCAACCAATGGGGTTATAATTTCAACAGTTTTGTTACATTGATTAATGAAAAATACAAAGCAATTCAAGCTAGCAAAGTCACTTACGACAAAATCGAATATGATAAAGGCGTTACAGCCTATGCTAGAGTGAAAACGGCTCCTTACAATGCTGTTTGGACAAGACCATACAAAACGGAAGGCGCAAAACTTGTTAATCAACTGTCGGTCTACCAAGGTAAAAACATGCGAATCTTGCGCGAAGCTAAAACACCTATCACTACTTGGTATCAATTTAGCATCGACGGGAAAACAATTGGTTGGGTTGATACTCGTGCACTTGATACGTTCTACAAACAAAGCATGGAGAAAGATGCTAATTTAACTCGCTATGTTGCTTCCAACAAAACCGGTGAAGCGTATTACAAAGTTCCAGTTGTAGATGCGGATGTCAAATGGGGCACTTTAGGCACATATAAAAGCGAAAAACTAACCGTAGATAAACAAGCAACTGTGGAAGGACAACTTTGGTACCGTGTGAAAGCTGGGTCTACCTTCATTGGTTGGACAAAAGCTTCGAACTTAACAGCTACCTCTCCTTTCGATAAAATTGAATATGATAAAGGTGTCACAGCCTATGCTAGAGTGAAAACGGCGCCAGGTAATGCCGTTTGGACAAAACCTTACAGAACAGAAGGCTCGAAACTTGTTAATCAACTTTCGGTCTACCAAGGTAAAAACATGCGGATCCTGCGCGAAGCTAAAACACCTATCACTACTTGGTATCAATTTAGCATCGACGGGAAAACAATTGGTTGGGTTGATACTCGTGCACTTGATACGTTCTACAAACAAAGCATGGAGAAAGATGCTAATTTAACTCGCTATGTTGCTTCCAATAAAACAGGTGAAGCGTATTACAAAGTTCCTGTTGTGGATGCGGATGTTAGATGGGGCACTTTAGCTGCTTATAAAGATCAAAAACTAACCGTAGATAAACAAGCAACCGTGGAAGGACAGCTTTGGTACCGCGTTAGAACAAGCACTACTTTTATCGGTTGGACCAAAGCTTCGAACTTAACAACAACTACGCCATACGATAAAATTGAATATGATAAAGGTGCCACAGCCTATGCTAGAGTAAAAACAGCGCCAGGTAATGCCGTTTGGACAAAACCTTACAGAACGGAAGGCTCGAAACTTGTTAATCAACTTTCGGTCTACCAAGGTAAAAACATGCGGATCTTGCGCGAAGCCAAAACAGTAATTACTACTTGGTATCAATTTAGCATCGACGGGAAAACAATTGGTTGGGTTGATACTCGTGCACTTGATACGTTCTACAAACAAAGCATGGAGAAAGATACTAATTTAACTCGCTATGTGATTGCGAACAAAGTAAATGAAGCGTACTACAAAGTTCCTGTTGTAGATGCGGATGTTAGATGGGGCACTTTAGCTGCTTACAAAGGTCAAAAACTCACCGTGGATAAACAAGCAACGGTCGAAGGACACCTTTGGTATCGAATAAGAACAAGCTCGACCTTTATTGGTTGGACAAAAGCTTCGAACCTTAGCGCTACTAAATAATATAAAAGATCTCCCAGCCATAATTGGCTGGGAGATCTTTTATTATCTTATTTATTATTAAGCGCAGCGCCAACAAAATCTTTAAACAAGCTTTGCGGACGATTCGGACGAGAAATGAATTCTGGGTGATATTGACAAGCGACAAACCAAGGATGATCAGCTAATTCAACTACTTCAACTAAACGACCATCTGGGCTTGTTGCAGAAACTATCATACCAGCTTCTTCCATTTGTTCTCTATATTCGTTATTAAACTCATAACGATGACGGTGACGTTCTTCAACAAGAGTCGTACCATAAGCAGCCTCGGCTTTAGTGCCTTGCTTAATACGTGCTGGATACAGTCCTAGACGAAGTGTTCCACCCATGTTTTCGATATTTTTTTGTTCTGGTAATAAATCAATGATGTTATGTTTTGTTTCTGGTTCGATTTCCGCGGAATGCGCTCCTTCAAGACCAAGCACGTTACGAGCAAATTCGACTGTTGCTAGTTGCATACCTAAGCAAATACCAAAATAAGGAACTTTATTTACACGTGCATATTCGATAGCAGCAATTTTACCTTCAATAGCTCGATCTCCAAAACCACCAGGAACTAAGATACCGTCAACGTCTTTCATGATTTCAGCAACATTTTCTTTTGTTACTTTCTCGGAATCAATCCAGTCGATTTCGATTTCAGCATCGTGATCATATCCTGCATGGCGAAGCGCTTCTGCTACAGAAAGATACGCATCTTGCAAGGAAACATATTTACCAACTAGGCCTATGCGTACTTTTTTGGAAAGGTTTTTCACGCGGTGTACTAAGTTTTTCCAATCAGTCATTTCAGCTTGTGGTGCTTCTAATTGTAAGTGTTCTAGGACAATATCATCCATTTTTTGTTTTTGTAGAGAAAGTGGTACGTTATAAAGTGTTTCTTCATCGCGAGATTCAATAACCTCGGAAGCTTTAATATCACAAAATAGCGCAATCTTATCTTTCATTTCTTGTGAAACTGGTTGCTCTGTACGAACAACGATAATGTTTGGTTGAATTCCTAGGCTACGAAGTTCTTTGACACTATGTTGTGTTGGTTTAGTTTTCATTTCGCCAGCTGCTTTGATGTAAGGAATTAACGTTGTGTGGATGTAAAGCACGTTCTCTGCGCCAACATCACTTTTAATTTGACGAATTGCTTCTAAGAATGGTAAAGATTCGATATCCCCAACCGTTCCACCAATTTCAGTGATGATAATGTCTGAATTGGTCATGCGCGCCGCACGGAAAACTCGATCCTTTAATTCGTTTGTAATGTGTGGAATAACTTGCACTGTTCCACCTAAGTAATCCCCGCGACGTTCTTTTTTAATAACTTCCGAGTAAACTTTACCAGTTGTTACATTGCTGTATTTATTTAAGTTAATATCGATAAAACGTTCGTAATGACCAAGGTCTAGATCTGTTTCTGCGCCATCATCTGTCACATAAACTTCCCCGTGTTGGTATGGGCTCATTGTCCCTGGATCCACGTTGATGTATGGATCAAACTTTTGAATGGTTACACTAAGTCCACGATTTTTCAGCAAACGTCCGAGTGATGCTGCTGTGATTCCTTTTCCGATTGACGAAACTACGCCACCTGTAACGAAAATATACTTTGTCATGTTAAAAAAATCTACTCCTTCCTAAAATGAAAAACTTGCAGGGTTCTGACGATTTTCCTGCTGGGGTGGGAAATTGCCAGATAAAACAATATTGTGATTATCTTTCTAACGTATCCATCACAATTTCAAGTATTTTGTAAACCAAAATAAAAAACACTCCGCCTACTTCATAAAAGTAAGGGAGCGTCGATTCTCATAAATATCCGTCCCTATAAAAGGGAGCCCAAATAAAATACTACTAATGATAGCACTAGAAGTCAAGTCTTTATTTTATGAAACCGCCATCAATCCATTAAGGACGCTAAAAAAATCAGACAGACACTTTTCCATAAAAATGGACGTGTCTATCTGATTAAAATTCAGTTATTATTTATCTTCTGGGTCTTCTGTATAATCCCCATCCGTATAATCATCTTCTACTGTTGCTAAGTCGCCTTCGATTCCGTCTGGTAAATGATCATCGTCATCTTCCTCTTCATCAAGTAAAACGTCCGCAAGAGAGATTTCTTCTTCACCAAGTTCTTCTACAATTTCTTCATCATCGTAGTCCACGTCATCATCCAAGATTTCTTCATCTTCATCGTCATCATCGTCTGATTTACGTTTTTTCTTCGGTGTTGTTTGCGTTTGAACTTCTTCATCAATTGCATCCATTGGATACCATGCGCGAAGTCCCCACGTGTTGTTTCCTAGTGAAATAAAGTTTCCATCAATATTCATATCTGTATAAAATTGAACAAGACGCTCCCTTATTTCTGCATCTTTCAAACCTAGGAACGCTTGAATCTCTTTCACTAATTCAGGGAAAAGAATGGTTTCTTTCCGCTGTTCCAAAATAAAATGTGCAACATCAATTAAAGATAGTTCACTACGTTCTTCTTGCGTTAAGTTCTTTAAATCCAAAACTGGCACGCCCTTTCTATCGTAATTCCAATTTATTTAGCTGTTATTTTTTCGTTCAGCCCAACTTCACTATTTTACATGTTATTTCTGGCAAGTACAACCTAAATTTTCTTAATTACATCAATTCTTCTTGACTATTTGATATCCGATGTAAAAGAAAAGGATGGCCATTAAAAGAATTGGGATTGATCCAAGTTGAAAGTCGTAGAGAATATAGATTGCGACGCACAGAAACACGAAAAGCAGCGCCAAAATTATTAATCGCTTCATCATATGCTCTCCCCGTTTTTTCAATTACCTATGTTTCTATTAACTTTAGTACATTTTGGTTATGACGTCAACGAGTAACCTATAATTTTAGGATATCACATTTTTTCTGGTGCTGATACACCTAGAAGTGTCAAACCATTTCTAAGGGTAATTTGTGCTGTTTTAATAAGTGCCAGTCTTGCTTTTGTTACTTCTAAATTATCCATATCAAGTACTTTATTGCTATTGTAGAAACGGTGGAATGCAGACGCTAAATCATTTAAGTAGCGAACGATACGATGTGGCGCTCTTTTTGTAGCAGCTTCCGCAACAACATCCGCGAACTCACCTAACACTTTTAATAAATCATATTCTGCTTCGGTTTGTAATAAACGCATATCAGCATCTTTTGTTACTTCTAGCCCTTGTTCTTTACCAGAACGTAAAATGCTAGAAATTCTAGCGTGCGCATATTGTACATAATAAACTGGATTATCATTAGATGTTGATTTAGCTAAGCTCATATCAAAGTTCATATGTGTATCTGAACTACGCATTGCAAAGAAATATCTTGTCGCATCAAGACCAACTTCTTCAATTAAATCGCGCATCGTAACCGATTTGCCAGTACGTTTACTCATTTTAACTTGAACACCATCTTCGAACAAATGAACAAGTTGAATTATTTCTACTTCTAGTTGATTTGGCGAATAACCAAGTGCTTCAATCGCCGCACGCATCCGAGGAATGTAACCGTGGTGATCAGCTCCCCAAATATCAATTAACACATCAAAGCCACGCTCTAATTTGTTTAGATGATACGCGATATCTGGTAAGAAATACGTATAACTACCATCTGATTTGATTAAAACACGGTCTTTGTCATCTTCAAAATCAGTCGTTCTTAACCATGTCGCTCCATCTTGCTCATAAATATAACCATTTTCGCGTAACCGTTCTAACGCTGGTAATACTTTATTTTCTTCGTATAATGAAGTTTCTGAGAACCATTCATCAAAGGAGACGCGGAATTCTTCTAGATCTGCACGTAATTTTCCTGTTTCAAACGCTAATGCATCCACCCGAAAAACGGAACGGCGCTCTTCTTCGCTTGTGTGTACATATTTGTCGCCATACTTAGCAGCTAAATCTTTCCCAAGCGAAATAATATCTGCACCACGGTAACCATCCTCTGGGAACTCTGAATCTAAACCTAGCGCTTCAAAATAACGAGCTTCCGCAGAAAGAACTAAATTATTAATTTGATTTCCCGCATCATTAATGTAATATTCTCTCGAAACATCAAATCCAGCCATTTTCATAATATTTGCAAGTGAATCACCAATTGCAGCGCCACGAGCATGACCTAAATGCAAGTCACCAGTTGGATTCGCGGAAACAAATTCAATTTGAAATTTTTCTCCTTTACCAAAATCAGACTCTCCATATTGTTTATCTTCCGTTAAAATCACAGGAACTAAATCGGTTAAATAAGCATTATCTAAATAAAAGTTAATAAAACCTGGTCCAGCAATTTCTACTTCTTTAATTAATTTGTTGTCTTTTTTTAGTTCTGGTACAATACTTTCGGCAATTTGGCGAGGGGCTTTCTTAGCTACTCTAGCAAGTTGCATCGCTATATTAGTCGAATAATCTCCATGCTTTTTATCTTTTGGTACTTCGAGTAAAATTTCTGGTACTTCTGCTTCTTCTAAACCAACCGCTTGAACAACTGCTTGTTTGATATGTGCAATTAGTTTAATTTGGTTCTCTTGCATGACATTCATTCTGCGTCCTCCTCTATTTTCATTAAAACAGTATATGAGCCAATGTATTCGCCGTGACTAAGCAAATCATATTGAAATGCCACTTCACTAAGCACATCTGGCTTATTTTCATATAGTTCTTCCATTGATACTAGTTCTGATTCTAATTGTAATTTCCCTGCTCCGGAATCAACAGACGCAGTACTTCTCCTATTATCTCGGAAAAAGTGCATTCTCATATTTACGGCACCACTTCTCATTAAAAGTAGTTCGTTGTCAGCAATTTTTAGAACCGTACGAATTGTTCCAGCTAATTGTTTTTCCTCATAATGCAGATAACGATTGCCTTTATCGCGGTAAAAAACACCCGAAACAGACATATCGGATTTCTCTTCTGCATCCATCTGACGGATGACATTGGTGATATGAATAGTTACTTTTTTTCGTTCCATTTGGTTGGCAGTCATATCGCTTATTTACCCCTTTCCGGTCAGAAGAATAGACGCATTATATTATAGTGAAAAATAGCATGAAAAGCAACAGGTTAAACTGATGTCAGACCAAATATTGTCAAAATCACATTTAGCACAAATGGAATAACGGTATTAAAAATTGGCTGAATCGTAAATTCTGAAATAGGCGTTAAAGCAACCACTAGGAAAATAAGCATCGCATAGCGTTCAAGTGGTTCCAGCTTGGCCCTGGCTGACATGGGCAGAAACTCAACTAGTATTTGATAACCATCCAGTGGCGGAAGTGGGATCAAGTTAAATACAAATAACACTAGATTTAATTGTACAAAAATCATTAAAAAAGTTTCCGCAACAGAACCATATGTAAAGAAGGAATAATTTAAAAATAAAGCATAGAAGCCAACACCAATCATCGCGAGTAGCAAATTGCTTACCGGCCCCGCAAGCGAAACAAGTATACTTCCAAGTCGACGTTTCTTTAATTTAAAACGATTCACAGGGGTCGGTTTCGCCCAACCAAAGCCAGCAATTAATATCATTAGTAAACCAAATAAATCAATATGTACCACGGGGTTTAGAGAGAGTCTCCCTTGATTCTTGGCTGTATCATCCCCAAAAGCGAGCGCAACCAAGGCATGTGCCCATTCATGGATTGTAAAAGCAATTAATAATGTAACTAAAACATACGGTATCATTTCAAGTGGGTAAGCTAGAAAACTAGGCATAAGTGCCTCCTTTATCTTTTAATGAGTAATTTTTATATGCTATAATGAAAAAAACGTTATCGAGGTGAGAAAATGCCATTTGTTACCATTCAATTTTTAGAAGGTCGTTCAGACGATCAAAAGAAAGCTTTAGTTAGCGAAGTAACAGAAGTAGTTTCCAAAAATCTAAAAGCACCAAAAGAAAATATTCATGTAATCCTAGAAGAAATGAAAAAAACGGATTACGGTGTTGGCGGCATAAGAAAATCTGATATTTAAGTGTGTAAGAAGCAAGGCAATTCGCCTTGCTTTTTTATTTTTCCTTCAACGAATGTGCGTGAATAAGCGCAATCATTCTTTCTGTAATCGCTTGGTCTACATCCCCACTCTCGATAAAATCGAGCGGATAGTATAATTTAATATCCGTCCGACGTTCTCGCCCAATTGCTTCAACAACTGGAGACTCGGTCGACAACTCCCGCAATTCACCATTTCCCATCAATAACTTAATAGGGTCTTTGCCGCTACCAACTCCAGGAAGATAGTAATCATAAGGCAAATCGCTGGAAGAATCAATCACTAAATAATACGACGGATCAATATCTGCTTTTTCAAGAAGTCCTTTTAGTTCTGTATAAAGTTCGGCATCTTCTTTTGGATCATAGTTAATATATCGAAGCAATCTCCTATTCAAAAAACGACTACATAAATCGCTCAAAATCGGATCTTCTTCCTCTTGCCAAATGGAAAAATAGTACATCAATACAATATCATCAAGTACGACATACTCTTTTAAACTCACTTCATTTACAAAGAACGGTAAAACTTGTATGGGGGTCACTTGAAATTCATAACCTGCGCAATATAACTTTTTAGCGCGTTCAAGGATTTTCCATAATAAAACTTCACCGCTACGACTAACCGGATGAAAGTATACTTGTTGATACATTTGATAGCGACTCATAATATAGTCTTCTACCGCATGCATGCCAGAATATTTCACAATAACTCCATTACCATCTGGACTTGGGCGTAGAACTCGTAAAATCCGTTCTATATCAAACTTCCCGTAACTCACTCCGGTATAATAAGCATCTCGAAGCAAATAGTCCATTCGGTCAGCATCAATCTGACTCGAAATCAACTTCACCAAAGTTTGATTCGGATAATTTTTCTTAATAATAGCAGCGACTTTAAGCGGAAATTCTTCTCCTATTCGCATCAATACGTCACTAACTTCCGTATCTCCAATTATTATCTCCTGCGTATATGCTTCATGGTCCGTACCAAAGACTTTTTCAAAAGCATGCGAAAATGGCCCGTGCCCTAAATCGTGTAAAAGTGCAGCACACAATGCCACCATACGTTCTTCCGGATCCAGCTGTGGCTCATTCGCAAATGTCACATCGATTATTTGGCGTACGATTTCGTAAACACCTAAGGAATGATTAAAACGGCTATGTTCTGCCCCATGAAAAGTTAGCGAAGTCGTTCCCAATTGGTGGATACGCCGCAAACGCTGAAATTCTTTTGTAGCAATCAAATCCCAAATTATTTTGTCAGAAACATGCACGTATCCGTGCACTGGGTCTTTAAACACTTTTTCTTCTAGTAATTTTTCTGTTAAATAACTCATGCAACACGCTCCTCTCAAGTAAGCACTTTATCATTTCGAGCAATCAAACGTTCGTAGTAGGCCGGAAAAAGATCTAATTCTTCAGGTGTAAGCGTTCCAGAGACGAGTTCACCTGCATAGTGTCGCAAACTGTTGAAAAGGCGTACCAATGTGCCATTTAAGCTTACATCATTCTTCATTAAGTCCGACAGCGAACCCATAACATCAGGATTCACATTTGGGAACGTATATTTTGTTTGCTTATCTTTTCCGCTAATTGTATAAAAATCGCTAATCAGTTCTGAGCGAGCAGTTTGATTCCCGTCAATTGCTAAATAAATTTGGACCGCTACGCCTTTTGCCATTCTACGCTGTGAAATACCAGCGAATTTTTTCCCTTGAATGCTAAGGTCGTAACTTCCTGGACAATAAGAATCCTCTATTTCTTTCGCCTCAATGACTTCATTGCAATCTACGAACATGTCTTTGATAAGTGTAAACATCGTTTCATAACCACGCTCAATCGCAATTCCGCGTTCTGCATCCGGGAGCACCATCGACAAATTAAGTACCCCTGAATCAAGGACAACAGCTAAACCACCAGAATTTCTAACTACGACACGGTAGCCTCGTTCTTGCAAAAAGGTAATTCCTTTATCTATATCAGGTAACTTAGAATCTTGAATTCCAAGGGAAACCGTTTTTTCATGCACCCAACCGCGAACAGTAGATGGCGCCATTCTTGCTCCGACCGAGCGACATAGCGTATCATCTGTCGCAAATGATTGAATGGCATCGAAAGCTGGATTAATCGTTGTATTGTCAATAAATCGCCACACATCTTGTTTTAGTAAGGTGTTATCAATATTCATCTCTATGTCCTCCATGATTTTCTTTTTGTTATTATAGCATACCGACGCCGAAATTAGATGCTAATGGCTTAAAATAGCCATTTAATCATGAATATTAATTTTCTGACGGTTATTTGACTTTTTTTCGTTTAATGTTGAAAACTAGGGCAGTAATGATTGATATAACAATTGATTTGAGAATTATATCTTTTTTCATTTTCATCGCCTCATTTCCTTTCTCCTATTATAACAAACTTACCATACAAAAAAACCTAACTTCTGCAAAAGAAATTAGGTTCATTATATCTAAAAGCCTAGGGAGCTTTTTTAGCAAATATATTACCAGTGGTAGCGATCTTCATTGTCACGACTTGGGCGTTTTGGAGAATTACCCCACATGCGATAAAGCAGATATCCAATACCACCTAGTATAAGTACTGGGAATAAGAAGTGAAGCGTGATTCCAACGATATCAAGTACGATATTAAGTGCGATAAATCCTAAAATAACTGTAAAAAATATTTTCCAAAAACTGTTCATGATTTTTTCCTCTTTTCTAATTTTATTTACTACTTGCAAGCGGAACACTGTTTATTTCCTTGGCTTGGACGAGTAATTCATTATCTTGAACGACAATTTTATACTGTTTATTCTTTTTAAGTTGTATTGTTGACATGAAGTTAACTTTGCGACTGTTTCCTTGATTATCTAAACATGATTCTCGGAAAGAGTACCCTTTGAATTTTGACTTGGTAACTTCTTTTCCGTCGTTTTTGATTGTAACGTAATATGTATTTGCTGCTGATCCAATTGGTGCTGAAAATTCAATTACAACCATTGTTAATACAAAAATTGCAGCCAGTAAACCGAAAAGTCCCTTTTTCATTGTTTTTACCGTCCTTTTTTGTTGATAGGTTTATTATAGGGGAGATTCAAAAAAGGAACGAACGGCTCTAGGCTGAAAATTGGTACATCCTAAGTCTTATTTTCTTTCGGGTATAAAAAAGAGCCTAGTTTGGTTTAACTAGACTCTTTTAAATTAATTTTTTTCAATCCATTTGTAGTTTTCTGAACCGATTGGATACGTGGTGTAGTTTTTCAGATTGCTTTTTTGCAAGTACGCGCGGCCACCTTGGTATAGCGGGATAAGCACGGCGTTATCTTTCAGTAAAATTTGTTCTGCTTCTAGTAATGCTTGCCATCTTTTTTCTGGGTCTGCCGAAAGTTTACCCTTGGCTCCTAGGACTAGTTCATCGTATTTAGCATCCGAGAAGCCTGTGTGGTTCCCCGGGCTGTTTGTTAAGAATAGGTTGAGGTATGTGAGCGGATCTTGATAATCGCCACCCCATCCGCCTAGCAACAGTTCAAAATCCTGTGTCACATCAGCTTGGAAACTCGCTTGGTTTGTGACATTTTTTAATTTGATTGTTAGTCCAGGAAGGTTTTCTTCTAATTGATTTTGGATAAATTCTGTTTGTTTTCGTTGTAAGGACGTGTCGCCACTTGTTAACGTAAGTGTTAATTCGGATTTTCCAATTTCTTTCAAGCCTTGCTTCCATGCGTTTGTAGCTTCTTGTTGGTCGAACTTGAGTAAGTCGCCGTTTTGTTTGCGGAAATCTTCTTTTGTTTCAGGGTCAAACATGATATCACCAGGAACATCCCCGTTTAATGCTTTAGAACCATTGGCAAGTAGTGTGTTGACCATTCCAACCTTATCAATAGCCATCGCTAAACCACGGCGCAAGTTTAAGTTAGCTAAATCCGTTTTCACGCCATCTTTACCTTGGTTCATTTTCATATAGACAGAGCGTCCGGTTGCTTCTTTATGGAAGTTTTTATCGTCTTTGTATTGTTTAACAAATTCGCCATCAAGCTCTACGCGGTCCAATTTGTTTGTATTGTATAAGTTTAAAGCCGCATTAGTATCTTTTACGACAGTTACATGGATTTTTTCAGTTGGAACATTCTTTTTATCCCAGTAGGTTGGATTTTTAACGTAATCCCACGTCATATTTGTGCCGTTCCAATTTTCTAATTTATATGGGCCGTTGGAAATTAATGTATCGCTTTTAGTTCCATAACGATCTCCTTGTTTTTCTACAAACGCTTGGTTTTGCGGGAAGAATGTCCCCGTTGTTAGAAGTTCTTTAAAAATTGGCACAGGATTTTCTAGTTCGATTTGTAGTGTTTTCTCGTCTAAGGCTTTGATTCCAAGTTTATCTGGTGACATTTCGCCTTTCAAAATTGGAGTGGCATTTTTGACGATTTCCTCCATTTGCGGTCCGTATGCAGCGGCCGTTTTCGGATCCACCACTTTTTTCCAAGCGTATTCAAAATCATGCGCCGTCACCGGGTCGCCATTGGACCAATTAGCATCTTCGCGAATTTTAAAAATAAGTGTTTTCCCGCCATCTTTTTCTTCAGGTTCACTGGCAGCTAGAGCGAGTGCCGGTTTCCCGCTTTTATCTAATCGATATAACCCTTCAAAAATTTGATTGATTACTCGGAAACTTACGCTATTGTCTGCGAGTGTTGGACTTGCATTCGGAATTCCACTCGTTTCCATGATGTTAACCACTTTGGCTTTCTTGTCCGATGTTACTTTTTCATTTTCCCCATTATTGCCAGACTGACATGCTGTAAGTACTAGTAAACATAATAAACTGAGTGCCACTACCATTTTTCTGGCTGTTTTATGCAATATTTCTCCTCCTCTTTTTGTAAGCGCTTTTTGATTACGCAAAAAAATGACGGACTTCCTGCCAAATCCTCGCAGAACTTCCGCCACCATTATAAACCGAAACTGTATCAATTGTAAATATAAACTGTTATATTTTTATTTCTTATTCAGGTAAACTCCTGAACCAACAACAATAACACACATCGTCATCAACATTGCTAACATTAAGTAACTGGGATCATTACGCATAAACAAAGCAAGAATAAAACAGATTGTACCAGCTATATTAAGTGTAACAGTTGTGATTTTTCTAAGTAGGTTTCTTGACCATGCATCAATCTTTTTAAAACCAATCATCGTTAAAAATTTAAAGAGTTTTTTCGAGTATTGAATGTAAGCCGCAACAACGAACATGAATGCTCCCGCTGTGACTAGAGAAAATCTACCAGTCGGGATATCATAACCTAGCGCGTATACAATAATACTCATTTGAATGATTGTTAACAACACTAACAACAGTCTAAAACAATATTCAAATTCCAACAAACTTTCTTGATTCACTTTTTCTTTTCCGTAATATTCCGTTCCTGTAAACATAATCATTAAAAAAGGAATCAGAATTAAGCCGAGCCACTTTTGCATAAACATATCTGGGGAGAAGTCCGTACCGAAATGCACCGCCACTTCAGAAGGTAGTAGCGGATATAACACAGCAGAAATACCTACTGTGAAAAGAATTATCATACTAGGAAATATACCAACTTTCCTCATTCCCCTCACCTCTTCCAATATAATTACTGGCAGTAGGCGACAAGCTCCTCCCTTGTTTCGATAAGTTGCACTTTCTCGGTATTTGCTAATTGCTCTTTTATTTCATCAAAACCTTGTTCAGATAATGCACGTGTCGCTGGTAAATAGACTAATACAGAAAAGCCTGCCCTACTTAACTGTATAACCGTAGTTTTCACACAAAAATCAAAAGCTAAACCTCCAACAAGAACTAAATCGACTTTTTGTTCCCGTAAATACTCAAGTACTCCTGTTGAAAGCTGTTCGACAATATCGTGATAACAAGCACCGTACGGATGAATGTCCGGCTCCATACCTTTCCAAATAAAGTAATCATAATCAGTCACAACTGGTAAACCATCTAATAATTCAAAACCTTTTGTACCCGGTTCACAGTGCCTTACCCAAGTACGGTCTGCATTTGGATATTCGAGTTCAGCCAGCATTTCGTCTTTGGAATCGACTACCCATACAGCGTTTTGCGGATGCGCATCTTTACTACCAATTCGAAGAGAAGCAAGACTTGCCATAAAATTAAGTTCTGGCACAATTTTGTCTCCACCCGAAACAGGTAGTTCATCGGGACAAAGCGGCGTAAAACCTTTTTGTGCATCAATATCAAAAGCGGCAATTTTCATTTAATTTTCCTCCAAGTTTTTATACGTTAGTTGTGCAAACTGGCCGAAACGAGTTACTTCTTCTAGCTCTAGCGCGTGCTCTCTATCTTCTTCAAAGAGCGGAATTCCTTTTCCTAAAATAATGGGCGCAATCGTTATAACAAACCGATCTATCGCCTTCTCTTTTAAAAATTGTTGCACTAATTTCGCGCCACCTACAAGCCAGATTTTTTCACCATCAATGTTATTTAGCCATGTATCAACAGTGCCAGCAACAAAGTCAGCGTATTCGTCTTTTGTTCCAGCTTTCGTGTTGGAAAAAACGTAGACATCTTTTTTGCTATAAGGGAATGTATCCGTGAGGGAGAAAATTTGTTGATACGTCGTTCGGCCCATTACAACTGTATCTACGTTGTCAAAGAAGGCCTCATAACCCGCATCCCCTTCACTATCAATAGATTCTAACCATTCGACACTTCCGTTTTCATCCGCAATATAACCGTCCAAGCTAACTGCGATATATAGCGCAACTTGTTTTTCACTCATCATTACTCCAATCCTTTCACTACTAATTTTCCAATCATTTTTCCGGATGAGATGATTTTGTGAGCTTCTTCTATCGTTGCCGCGTTCACAGGTGATAAAACTTGATTTAATGTCGTTGTTAATTCGCCCCTATCTAACATTCGTGCTGCTTCTGTTAAAATCTCATGCTGTTTGATTTTATCTTCTGTATTATATTTCGAGCGAGTAAACATGAATTCATAGCTGAAAGTAGCACTCTTGTCTTTTAAAAGGCTCATTTTTACTGGCTCTGCGAGTTCTACAATAGAGCAAATTTTCCCTTGTGGGCGGATCACTTCTTGCATCACATCCCAGTGAGCATTAGTGTTATGCAAACATAAAATAAAATCAACACCCCGCTCAAATCCAAGTTCTTTCAGCTGTTTCGGGATATTTTCTCGGTGATTAATCACATAGTTCGCGCCGTGCTTCTTGGTCCATTCTATTGTTTCTGTGCGCGATGCAGTGGCGATGACTTCAAGGCCAGCGTTCGCAGCTAGTTGAGTCGCAATAGAACCCACACCACCAGCTCCATTAATAATTAAAATCGCTTTTCCTTTGTCATTTTCCGTAATTCCTAAACGTTCAAAGAGTGCTTCCCACGCTGTAATAGTTGTCAGTGGCATCGCAGCAGCTTCCTCTACGGTTAATTTCTCTGGCTTCAAACCAACTAACCGCTCATCAATTAAAGTGAATTCTGCATACGCTCCGGGTCTTGTGACGTCACCAGCGAAATAAATGCTCTGTCCAGTTTTAAATAGAGTAACGTCGCTTCCAATATCAACAACTTCTCCAACCGCATCCCAGCCTAAAACTCGAACTTCCTCTCCTGATAGCTTTGTTGCTTCACGTTGCTTAGTATCTACTGGATTGATGGAAATGGCTTTGATTTTCACTAGTAAATCATGACTTTCTGGTACTGGTTGGTTGATTTCTATATCCACGAAATCCGTTGATGCTTTCGTTAATCCTACAGCTTTCATTTGACAACACCTCTCGTTTCCTTTTCCCGAATTTCTTAAAATAATGCATGTTTAGATAAAAAAGCCTCCTCAAATTCATTGAGAAGGCTTTAAAACTTATTTTTCGTCAAGTAGTTCACTATCTTTAAATTTCATTTTCGCATGACAGGCTGGACATTTGATTTTCAACTTGCCACCATGTGAATGAGTATGGTCGCTATCTGCTTTTGCGGAAAGAAGCATTTTGCTCGCTTTTTTTAGTAGTGGGATAGCGATAATAACACCGATGATTGTGAACATTGCTAGAACCCCGATAAATACTAAGGTTACGGCAACTACAGCGATAAAAGTTTTTTTCAAAAAATGACCTAAATCAACTTGTTCTTCCATCTAAACCAACTCCTCTAATTGATATGTTCATCATATCATGAAGCGGCATTAATTGCAGTGATGATGATGAGCATGATTTCCTTCAAGTTGAATCGTACTATGTTCCAATGAGAAATTCTCTTGCAAATAATGCTCGATATCTGCCAAAATTTTGTCTC
The DNA here is from genome assembly GCF_013282665.1 of Listeria monocytogenes. GTDB lineage: Bacteria > Bacillota > Bacilli > Lactobacillales > Listeriaceae > Listeria > Listeria monocytogenes_C. The sequence goes on from NZ_CP054041.1 coordinate 894,516, forward strand.
GATCAGCATCTTCACATACGGTCAAATGAGCTGTAAGAGCATTGAAATCCGAAGTAATCGCCCATACATGTAAATCATGCACTTCCTTCACACCATCTTGTTGTTGGAAGAATATCTTGATTTCTTCTGTATCCACATTCGCCGGTTTTCCTTCCATCAAAATATGGATCGCATCTTTTAGCACACGCCAGCCACTAACCAAGATAAGTGCTGCAACGATAACACTGGCGATTGGATCCGCGATATTCCAGCCGAGGAAAATAATGAGTAACGCGGCAATAATCGCGCCTACAGAACCAAGTAAGTCTCCAAGCACATGCAAGAATGCACTTCGCATATTCAAATTCTCGCTAGTGTCACCTTTCATTAAAATCCAAGCCACTAAAATATTGACCAGCAATCCGATAACAGAAATGGTCATCATCCCGGCACCAATGACTTGTGGCGGATCAAAGAAGCGACCAATTGCTTCATAAAAAATGAAAACAGAAATCCCAACGAGCGTTAACCCATTTAGAAATGCCGCTAAAATTTCAAACCGTTTATAGCCATATGTTTTATCAGAACTAGCTGCTTTTTCACCAAATTTAAACGCCGCTAAACTCAAACCAAGCGCCACTGCGTCAGAAAGCATATGCCCCGCATCAGATAACAGTGCCAAACTATTGGTCATAATTCCACCAATAACTTCCACTATCATAAATGTAGCAATTAAGATAAAACTGATAAATAATGATTTTTTGTTGGCATTATGCGCATGATTATGATTGTGTCCATGAGCATGATCGTGGTTATGTGCCATGTGATTACTTCCCCTCTGTAAGTAGCTAATTACTTTATATGCATATATTAGCATATATACATTTTAAGTGCAACCATTCTTATAAAAAAGAAGCTGTTCCTCAAAAATCAGATCTAAAAATCTAACTTTTGAAGGCAGCTTCCTATTATTCACCCATTCTTTTTCTTATAAAATTTCTTCTTGCATAAATAATCCTAGCCCGCCGATATCGTGGTGCTTTGCAATTTTATCCGCTTTTTCTAAAGCTAGCGAAATGCCATTCTCCATCGCTACGCCAATTTCAGCTAATTCGATCATACCAACATCATTTTCATTATCACCAAAAGCAATAGTTGAATCAAGATTAATATAGCCGTTATCCGACAAGTAAGTTAGGCCTTTTGCTTTATCAATACCCTCATTCATAATATCAATTAAATTCGAAGCGGATGCAAGAACAGAAAGTGGCAAACCATCAAGAGCCGCTTTAATTTCCGCTCGTTTTTCCAAGTCTGATTCGATGACAAGTACTTTTAGTGGAAATTCACCTTCGCGAAGCACACTGAAAGGATCTGCTGTTAACGTAATTGGCACCTGTTCATTTTCTGGTAAAGTTTTATTCAATTCATTGAAAAAAGCAATTTTACCGGTATTGGTTGGGCCAAGAATTCGCTCTGTTGTATAAATATGGTAATTCACTCCAAGTGGCTCAAGCGTCTCTAAGATAGTATGTACTAGATCCAGCTCGATATTACTTTTATATAAAATTTCTCCTGTCGTAAAGTCACGGACCAATCCGCCATTACAGGAAATGACTGGTGTTTTAATTTTCAATTCGTGAATAAATGGTAATATAGCTAAATCCAAACGCCCTGTCGCTAGGAATAATTTTTTACCACTAGCTTGCCAATCCATTAATACTTCTTTGTTTAAAGGATGGATTCGATCTCCTTTTTTTACAAGTAATGTACCGTCCATATCTGTAATAACTGTGTCAATTGCTAGATTCGCCAATAGTTTTCGCACCTTTCTAAAATTCCGTCATTATGTAACTCGATTATAGACGAGTTTTACATGATTGTCACGTCGATTTTTGGTATAATAAATTGGAATGGAGGAAGATACTTAGTGAAGAAATATTTTATTACTATCATGATTTTACTTTTTGGCGCGCTTACTCTTTCTGCATGCCAAAGTGACGAGGCTAAGAGCAGTGAGCCTCCTAAAGTAGATTTAAAAGACCAAATACCAATTATTCTAATTCACGGCAGCGGTGGCGATACGCATTCTCTTGATGAAATGGCTGATCAGCTGATGAATGAATATAAAAGTTCTAACGAAGCGATGGCGATGTCCATTAATTCAGACGGCGATATTACTTTCCAAGGTGAGTTAACTAAAGACGCCAAACGCCCGATTATAAAATTTGCGTTCGATCAAAACCAAGCAACTCCAGACGATTGGTCTAAGTGGTTAAAAATTGCAATGGCTGACTTGAAATCACGCTATGGTTTTACACAAATGGATGGTGTCGGTCACTCAAACGGCGGATTGGCTCTGACTTATTTTGCCGAAGATTGCCCTTCTGACAAGGAGGTTCCAACATTGCGTAAATTAGTAGCAATCGGCTCTCCCTTTAATGATTTAGATCCAAATGATAGCGGAAAAGATCTCACCTTTAAAAAATTACCCTATAGTACTCCACAATTAGATTATTTTATAGAAAAACAAACCGATATAAATGCTAATTTAGAAATGCTTGCTATTGCAGGCGAATTAAGTGAAGATAATCCGACTGATGGAATTGTACCTACAAATAGTTCTTTAGCAACAAGACTTTTTGTTCCTGGAAACGCAAAAGCCTATATAGAAGATGTTCAGGTTGGTAAAAGCGCTGTTCACCAAACGTTACACGAAACATCTAAAAGCATCGAAAAGACGCATTGGTTTTTAGAAGAATTTAAAACGAAGGAAACCGTTATCAAATTAGATTATAAATAGGAGGAATAGCAGTTGATCCACATAGAAGCGAAAATTCAAGTAAAGCCAGATTTAGTAGAATCATTTTTAAACGAAGTAGAGCTAGTGATCCAAGGCTCCCTTTCAGAAACTGGAAATCACGGTTATGAATTAGTTCGCTCCGTGAAAAACACATCTATCTTCTATATCTTAGAAAAATGGGCGGATGAAGCTGCTATTCAATTCCATAATTCGACAGATCATTATAAACGATTTAAACGAGAAGTTCCTGCATTTTTAGAATTCCCGACCGAAGTAGTTCTGCTCACTAAAATAGAACAATGATTTTATAAAAAAAGATGGCTCTCTATTTTTATAGAGGCCATCTTTTTTTATTTGCTATAAGTTTTTTTGAAAATGCGTAAAGATACGCCTACAAATAATAGCCCTGCTAACAAGTAAAGCATATTTTGGCTATCACCTGTCGCTGGGTGTTTGCCCGTCGCCTGGTTTTTGCCTGTTTGACTCTTCTTGTTTACATCTTTAGATTTATTATTTGTATTTGCTTGCGGATCCGATAAACCGTTATTATTTTCGGTTACAACAGGAGTATTGTCCTCTGTTTTCGGGTCATCAGTTATAACTTTGCTAAATTGCGCATATAAAGTTATCCCTCCCGCCGGCATTTTACTTGTTGCGAAATTCCATTTATTTCCACCTGTTTTCGCATCAAACCAACCGTCGAAAGTATAACCATCTTTTGTGGGTGCTACTGGTTCAGTGATGAAATCTTCTACCACAATAGCTTCCGTTGTTTGAACACCGTCTATATCAAAAATAGCATTTGCTACGATAGGTGTAGGAGTTTTGGTAATGCGAACCGTTACTTGAACTGGTTTTGCTTCTACATCATCTTCATTGATAGATTTCAGCGTTACTATATAATCGCCAACTTCATCCCATTTTACAGCTGTTCCAAAATCACTTGTAATAACAGAACCATTATTTGTTGCAGCTTGAATGCTTGCTAGAAAATCAGCTTCTGTCACTTCAGCAAATACGATATAGCTTATTTCTGGGTTAGCTGTAATAACTGGAGCAAGCGCCTTATTAATGTGAACTTTTACTTTCACTGGCTCCGCTTCAAATCCTGCGCTATTTTTCGCATTTATAGTAACTTCATATGTTCCACCTTTGGTAAAATCAACAACCGAATTGTAATCACTAGTTAAAGTGGCTCCTTCTGTCGCCCTAGCCGAAACATTGGATAAAAATAGCGTTTCTGATACATTTGCATTTTTTTCATAATATATTTCTTCTCTTGCTGTTATCACCGGTAAATTAACCTTTTTCAATGGAACTGTAACTTTACCAGAAAATGTTCCTTGAATAGTAGACTCATTAACAGGCTCATTAAATTGGTACTCTACTTTAGTTATATCTTTTAAGTTTTCAGCAGTCCAAGTAATTTGGTTGTCTTTATAATTCCCTTGGTTCGAAATAGACTTTGCCGTTGCTACTGCACTAAAGTTTTTGATTTCATTATCAAGAACTAATTTATTCGCTACAGCTTTTTCAGATAAGGTAACTTCTTGGTTACCTACATCCATAACCGTTAGTTCAGGATATTTTGTTTTCATGTTAGCTGGTAGTACACCGATACGATTATAGTTTATAGAAATAATTTGAAGTTTAGGAAAATCTTTCCAATTATCTACTTCTGTTATTTCATTTTTACTAGCATAGATAGTACCAAGCTCTGGTAAGTTTTCTAACCCAACTAGACTAGTAAGTTTATTATCATACACATTCACATATGTGGCTTGCGCAAGATTTTTAATACTCGCTGTTACAATACCACATTCATTTAAACTAACTCCACCATTCATATCTGGCAGGTTCTCAATTGTTACTTTCGTTAAAGAGCGTGTTTTCGGGAAATTAATAATATCTAATCCACCTTGCTCAAAAAGCCCAGCTTGCTTCAAGGCAGGTAAGTTTTTCAAAGTTAATTCTGCTAACACCGCACTATCCCCAGTATTACATGCAAAATACGTTAATTTAGGTAAATCTTGAACGTCCACTTTCGTTAGAGCATTGCCTTTCAAATTCAAACTCACTAAGTTCGCTAAAACATTAGTACCTTTCAAGCTAACTTCAGTAATTTGGTTACCTTCAAAATCAAGGTTAGTGACATTAGTTAATAAATTAATACCAGTCAAATCTGTTATTCCTTTTGACGTAGCTTTCAATGTAGTAATTTTATCTAAATCTGCTTGTGTTACCGCTTGAGTCACATCTTCCGAACCCGTTGCGGCCGTCGCTATAGCTTTGGCTAGATTCGCATCAGGAAAAATACTTTCATAGGTGCTTCCTGCTTGAAGACCTACCTTTTGGGATGCTACTACTTTTTTCGTTTCTTTAGACTGATCTTCATTTTCTGAAGCCATAGTTGCTAAAGGATATGCGCTAAATGTTTGGAAAAGAATCATTCCTGTTACAATAATTAAACTTACTTTTCTTTTCACGATTGTCCTCCTTATCAAAGTTGTTAAATAAGTATATAAGTTTACATAAAAAAACATACCAATTAAATTCATTAAAAGGTACGCTACATGAACTCACATTATATTATATCTATAAACCCTTTCAATAAAATGCTAAAAATAGACTTAAATAAATCACAATCAGCTCAATTGTGTCTTATTTGTGAACATTTCATTTTTAATTTTCAGTTTAGTCGTAGCGTTTCACCTACTTCCCGAAAAACAAAAACATTTGCCATCAATGGTTCTCCCTATTTTATTGTATAAATCAAACTATAAAAAAACATTTGGCTCATTTTCTTCTCAAATGTAGCTAAGTACTGAAACAGGAAAAAACACCTATAAGTCATATGCTTAATATAAGAACACTTTATTATATTCTATAAAAGATAAAAAAAGAGGATTGGCTTCTAACAAGACCAATCCTCTTTTTCATCTTTTAAGCTTTCAAAAATCCATCCTCAATTCGAATCACACGATCAACTAAGTCTAAAACCCGTTCATCATGTGTGACCATGATGGCAGCTTTATTTTTCCGTTTTACTTCGTCTGCAATCATTTGGACTACTTTGTGACCACGGTTTGCATCTAAGCTGGCTGTTGGTTCATCGGCTAAGATAATATCAGGATCATTCATCAGAGCTCTCGCAATGGCAACGCGTTGTTTTTCGCCTCCTGATAAACTTTCCGGATAATTATTTTGCCGTGCAGTCAAACCTAGTTCTTTAAGTAATGTGTCTGCTTTATCTTTCGCAGCTCGACCTTTTTCACCAGATAGCTCAGCAATGACAAGCAGTTGGTCACGGACATTTAAGTAAGGAATTAAATTCGCCCCTTGGAAAATAAAGCCTACTTTGTCGAGACGTACTTTTGTTAAATCTTTGCTCGTAAGATTATTTAGTACTTTTCCTCCAATAGCAATCTCGCCTTCTGTTGGAGATAACAAAGCTCCCGCGATGGATAAAAATGTACTTTTCCCAGCCCCTGAAGGTCCGACGATTGCAACGAATTCTCCTTGAGCCACTTCTAAAGATACGTTCTTCAACACTTCAATGACTTGCTCGCCATCTTGATAATTTTTAGAAACATTTTTCATTATTAAAGTCATTAGTTTGCCCTCCCAATTGCTTCTAACGCGTCTACTTTCGCTACACGGTAGAGTGATAACATCGATCCGATGACTGCTACAACAAGGAATAAGGCGGAACAGCCGATTGCAAGTACCGGGCTAAGTGTAAATGGCATACTCGCTGGTAAAATTGCCGCAAGACCAAATGTTAAGCCGTTACCAATTAACAAGCTGATGACTGATAGGAACACAACTTGCGTGACGATACTCCGTCCTAAATAGGCTGTTCGTGCACCAACTGCTTTTAAAATTCCAAATTGATTAATTTTTTGAATCGTAATGACGTAAAAGAAAGCAGCTAGAACAAATGCGGCGATAACGAATAAAAAGGCAATCATCATCAGTAGCGATCCTTGTTCTTCTGAGTAGCCAGGGATACCTTGAAGTACTTCTTTACTAGATGAAAGTTCCATGGAGCCGAGGGAGAGGTTTTTAGCTGTATTTTCGGAAACATCTAGTGCTACGGCGTTATATTCTCCTTCTGCTGCTTGGTTCGTTTGATGAACTAATTTCCAAGCATCCCAACCGACGAAAATAACCGGTGAATGACTAAATGTATTATTTTTTGTAAAAGCAGTAATCGTGAATTCTTCCCCAGTTGCGCTATCTTTAAGTTTGCTGCCTAATTTATAACCAGACTCTTTTAAAGAAACATCGGCTACTACTTCTTTAGTTTTCTGTGGTTCTGTTCCTTCCGAGATGGCCGGTTTCATAAATCCTGTTTTATCTATACCGAAATAAGTAATGTCTGTTTTTTTATCTTTGTTGGGTGGTGTGATCGTGCCCATTTGCACGCCTAGGTTGGTGCTTTCTGATTTTTTCACTTGCTTCGCTACGCTTTCTGTTTCGGACGCGGTTAAATTGGACCTCGTTAAGCGATTATCTGAGTCTTTTTGTAATACATAATACGTCGCTTTATTGGATGAAATGGCTGCCCCATTATCATTAGCAAGCCCATTCGCAAGTCCCGTTACAAACAAAACGAGCCATGCAATTAATACCATGATTAATCCGATTAAAATATAGCGTAATTTTGCGTGTTTTAATTCTCTTAATGCCAAAAACATTCCGTTCAACTCCTTCTAAGATCTTATCCTTAGTTTAAAGAAGTTTTGTAAACGGAATGTGAATCGGATTTTACAAATTTAGTTTTTTGGTAGTTTAACAGTGAATGTCGTGCCTTTTTCGGGGCTACTTTGCACGGTTATTTCGCCGTGATGGAGTGTAATTATTTTCTTGCAAATGGATAATCCTAGGCCACTTGAGCCTTCTTCCCGGGTGCGGCTCTCATTAACTTTATAAAAACGTTCAAAAATCTTGGCCATATCCGACTTACTTATGCCGACTCCGCTATCTCGGACTTCGACAAAAACATTTGTCCCTTCTTCGTAAAGGTGAATTTGAATATTCCCGCCCTGTGGTGTGAATTTAATCGCATTAGTTAACAAATTGGACCATACTTGGTAAAGCAATTCGGCATCGCCAGTATAGTTTACCTCTGCTAAATCTAAGTTTATCGTTAGTTCTTTCTCGCGCCAGCTCCACTCGGTCATTTGGATCAATTGGTGCCACTGTTCGGCTAAGTGAACTGGTTCTTTTTTTCGTAGCTCTGATTCTTGATCAAGTGAAGCGAGTATGAGTAGTTGTTTAGTTAAGGAAGACAGTCGCGTTGTCTCCTCTGATAAAACGGTTAAATATTCGGCTTGTTCTTTTTCTGTTAATGTTCCCGAACCTAAAAGTCCCGCAAAGCCTTGCATGGATGTCAGCGGAGATTGTAGTTCATGAGAAACATTGGCGACAAATTCTTGGCGCGCAGCTTCAGATTTTTCAAGCTCGCTGGCCATTTTGGCAAACGAGTCTGCTAGCTGACCAATTTCATCCTTACGCCGGACTTCGAGCGCCACATCATAATTACCTTTACGGATTTTTTTCGTCGCATTCGTGAGCTTCACGACCGGATTAACAATGTATCTGCCACTAATCAGGACAAACAGAATACTAATGATAGATGTGAAAATAAGTATCATTGCGAAAAATATTCGGAGTTCCCCAAATTGTTGTTCCGGGTCTTGACGTATGAATAGCGCCAGTTGTTTACCATCTACTTGCACCGGGACACCAATAGTATTTCGCACATCATTATCAAAAAAGCCTGTGATGAAAATGCCTGTATCAAACGAATCAATTCCATGATATGTCTCTCCGTCTAGTACTTGCTTGATTGTCTTAGCTGGTAAATCTTTTTTTCGAAAAGCGCCACCAAAATAAGTGGATTTTTTCGCGCCATCCGTCAGATATAATTCGTATCCCAGTTCGCCCACATTTTCCAAGTACTCATTTAAAGAAATCGTTTCATTCGACTCGTAAAATTGTTGGACTTCCTGCGCTATTTTGGCCGTTTTTTCGTCGTTAAAAGGTTTTAATTTTATTTGGTAATAAATGTTTGCAAAGAAAAAGCCGAGCAAACTACTGGAAAGGATGACAACAAGCATTGTAACAACTATTCGACTATATAACGATTTCATGTTGTCTCCTCCAATTTATAACCAACACCGCGAACCGTGACAATTCGAATACCATCCTTATCTTCATCGAAATGGTCACGCAAACGCTTAATATGTACATCCACTGTCCGGTCGCTACCATCATAATCACGTTGCCAAATCCGCTCAATTAATTCCTCACGGGTAAAAATTCGGCCGGGATAGCTAGCTAGTTGATATAAGAGTTCAAATTCTTTCACGGGAATCATTCGTTCTTGATTGCCAATTTTTATGCCGTAACTTTTTTGATCGATGGTGATGTTTCCGATGTTGATTTTCACTTCGCTCGCCTGATTGGAGCGCCGTAGCAATGCGCGAATTCGAAAGACCAGCTCTTCTGGTTCAAATGGTTTAGTGACATAGTCATCTGTTCCCACTTCAAAACCGCGTGATTTATCCGCCAGCGCATCTTTGGCTGTCAGCATAATAACTGGAATATCTGGAAAACTTACGCGCATTTTTTGGCAAAGTTCAAAACCGTCCATATTAGGCATCATCACATCGATTACAGCCAAATGAACTTGCTCGAGTTCAACTATTTTTTCTGCTTCTACCCCGTCACTCGCCTCAAGCACACGGAAACCTTCTGCGCGGAGATAGTGCCCCACAAGTTTAAGTATGTGCCGATCATCATCTACTACTAATATTTGTTTCATTTTCACCGCTCACCTTACTGTCCTATTTTACTGCATCATATCAAACTTACGTGATTCGTTCAAATCCAGAATAGACATTTAATCTATCACCACGAATAAAGCCAACGGTTGTAATATTAAGTTCTTCGGCCATGTTAATCGCCAGTTCAGTTGGGGCAGAGCGAGATAAAATAATTCCACAACCTAGTTTTGCTGTTTTAACGAGGATTTCTGAAGAGATACGCCCGCTAAAAATAATCGCTTTATCTTCGGTCGCTCTCCCGTCTTGCAAGGCGCGGCCATATATTTTATCTAGCGCATTATGGCGACCGATATCCATTCTGCTATAGATAATTTCAGCTGAACTACATAGGGCCGCATTGTGCACGCCGCCTGTTTGATGAAAGGTTGCGGAATTTTGTTCGAATTTTTCCATTAAGCGAAAAATCGTGTTAGTTGTTAGTTGCAAGCTTCCGTTTTGCTTCACATTGACGAGTGAGGCGTCTGATTGGAAGTAGAAGTTTTCCCGCGACTTGCCGCAACACGAGGTGATGTAGCGCTTACCGCGATACTTGGCATTGAATTTGTTCACAAAATTAGCGCTAACCTTGGCGTGCCCAGTCGCTTCGATGATATCTACGGAATCGATATCTCTCGGCCCGCGAATGATACCTTCCGAGGTCAGAAATCCCATAACTAAATCTTCCAGATATTCTGGCGTGCAGACGATGGTCACGAGTTCTTGGTCGTTGACGTAGATAGTTAGCGGATACTCGGTCGCAACGCTTGATTCGATTTCTTGAAAAGTGCCCGCTTCAAAACGACGGATTTTTTGGTGCGAAACAATATCCATCCAAACTTGCTCCTTTCTAAATCGAAACAGCGACACCTTTTAGTCTCGCTGTTTCGACTACTTATTTTAATGTTTGCCCAACTTCTTTTAAAAAGGTTATGCCGTATCGGAGAGCTCGATTGATATCGGGATCTTTTAATGCCTTCATCATCGCTAACATGCCCATGATTTCCTCTTTTTTCGCGCTTTCTTCTGCTTTTTTCGCAGCATTTTTCAAATTAGCTATCAGTTCCTCGGTTTGCTCTGGTTTGGTATCGGTCAATAGCTTACTTGAAATCATCATGTTATTAATCGCATTCGTTATCGGTTCCTTACGCCATTCATTCAAAAATGTCTTTGTAATATCGCCGCGTGCCTTTATAGCACTATTCAACGCCTCAAGTGCCCCCGATTCCTGCAGTAACTTTACCGTTTCTACTATCTCTACAAAACCAGAATCTTGTTCGGCAATGTCTGCTTTCATTTGTTCTAAACGTTCTTGTTCTAATTCTTCTGGGGTCTTTTTTGTATCACGAATCGTTGAAATTGGTTCTGCCATCAGTGATTCCTCCCTTTCCCGCTACACCCGCAATTGCCACCACAGGCGCAGTTCACTTTAGAAATCGGTTGATAATCTTCTCTTGACCATTTGCGCTCTACTTCAGCCCCGTTTTGCGGGAACCTTTTACGATTGCGCGGATTATGGTCAGGAAGTGGATTTTTCCCTGTTTTTTCAAGTACAGTAAGATTCACTTTTGTTTGTTTATAAGCCGGTGTTTTCGTCCGAACATCTCCCGCACTTGAAGTTAGTAAGTTGACCGCGGTTTCGCTACTCACAGAATGCATTGGCACATAGACCTCATTCCCTTTCATCCGCTCAGTCACAACAGCACGAAGCTTGATGCGGCCATACGGCGAACTTAGACGAACGAGCGAACCGCTTTCCAAATCGCGTTCCTTCGCTAATTCATGTGACACTTCTACAAACACTTCCGGTAATTTATAATCCAGCCCCTTCGATTTATCCGTTAAATTTCCCTCGTGGAACTGCTCCAATAAGCGCCCATTATTCAACGTTAAATTATATTCTTCCGGGAAAGTAATCGGTGCAATATACGGTAACGTCGAAAATTGTGCTTTGCCATCCGGAAAATTAAATCGTTCTTCATAAAGTAAAGGCATATCCTTCCCATCCGCGCTCACTGGCCACACAAGACTATTAAATCCTTGCATCCGGTCATAACGAACCCCTGCAAAAAATGGTGCCAAACTAGCAATTTCGTCCATAATTTCACTCGGATGATTGTAATTCCAATCAGTTCTTCCGCACGCCCTTGCTACTTCTTGAATAATCCACCAGTCCGGTTTCGAATCCCCAAGCGGCTCTAGTACTTCATAAAGTCGTTGCACGCGGCGTTCTGTATTGGTAAATGTCCCTTCTTTTTCAAGCGAAGGCGCTGCCGGGAAAACAACATCAGCAAACTGCGCCGTTTTTGATAAGAATACATCTTGAACAACAAAGAAATCAAGGCTAGCGAGGATTTCTTGCACATGGTTCGAGTTAGAGTCCACCCAAGCCATTTCCTCCCCAATCACATACATAGAATGGAGCGTTCCCGCCTCAATAGCATCAAGCATTTCATTGTTTTTAAGCCCCGGTTCAGGTGAAATGGACACGCCATAAGCCTCTTCAAAACGAGCGCGAACTTCATCATTTCCAAGTGGCTGAATTCCAGGGAGAACATTTGGTAGTGACCCCATATCGCAAGCACCTTGTACATTATTATGCCCTCTAAGCGGATATGCTCCTGCCCCGTGTCTACCAAAGTTCCCAGTGACAAGAAGCAAATTGGCAATAGCCGATGATGTGTGTGATCCCGCAATATTTTGCGTTACTCCCATTCCCCAACAAACTGCTGTCCCGTCTGCTTCATGAATCATCTGCGCCACTTTTTTCAATGTCTCTATTGCTAATCCTGTTTCTTTTTCCGCATATTCTAATGTAAATGGTTCTAAAAATGCTAGATAATCTGCCACGTTGCTAATCCGATTTTCCATAAAGATTTCATCGTGCCATCCTTGATCAATCATATATTTCGCAACCGCAGTTAACCAAACAAAGTCAGTTCCTTGTTTTGGATGCATGAATAAATCAGAACGCTCTGCCATTTCGTGTTTTCGTAAATCTGAAACAATTAGCTTTTGCCCCCGGGTCTTTTGAGCTCGCTTGATTCTACTAGCAAGGACCGGATGCCCATCGGCTGGTGATGCACCAACAATAATGACAAGTCCGGCTGTTTCAATATCTTCCACTGTCCCTGAATCTGCGCCAATTCCAACTGTCCGAGTAAGTCCATCCGAAGCAGGCGCCTGACAATAACGTGAACAATTATCAATATTATTCGTTTCAAAAACCTGCCGCGCCAATTTTTGCATCAAATAGTTTTCTTCATTGGTTGTTTTAGAAGAGCTAATAAATCCAATAGAATCATTTCCGTATTTGGCCTGAATTTCTCGCAGTTTGGTCGCAACTAGATGAATCGCATCTTCCCAGCTCGCCGGCACAAATTCATTACCCTCGCGAATGAGCGGTGTTGTAATCCGTTTCTCACTATTGACAAAATCCCAGCCAAACTTCCCTTTCACACACGTAGCAAATTTGTTCACAGGACCTTCTCCAGTTGGCTCGACTTTCAAAATTTTACGATCCTTCGTCCACACCTCAAACGTACAACCAACCCCGCAGAAAGTACAAACTGTCTTTGTTTTCTTCGTCCGCGTTTCCCGCATCGCTGCTTCCATTTCCGACACAGCAAAAACGGTTTGATAATTCGGCTCGACTTTTTTCACCATATCAATCATCGGTTCTAGCATATCTTCGTCTAAACCAGTCATAAAGCCAGCTTGGCCAAGCATCGATTTTTCCATCAACGCGTTACAAGGACACACCGTCGCACATAGCCCACAAGAAACACATGACGATAAATTCGCCGGACGATCATCATCCCAAATAACCCGCGGCTGACTACGTTCCCAATCAATCGAAAGCGTCTCATTCACCTGCACTTGTTGACACGCCTCCACGCAGCGCCCACAAAGAATACATTGATCCGGATCATAACGATAAAACGGATGCGAAAAATCATTCAAATACCCTTTTTCGCGGTAAGGACGTTCTTGTTTTTCCACACCAAGCAATTCCGTCGTATTATGTACTTTGCAATTACCGTTATTGTTATCACAAACCGTACAATACAGTAAATGATTCTCCAAAATTCGGTCCATCGCTTCGAGTTGCGCATCTTTCGCTAATTCAGAATTAGTTTTAATTTCCATTCCGTCTGTTAGATTCGTGCTGCACGCCCGCACAAGTTCTCCATCAACCTCGCACATACATGTATCACAAGATTGAATTGGTCCAATTTGCTCACTATAGCAAATATGCGGATGCTGTATTCCTTCTGCATTTAAATAGTCCAGTATTCGCGTTCCTTCCACCACATCCCGCGCCACGCCATTAATTTGCACCGATACTTTTGCGCCCATCACATTACCTCCTATATAGAGAAAGCGTTTACAATTTCCGCTTATATTATAACAGTTCTTACTTAAAAATCACAGTAATACGGCAATTGATAATCGTTCTCAAGCACTGCTATTATGCGATTTCCCTCACAAAGCTAACGAATTCATTGACACTTATCCAACTTTTCTGTATTCTTTATTACAAAGCTACGACGAGAAAAGTACGACGCCTGTTTTTTCTAAAAGAGAGTTCCCACTGCTGAAAAGGAACAAAAAACATCGTCCGAAAATGGCCTCTGAGTTTTGCCGCTGAAAATAAGTAAGCGACAACGGGTTTGGCGCCCGTTATCAAGCGCCTTAAGTATTTTATGTAAATGCTTATTTGAGGTTTTCAGTGCAAGCTGGAAATAAATTAAGGTGGTACCGCGTGAAATTTTCTCGCCCTTATTCCAAGATATTTTTTGGAAAAGGGCGAGTTTTATTTTACCCTAAATTGCTTGAAATGGAGGAATTCAAAATGACAAAACAACTACTTGTTTTACAATCTGATTTTGGTATTAGTGACGGGGCAGTTAGTGCAATGTATGGCGTAATCAATAGTGTTAGCAAAGATTTAAAAGTATACGATTTAACACATCAAATTCCTCAATTTAATATTTGGGAAGCATCGTATCGTTTACTCCAAACGGTTACTTATTGGCCCGAAGATACCATTTTTGTCTCGATTGTCGATCCTGGAGTTGGTTCAAAGCGTTGAAGCGTCGTCGTTTTAACAGAAGATGGTCATTATATTATTACACCAGACAACGGAACCTTAACCCATATCGCGCATTACGGAACGATTAAAGAAGTTCGACTGATTGACGAAGAAAAAAATCGCCTACCAAAATCAGGCGCATCTCATACATTTCACGGTCGAGATATTTTCGCTTATACTGCGGCTAGACTTGCAGCCGGCGTGATTAATTTTGAAGATATTGGCCCATCCGCTACCCCAGACTCCATTGTTTCTCTAAGTCTAAGTGATTCTTACTTAGAAGGAGAGCAAGCTTTTGGTACAATTGATATTATTGACCGCCCATTCGGTAATCTTTGGACAAATATTCGGCGCACCGATTTCTTGCAGCTAGATGCTAATTATGGCGATTCCATTGAAGTCCTCATCAAACACCACGACCGCGTAGTTTATAAGAATTTCGTTACTTATAGCCGCTCCTTTGCTGATTTACGAATTGGGGAAGCGCTCATCTACGTCAATTCACTCGACAACCTCGGACTCGGTATCAATCAAGGCTCTTTCGTAGATGCTTATTCAGTAGGTACTGGCACTAGTTGGAAAGTCATCCTAAAAAAAGCATAAAAAAACAGGGTCAAATGTCCAAAATGGATTTTTGACCCTGTTTCATTTTTATTTCGTATATTCTTTAACAATTGGCTCTTGTTTTTTATTTTTAAGGAATAAACTTAAAATCATCCCAATAGCCGCGAAAATGGCCGCAACCATAAATGCCGCACGCATTCCATCCAAACTAGCATCTTGCGCTTTTTGAGCAAAGCTAGCCGGATCCGTTGCCATAAGCGCTTTTCCTGGCATATTATCTTTTGTTACATTCGTTAGCACTGTAATAAGTACCGCTGTCCCAATCGAACCCGCAATTTGTCGAATCGTATTATTTACTGCCGAACCGTGATTAATCAGGTGGTTAGGCAGTGCATTCATACCCGCTGTCGAAACTGGCATCATCGCCATTGAAATACCGAAGAACCGCACGGCATAAAATACTACAATATACCAAAGTGGCGTATCCATCGTTAAGAACATAAATGGAATTGTACCGATAGTCAAAATGGTAACCCCGGTAATCGTCAACCATTTCGCCCCGATTTTATCGAAAATAATACCCGTAATCGGACTCATTATCCCCATAATAATCGCACCTGGAAGTAATAACAGACCTGACTGAAGCGCCGACTCACCGCGAATTGTTTGAATATATAAAGGCAATACAATTTCCGCACCAATCATCGCCATCGTCACAATCGAACCAAGAATAACAGACAATGAAAATACCGGATATTTAAACACATGCAGTTCAAGCATTGGATTATCAATAACTAATTGGCGCCAAACAAATAGCCCAATAACTACAACCCCAACAATCAACATAGTAATAACTGTTGTATCTCCCCAACCATCATTACCTGCTGAACTAAATCCATAAAGGAGTGAGCCAAAACCAATCGAAGACATCACAATAGAAAGAAAGTCGATTTTTGTATCAGTTAACTTCACTACTTTTTTCATTCCAAAGAACGCTAAAATTATATCAATAACCGCAATTGGAATTAAAATAAGGAATAATACGCGCCAATCATACGAATCCACAATCCACCCAGACAAAGTTGGCCCAATTGCTGGAGCAAACGCAATAACAAGTCCCATGAGCCCCATCGCTGCCCCACGTTTTTCACGAGGGAAAATTAGCAAGAAGATTGTTTGAAGCAACGGCATCATAATCCCCGCACCAGCCGCTTGAACAATACGACCAGTAAGTAATACCGGGAAAGAACCCGCCACTGACGCAATAATGGTACCAATTGCAAATACAGTCATCGCTGTAATAAATAATGTTTTTGAACTAATTTTTTCAATTAAAAGTGCTGTAATCGGAATCATAATACCATTTGTCAGCAAGAAAGCCGTCGTCAACCATTGCCCCGTCGCTGCTGTAATATGCAAATCATCCATAATCATCGGTAGCGCCGTTGCTAGTAACGTCTGATTCAAAATCGCCACAAACGCCCCAATAATCATTGTTACTACTAATAAACTTCTACTATAAGATTTCCCGTTAACATCAACGGGCCGTTCTACTGCTGTACTATTCAAAATTAATACCCCTTCCCATGTGGAAATTTCCAGATGAATAATAGAAGTATAATAAAAAAAGACCAACAAGTCAACAAAAATGACTAGTCGGTCTAATTATTATAAAAGCCCGTTCACACAAGCCTCTAATTTATTTACTTCTTTTGTCAAACTTGCTGGTACATGTTGCTTAAGGTACAATAGTGTTCCTTGAACCATGAAATCTCTTGGCGCATCATTATTATTAATCTCCCCAACAAGCGCGTTCATAGATTCTTTATACTGCCATTTATCCGAATCATCAATATCTGCATTTTCAATCCCGACATTTAACTCTTCAAGCGCTCCTCGCAGTTTAGCTAATCTTTTCTTTCTAATCATTGTTTGATCCGGCACCAGATTTTCGGTGTCTGCTTCCGTAAACACAATCTCTCCACTCTCCAAAATATCCTTCACAAGCGCATCAAGTCTTCTCACTACATAAGGAATTGCCCGCTCAATCAAATCTGAGTCCACATTCTTGCTACCGCTAGCAAAGACATACATCGCCGCCATCCCGCTAAGCAACATCGTAATATCATTTATATAAGGCTCTGTTTCCTCCCCATAAACCTCTAACAACTGATTTTTAACCCATTCCATATTCTTAAGTCGTACATTCTGCAAGAACGCATTAAAATCATCATCAATCATCGTCTGAGAAAACGTAATATTCAATATCTCCCCATTTTCCGTATAAAAATGAATAATAATTTTCAAGCATTCCGTAAAATTATCCTTCTTCGTCCCATCTAGCGCCATCGTATACTCTAACCGCTGATGCAAAACAGAATACTCCTGCTTAAAAATCACAATTGCTAGTTCCTCTTTCGAAGTAAAATAATTATAAAAAGTCCCTTTAGAAATCTCAGCTGCATCAACCATATCCTGTACCGACGTCTTCAAATACCCTTGTTTTTGAAAAACCTCTTTAGCCGACTTAATAATCCGCTGCTTCTTCTCTTTCAAAAAAAACACCCACCCGTTCTGTTATTATACCAATAGTATAATCGATTTATACTACCGATTCAAGATATCCTTAATAAATCTTACTATTCTTTTAAACAATAAAAAAAGCCTCGCATACTAGCGAAACGTAAAAATTATTCATATATTATTTAAGCCACTTGTCGGATTTGAACCGACGACCCCTTCCTTACCATGGAAGTGCTCTACCAACTGAGCTAAAGCGGCAGCAAAGCCTTTCAAATAAAAAAATGGCTCCACAGGCAGGACTCGAACCTGCGACCGATCGGTTAACAGCCGATTGCTCTACCAACTGAGCTACTGTGGAATAATAAATTGCCCGGCAGCGACCTACTCTCGCAGGGGGAAGCCCCCAACTACCATTGGCGCAGAGAAGCTTAACTACCGTGTTCGGGATGGGAACGGGTGTGACCTTCTCGCCATAACTACCAGACAATATTGAGTTGTTGAAAGATTGCTCTCTCAAAACTAGAGAAGAAAGTGTTCAGTTAGGTAACTTCGTTTCATTTTTTGGTTAAGTCCTCGATCGATTAGTATTTGTCCGCTCCATGTATCGCTACACTTCCACTCCAAACCTATCTACCTGATCATCTTTCAGGGATCTTACTTTCCGAAGAAATGGGAAATCTCATCTTGAGGGGGGCTTCACGCTTAGATGCTTTCAGCGTTTATCCCTGCCACACATAGCTACCCAGCGATGCTCCTGGCGGAACAACTGGTACACCAGCGGTGTGTCCATCCCGGTCCTCTCGTACTAAGGACAGCTCCTCTCAAATTTCCTGCGCCCGCGACGGATAGGGACCGAACTGTCTCACGACGTTCTGAACCCAGCTCGCGTGCCGCTTTAATGGGCGAACAGCCCAACCCTTGGGACCGACTACAGCCCCAGGATGCGACGAGCCGACATCGAGGTGCCAAACCTCCCCGTCGATGTGGACTCTTGGGGGAGATAAGCCTGTTATCCCCGGGGTAGCTTTTATCCGTTGAGCGATGGCCCTTCCATGCGGAACCACCGGATCACTAAGCCCGACTTTCGTCCCTGCTCGACTTGTCAGTCTCGCAGTCAAGCTCCCTTGTGCCTTTACACTCTGCGAATGATTTCCATCCATTCTGAGGGAACCTTTGGGCGCCTCCGTTACTCTTTAGGAGGCGACCGCCCCAGTCAAACTGCCCACCTGACACTGTCTCCCCACGCGCTAAGCGTGGCGGGTTAGAATGGTCATACAGCCAGGGTAGTATCCCACCATTGCCTCCTCGTATGCTAGCGCACACGTCTCTTCGGCTCCTACCTATCCTGTACAAGCGGTACAAACATTCCATATCAGGTTGCAGTAAAGCTCCACGGGGTCTTTCCGTCCTGTCGCGGGTAACCTGCATCTTCACAGGTACTATAATTTCACCGAGTCTCTCGTTGAGACAGTGCCCAGATCGTTGCGCCTTTCGTGCGGGTCGGAACTTACCCGACAAGGAATTTCGCTACCTTAGGACCGTTATAGTTACGGCCGCCGTTTACTGGGGCTTCAATTCGTACCTTCGCCGAAGCTAAGCACTCCTCTTAACCTTCCAGCACCGGGCAGGCGTCAGCCCCTATACGTCACCTTACGGTTTTGCAGAGACCTGTGTTTTTGCTAAACAGTCGCCTGGGCCTATTCACTGCGGCTCTCTCGGGCTTGCACCCTAATAGAGCACCCCTTCTCCCGAAGTTACGGGGTCATTTTGCCGAGTTCCTTAACGAGAGTTCTCTCGCTCACCTTAGGATTCTCTCCTCATCTACCTGTGTCGGTTTGCGGTACGGGCAGTACTACTCTTCCTAGAGGCTTTTCTTGACAGCGTGAAATCAGGAACTTCCGTACTTAATTTCCTTCCCCATCACAGCTCATGCTTCGCAAGAAGCGGATTTGCCTACTTCTCACACTCACTGCTTGGACGCACATTTCCATTCGTGCGATTCCCTATCCTTCTGTGTCACCCCATCGGTTAAACAATTAGCACTGGTACAGGAATCTCTACCTGTTGTCCATCGCCTACGCCTATCGGCCTCGGCTTAGGTCCCGACTAACCCTGAGCGGACGAGCCTTCCTCAGGAAACCTTAGATATTCGGTGGAAGGGATTCTCACCCTTCTTTCGCTACTCATACCGGCATTCTCACTTCTAAGCGCTCCACCAGTCCTTCCGGTCTGACTTCACCGCCCTTAGAACGCTCTCCTACCACGAACCTCTAAAGAGGTTCATCCACAGTTTCGGTAATATGTTTAGCCCCGGTACATTTTCGGCGCGGGGTCACTCGACCAGTGAGCTATTACGCACTCTTTCAATGGTGGCTGCTTCTAAGCCAACATCCTGGTTGTCTAAGCAACCCCACATCCTTTTCCACTTAACATATATTTGGGGACCTTAACTGGTGGTCTGGGCTGTTTCCCTTTCGACTACGGATCTTATCACTCGCAGTCTGACTCCCGAGTATAAGTACATGGCATTCGGAGTTTATCTGAATTCGGTAACCCGAGAAGGGCCCCTAG
Organism: Listeria monocytogenes; assembly: GCF_013282665.1. Lineage (GTDB taxonomy): Bacteria > Bacillota > Bacilli > Lactobacillales > Listeriaceae > Listeria > Listeria monocytogenes_C. The sequence goes on from NZ_CP054041.1 coordinate 914,881, forward strand.
TCCAAACAGTGCTCTACCTCCATGACTCTTTACCTCGAGGCTAGCCCTAAAGCTATTTCGGAGAGAACCAGCTATCTCCAAGTTCGATTGGAATTTCTCCGCTACCCACACCTCATCCCCGCACTTTTCAACGTGCGTGGGTTCGGACCTCCAGTAAGTATTACCTTACCTTCATCCTGGACATGGGTAGATCACCTGGTTTCGGGTCTACGACCTGTTACTTATGCGCCCTATTCAGACTCGCTTTCGCTACGGCTCCGCTTTTTCCGCTTAACCTTGCAACAAATCGTAACTCGCCGGTTCATTCTACAAAAGGCACGCTATCACCCATTAACGGGCTCTAACTACTTGTAGGCACACGGTTTCAGGAACTGTTTCACTCCCCTTCCGGGGTGCTTTTCACCTTTCCCTCACGGTACTGGTTCACTATCGGTCACTAGGGAGTATTTAGCCTTGGGAGATGGTCCTCCCGGATTCCGACGGAATTTCACGTGTTCCGCCGTACTCAGGATCCACTCTGGAGGGAAAGCCATTTCAACTACCGGGCTGTTACCGTCTTTGGCGGGCCTTTCCAGACCGCTTCATTTATAACTTTCTTTTGTAACTCCGTATAGAGTGTCCTACAACCCCAAGAAGCAAGCTTCTTGGTTTGGGCTCTTTCCGTTTCGCTCGCCGCTACTCAGGAAATCGATTTTTCTTTCTCTTCCTCCAGGTACTTAGATGTTTCAGTTCCCTGGGTCTGCCTTCCTTACGCTATGTATTCACGTAAAGATACTATCCGACTAAAGATAGTGGGTTCCCCCATTCGGAAATCTCTGGATCAACGCTTACGTACAGCTCCCCAAAGCATATCGGTGTTAGTCCCGTCCTTCTTCGGCTCCTAGTGCCAAGGCATCCACCGTGCGCCCTTTCTAACTTAACCAATTTACTTCTACGAAGCAAAGGTTGTTTTTCTGATTTTCTGTATCAGCGATGATACTTCCAATCAGATGAAAGATTCACTTTCAGATGATTCTCGGTTACTTGTGTCATAGATAATTACTTATCTATGCTAACTTTACTAACTTTCTTATCTAGTTTTCAAAGAACAATTTTGGTGGAGCCTAGCGGGATCGAACCGCTGACCTCCTGCGTGCAAAGCAGGCGCTCTCCCAGCTGAGCTAAGGCCCCATAAAAGAATAGGATTCGTTGTATTTCTTGTGTCAGAAAGAAAAAGTGGGCCTAAATGGACTCGAACCATCGACCTCACGCTTATCAGGCGTGCGCTCTAACCAGCTGAGCTATAGGCCCGTCAAAAATGTAGTGGCGCGATGCTTCAAGCATGGTGCCTTGCATACTTTATCTGACATAAAAAGAGAGTAACCTCTCAAAACTGAACAAATATAGAAGAACGAAAACACACAGGTTTCCTTTTCCTTAGAAAGGAGGTGATCCAGCCGCACCTTCCGATACGGCTACCTTGTTACGACTTCACCCCAATTATCTGTCCCACCTTCGGCGGCTGGCTCCATAAAGGTTACCCTACCGACTTCGGGTGTTACAAACTCTCGTGGTGTGACGGGCGGTGTGTACAAGGCCCGGGAACGTATTCACCGTGGCATGCTGATCCACGATTACTAGCGATTCCGGCTTCATGTAGGCGAGTTGCAGCCTACAATCCGAACTGAGAATAGTTTTATGGGATTAGCTCCACCTCGCGGCTTCGCGACCCTTTGTACTATCCATTGTAGCACGTGTGTAGCCCAGGTCATAAGGGGCATGATGATTTGACGTCATCCCCACCTTCCTCCGGCTTGCACCGGCAGTCACTTTAGAGTGCCCAACTAAATGCTGGCAACTAAAATCAAGGGTTGCGCTCGTTGCGGGACTTAACCCAACATCTCACGACACGAGCTGACGACAACCATGCACCACCTGTCACTTTGTCCCCGAAGGGAAAGCTCTGTCTCCAGAGTGGTCAAAGGATGTCAAGACCTGGTAAGGTTCTTCGCGTTGCTTCGAATTAAACCACATGCTCCACCGCTTGTGCGGGCCCCCGTCAATTCCTTTGAGTTTCAACCTTGCGGTCGTACTCCCCAGGCGGAGTGCTTAATGCGTTAGCTGCAGCACTAAGGGGCGGAAACCCCCTAACACTTAGCACTCATCGTTTACGGCGTGGACTACCAGGGTATCTAATCCTGTTTGCTCCCCACGCTTTCGCGCCTCAGCGTCAGTTACAGACCAGAGAGTCGCCTTCGCCACTGGTGTTCCTCCACATATCTACGCATTTCACCGCTACACGTGGAATTCCACTCTCCTCTTCTGCACTCCAGTCTTCCAGTTTCCAATGACCCTCCCCGGTTAAGCCGGGGGCTTTCACATCAGACTTAAAAGACCGCCTGCGCGCGCTTTACGCCCAATAAATCCGGACAACGCTTGCCACCTACGTATTACCGCGGCTGCTGGCACGTAGTTAGCCGTGGCTTTCTGGTTAGATACCGTCAAGGGACAAGCAGTTACTCTTATCCTTGTTCTTCTCTAACAACAGTACTTTACGATCCGAAAACCTTCTTCATACACGCGGCGTTGCTCCGTCAGACTTTCGTCCATTGCGGAAGATTCCCTACTGCTGCCTCCCGTAGGAGTCTGGGCCGTGTCTCAGTCCCAGTGTGGCCGATCACCCTCTCAGGTCGGCTATGCATCGTTGCCTTGGTAGGCCATTACCCTACCAACTAGCTAATGCACCGCGGGCCCATCTGTAAGCGATAGCCGAAACCATCTTTCAAAGGCGTGGCATGCGCCACATCTTATCATTCGGTATTAGCCCCGGTTTCCCGGAGTTATCCCCAACTTACAGGCAGGTTGCCCACGTGTTACTCACCCGTCCGCCACTAACTTTGGAAGAGCAAGCTCTTCCTCCGTTCGTTCGACTTGCATGTATTAGGCACGCCGCCAGCGTTCGTCCTGAGCCAGGATCAAACTCTCTTTAAAATATAAATTGAATTTGAATACTTATTCAACACCGTGAATAAGATTCCTTGCGTCAAATTGACTTCGCTAGCAATTAAATTACTAGTTTGTTTTGTTGAAAACAGCTTTCTGTTTTCTGCCCTGCGATTACCAGTGAGACTTTACGTCTCATTGCTTTTCGTCTTCTTTTTTGTTCAGTTTTCAAAGGTCAGTTTCTTTTGCTGCGAAAGCGTTTTGTCCGCATCAGCAACGTTTATAAATATACCAAGATTTTTGCCTTTCGTCAATACTTTTTACAAAGTTTTTATGATAAATATGGAATTATTTTCTCTGCTAGGGTTTTATATGCTTTTCCTGATATACTTGAAGGGTCAAAAACAGCTGATATATAGCCATTTGTATTGGGCTCAGGTTGTTCTATTGGCATCTGGATTAAAAGTTGTGTTTCTAAGTCTGCAGCAACTTTTTCACCGCCGCCTTGCCCAAATACTTTTAATACTTGTCCATCAGCTAAAGTGAGATAAGACATATTTTCGATTACACCGATGATTTTATGGTTGTTTTTTGCTGCCATATAACCTGCTCGAGATGCAACCGAGGCTGCGGCATAATGTGGTGTTGTAACTATTAACTCATTACATTTAGGAATAAGTGTGTGAATATCTAAGGCTACATCGCCAGTTCCTGGAGGTAAATCAATAAGTAAGTAATCTAGTTTCCCCCATCTTACTTCTTCTAAAAACATTTTAATCATTTTACCTAGCATTGGGCCTCGCCAAATAACTGGTTCTCCAGGTTCTACAAAAAAATCCATTGAAATCATTTGGATGCCTTGGGTTTCTACTGGGATAATTTGACCATTTTCTTTGCGAGGAGATTCGGTTGTTCCAAGTAGTACCGGGATACTAAATCCATATATGTCAGCATCTAACAGCCCTACTTTTTTTCCTTGTTTAGCGAGCGCGACAGCAAGGTTGGCCGAAACTGTGGATTTTCCTACTCCACCTTTTCCGCTAGCTATTGCTAAAAATTTCGTTTCGCTTGTTTCTGAAAGTATGTTATCTCTTGCTTGGAAAATGCGATCGATAACTGCTGCTGGCAAGTATTCTAATTCGATATTTATTTCATTTACACCAAATTGTGTAAGAAGTTCTTCTATATTATGAACAAAATGATCCGTTTCTATTGCTGGATCAGCTAATGCGATTTTGATATTCGCTGCTTCTTTTAGTACCTGTACTTCTAAAATACCTTCTGTTTCTTCTAAACTCGCTTCTAGAACAGGGTCTTGTAATCGATATAGCAATCTAGTAATTTGTTGTTCGTTTAACATATATATAAACCTCCAAAAATGAATGCGCTGACATACTGATTATTATAGCATGGCTGTTTTATTTTTTCACATATTGCTTGCCTTTTCGGTATAAAAGTTCATTGAAGAGAATTTCACAAATTTTACATATTTAGTGTTTTCAGCTTTAACAGTTGCGCCCCAATAGGTTTGGTGCAATTGTTTTTTTTCGTCATATAAATGTAATAGAACTTTTAAGGTGTTTATTGATAATATAGTGGCAGATATAAATAAAGGAGTGCATTGAAATTTGAATAGAAAGTTTATAAAACCAGGGATAATTCTGCTGATTGTAGCATTTTTGGCGATTTCCATAAATGTTGGTGCAGAAACAGGAGGTAGCAGAACTGCTCAAGCTAATTTGACTACTTCGCAACAAGCTTTCATTGATGAGATTTTACCTGCGGCTCAAGATGGATATCGTGATGGTAAATTACTTACGAGTGTAACGCTTGCTCAAGCTATTTTGGAATCTAATTGGGGTGAAAGTGGTCTAAGCCAGAACTCTAATAACTTATTCGGAATTAAAGGAGCTTATGAAGGAAAGTCGGTCTCAATGGGAACGATGGAAGCATCCGGTGCTACTACCGCTAACTTCCGTGTTTACCCTAGTTGGAAAGAATCCATTGAAGATCACACGGCCTTAATTACGGAAAATGAGCGTTATCAAGGCGCAGTTGGCGAAACCGATTACCGCAAAGCACTGCAAGCTATTAAAGATGGTGGTTATGCGACGGACCCTGATTATGTTTCTAAACTAGTAGCAATTATTGAACGCTACAACTTAGATGCGTATGATGTCATTTACGATAAAATCGAGTCTAACCAAGCGCTTACAGCTATCGGTACAGTTGCTGCTACTAAAGAACAAGAGCTTATTTGGTCAGCACCGTACAATACCGAGAATGCAAGTGAAGTTGGAACCCTAAAGAACTATACAGGTCGTAACTTAGAAATTTCTTGGGAAGCTAAAACAGAAAAAGGTCTATGGTACTTTATTCGTGAAAACAATGAAGATATCGGTTGGGTAAATAGCAACGCTCTAGACATCAGCTATCATCAAAAAGAAGATGAAGATGTTCAATTAACCAAGTATGTAGATGATTTAAACGCACATATTTATCGCTTGCCAAATCCTGAAAAGCAATTCGATGAGGGCACTATCGAAAAATATGATAGAAAAGCCCTTCAAGTAGATAAAAAAATCACTCGCGGCGGCTATGCTTGGTTCCGACTTTCGGAAGGTGGAGAAGTACTTGGCTGGGTTCGCGCTGACAAGTTAAATGATCGCCTATATGATCGTATCACCGAGCAAACTTCCTACGACGGTTACGCTATTGTAAGTAAATCAGCGACTGACAACGTATGGAGTGAACCATTCAACACAAAAAACGCAGAAAAACTAGCACCACTTACTGATTATGATAATGAAAAATTAGAACTAGTGACTCGCGCTAAAGTCGGAAATACACTTTGGTATGCGTTCAAACTAGATGGAAAAGTTGTTGGCTGGGCTAGCGAGAAAGACTTAAATGTTTTTTACACTCCCGCTAAAGAAGAACCAGTAAAACAAGTTGCTTACGTGAAAGATCCAACTGCAAAACTTTACAATAAACCTATAGAATCAACAAGCACCAAACCAAAAGCAGTTGGTTTCTATTATGGGAAGTTATTAGCAGTCGATAAAACAGCTAATATTCTTGGCGAAGATTGGTTGCATGTTAAAGACAGTCATAACTCACTAGGATGGATCAAAGCTATCGATATCAATGGTTAAATAAAAACGAGGTCTGCGTAGTTGCAGAACCTCGTTTTTATTTAACCATTTAGTTTGCGACTAGCCATCCATTTTACCATTTTCGGCTCTGCGAGTGAGAGATTTTTATTTGTTTAGCCGGATGATTTTATGTACGTATTTGGGATCTATTTGGGCTGGTGAGGTTTCTTGGATTGGGAAATCTTTTGTTAAAATGATTTTTATATTGTCATTTTTGTTTAGTTCGGTTAGTTTTATTTTGTTTCCCGTTTCGTCGTGGTACTTTCCACTGATGTAGAAGCGCACACTCAGTTCTGGCGCGTTATTATTGGTTTTTATTTTGATATTATTGATTAAAACAGATTCCATTTCTACTTGTTCAATAGTGCCGGTAGCTTCTATGGTTTGTCTAGGGATTTCTTTTGTAGTGGTTGAGCAAGCAGTTAACAGGAATGCGCAAAAAATAAAAATAATGGAGGTTTTTTTCATGGTTGGGGGCTCCTTTTTTAACGGATGGTGCTAAAAGTTATATAGGTTCTCATTTTAGTTATTAATAGTTCTCAGTCACTTAAAATTAAATTTTCGATAGTTAAATGCTCTATCAGCAGTTCTGTTTTATTCAATAACAGGAAATCTTCCTCGCTGTTCCAAGCAGTATATAGTTCAAGCGTGTCATTATCCCTACTCGTATTTAGAATATAATCAGTTAAAACAGGTTTGGGTAGCATTCAAAATAACATAGCTCTAAAACTCAAAGTCTTTAATCCTCTTTTTAGCCATTGTTTTGGTAGCATTCAAAATAACATAGCTCTAAAACAGTCTAATGTGTACAATTCCAATGCTTTTTGTTTTGGTAGCATTCAAAATAACATAGCTCTAAAACTCGAGTTGGGGTTACTATTCCCGAAACCTTGTTTTGGTAGCATTCAAAATAACATAGCTCTAAAACTAGGCTTATTGTTTGGGTTTGTAGAAGCAGGTTTTGGTAGCATTCAAAATAACATAGCTCTAAAACCGATGTAAGTATGAACGCACAGAACGAATGGTTTTGGTAGCATTCAAAATAACATAGCTCTAAAACGCTCGTTTTGTCTGTCGCTGTGACATGAATGTTTTGGTAGCATTCAAAATAACATAGCTCTAAAACATAAGAAAATGAGTAGCGCGCAAGAAAGCTGGTTTTGGTAGCATTCAAAATAACATAGCTCTAAAACCATTCAATAAACTAATAAACAAAAATAATAGTTTTGGTAGCATTCAAAATAACATAGCTCTAAAACCGTCTTCACCTAAATTATATTTATTTCTGAGTTTTGGTAGCATTCAAAATAACATAGCTCTAAAACTCCTCTTGCACGGCTTTCATATTGACATGGGTTTTGGTAGCATTCAAAATAACATAGCTCTAAAACGCCTCCGACAATGATAATCTTAAGTTTGCAGTTTTGGTAGCATTCAAAATAACATAGCTCTAAAACGCAACATCATTCTGTTATTCTTAGCTGCAAGTTTTGGTAGCATTCAAAATAACATAGCTCTAAAACGAAAGACGCAGCATAGTGTCCGATTCGCGAGTTTTGGTAGCATTCAAAATAACATAGCTCTAAAACACTTTTAACGTAATAGTCGCCTTGTCCACTGTTTTGGTAGCATTCAAAATAACATAGCTCTAAAACGCATTAGAAGGAATGCTCACATTTGTGGATGTTTTGGTAGCATTCAAAATAACATAGCTCTAAAACTGATTACAATAGTGAAACACACAAAGCATTGTTTTGGTAGCATTCAAAATAACATAGCTCTAAAACAATTTTCCGTTAGGTTCGTCACCTAGGTTCGTTTTGGTAGCATTCAAAATAACATAGCTCTAAAACGCGTATCAGCTAAGAAGCTTTTTTCTATTGGTTTTGGTAGCATTCAAAATAACATAGCTCTAAAACTGAGGAGGTTGACTTAGAAGAGGACGGCTAGTTTTGGTAGCATTCAAAATAACATAGCTCTAAAACTACTGCTAAGAAAAGTACAAGTCCCCAGAAGTTTTGGTAGCATTCAAAATAACATAGCTCTAAAACCCTATCCCCATCAATAGTGGCCCGATGGCAGTTTTGGTAGCATTCAAAATAACATAGCTCTAAAACCTCGCAGAATTTTTTCTTTCCTCCGAGATTCCGTAATCGCGCCATTCATCCATAGCAAGATTTCAATTTTGAATGCTTTTTTATGGGTTACATAAAATTTATTTTGTTTTCAAAGAACAGCGGTTACCTTATACACTATTTTCCATGTGTAAAAAATAATCAGAATCTAAAGTAACATGTGGAGATTCTTTTATCTTTCTAGGCTCAATAAATAGTACTTTGACTTGATATAAAGAGATATACCTCCTCAACTCTAGCAGTTCTTCCTCTGTAAGATAGGAACACACATTAATAAGTACTAACAATTTTTTCTTAGATAGATATTTATAAACTTGTACTATTTCAATTAATTTCTCAAATATGGTATCGCTTTTTGTTTCTATTTTTATTCCTAAAGCTTTGAATAATTCAATGACCGTTATTTCATCTTCTTCTAAATCCAGTTCATGCTCCAATAATTCGTAACCTATCAACTCGCTAATCGTTGCGGTTAATTTGTCAATCATTGACTTTACTTCAGGCTTTTCGTTAAGTTGCTGCTCCAAATCCGCATATATTAATTTTAGCGTTGCTGCGGAATTGATATCGTGTCCTAACACATCAGTAATCAACATCAACTCACTACTTTTCAACGGTTGATGTTTCGCGTCAAAAATGGTCAATTCTTCTGTTTCCTCGTATTGATAGAAAAATTTAGTGACATTCGCAAAAACACGTACATCTTCTATTACAAATATGGTAGAATCTTCAATTTGTATGGGATCGTCGAGTAATTTGAAATTAAAATTCATCCACATCATCTCCTAGGAAAACGAGTCTCGCATCTGAATTAGCTATGCTTTTATTTTGTTCACCACTTAAATATACCATACGCGCAAATTGTTTTTCTGTCACAGTCAATAAAGTAATCAGTCCCTTTTTAGGATTTTGTTGTTTTAAGCGCGCGAGCATCGCCTTACTGGCAGTTCCGTTCAATAAAATTTTGCTATAGACAGAATATTGATGCATAATAAACCCCTCGCTCAATATAAAACGTCGAAATTGACGATAAGCTTTTCTTTCTTTGGCTGTGTCTGTAGGCATATCAAACATTAATAACATTCTCATATATCGATAACTCATATCCTAAATTCAGGAACTCCTTCCCTTTCTTCATTTAAGACTTTTACTATTTTCTTAGTATAATCACTCGCAATGTTCGTCAAAAACATATGTTGGTCATTATAGTCAAATTGCTTGGTAAACAATTCGAATAACGCGCGTTTAATTACCAGAAAATCTTCATTGCGTTTCTCATAAACGATTTGATCAACTAGTGGTCTGAAAGGCTCCATTAAGTCACTAGCCAAATTAAAATCATTAAATTGATTGGCGTGTTTCAATCCAAATTGTGTCATACAACCAGATTTCACCAATTCTCTTGCAAAAACACTTAATAGCAAAGTATAACCATAATTCAATCCACTATTAATATCGTTTTCTTGCTCTCTCGTAAAATCATTTCCAAAAAGCTGATTAAAGTATATTCTAGCTGCGTGACCCTCCCGATTAGTAGGATCAAAAACAGCTAAAGTTTCATGTAAATTTATTAATGAGCTTGCCTTCTCATCATAATTCAGCATCGATAAATACGTACTTTGATTTAAAATTTTTTGAGAAATAATTTCCGTCCACACCGCAGCCTTTAATTCAGCGTTCCATTCCAATTGCTTTGTTAATTGCAAACTGCTATCGTGCCGGCCGTAAAAAGGAAGCATTTTTCCAATAGGCAATCGCTTATCATCACAAAAGAGAATCAAAATATTCTCAGCTACTAAGCAGTTAATTAACATGGTAGTCAAGGTAATATCTGTTGTTTCTAGAATAAGCACATCAATTTCTGATAGATGAATCATTTCCTGTTGATAAGCCGTTTTAAAAACTAGATGTTGGTTCTTATATGATAATTTCGAATGCGAATTTACAACAACAGTCCGCCATCCCATTTAGCCATCCAGCCTTTTTCGTGCTTCATAAAGTCCTGTGATTGATTGATAGATGATAGTGGCCCTTAATAGTTCTTTAAGATTAGTATATCTTTTACGCTCAATAGTGGCTTCAAAAAATTTAAAACTTGCCGGCGCACCCATAGCATTGAATGCCATTAAGTTAACAAAAGATTGTGCTATAACCTTAATGTCGTTATCTTTATTTTGCTCAAAAAGCTGATTAATTTTGCTTAGATTAGCATCAGCTAACGTATATCTTTTCGCAAATTCTGATACGTGCGCTAGCAATTCACCAAACATTTCTCTATTACTTTCAATATAGTCTAAGCTTTTCCCATCACTAGCTTCACAATTTTTCGCATGGTGTAGCAGTGTTATTAGCTGACCTTTCAATACCTGCTGATTTCCTTTTTGAGCTTCATTAGCACTAGCTAGCATTCTCCGGCGCCCATTTTCACATTCATATAACGTATATTTCGGTAATTTTGTGAGGACTTTAGGCTGGCGATAACCTTGTTTCTCTAAAAATGATTTCTCATCTTTTTCAAAAGCCTTACGTTCCATAATAGTAATACGGATAATTTTTTTCTCGAAAACTATTTTCTTTTTCCCCTTCGCATGTTCAATAATAACTGCATACGCCATATTAGGGCTATCAAGGCCTCCATATTTCATCGGATCCCAATTTTCTTTTCTAGGAATTAATTTACTGGAATTTCCTTTTGGTTTAATTGTAGCTTTTGAAAATTCGCCTTTTTGAATTTCTGTTTTCTTAACAATATTCATTTGTCGATAATCTAGGACTTTCTTGATAGTTTCCAAATATTTTTTATCCCAAAGAATCTCACCATTTTCATCTATTATTCGTTCTTTTTGCGCAAAGAATAACATGATGTTTGTATAAAATTGCTTTTTCGCGGTAGCTTTATTTGCTTTGAACCAATCAAATTGGTGATACTCTCCATATACAAATTCTGGTTCTAACTGAGGATATACTTTTAACAATGTATTTGCGACAACACCATTCAAATATGCATCGTGCGCATGGTGATAATCATTAACTTCTCGCACCTTGTATAATTGAAATTGCTTACGGAATTGGCTAACCAGCGCAGATTTTAACATTACAATTCGAACTTGTTCCATATTATTACCATGATTATCTGTTTCATTATTAAAACGTTGATGTAAAATATTGGCCACGTTCTTCGTTATTTGGCGAGTTTCCACTAATTGTCTATGGATAAATGTCGCTTTATCCGCTTCTGTAAGACCACCACGTTCAGCTTTGGTTAAATAGTCAAATTTGCGTTTACTCATCAAATTCCCTTGGAATAGCTTCTCCCAAAATACTTTTCTCTTCCGAACGATTTCTAGTGGTGGTACATCGTCCCCTTTTTCCCGATTTCCAGCTGAACTCGTTAACACAAGATTATCAATGGAGTTATCTGTTATAAAACTCTGGGGCACAATATGATCAATATCATAGTTAGAAAGATTATGAATATCTAACTCTTGTCCAGTATACATATCCTTCCCGTTCTGTAAATAATACAAGTACAATCTATTATTTCTTAATTCTTGATTATCAGTCGGATGTTCTTTTAGAATTTGACTACCAAATTCTTTAATCGCTTTTTCTAATGATTTATAACGCGGTCTAGAATTATTTTTTCCTTTAACAGTGGTTTGGTTTTCTCTTGCCATTTCCACAACAATCGTTTGAGGTGGGTAACCCATTATACTAACAAGTTCATCGACAATCTTCAGACTTTGTAAAATGCCTTTTTTAATAGCCGGGCTACCAGCAAGATCTGCTACAATACTTTGAAGGTCTTTATCCGTCGTAGATACTTGTTCTTTCTCAATAATTGATTTGAATGATAAATTACTGTCATTTATTAATTGCATCAGATTGCGGTTAAGTCCATCATCATTCATCAAATAATCTAAAATAGTTAGGTGAGATTGTTTATCACGAATCCCAACAAGTAACTTAGCTGATAACCTTCCCCATCCTGTATAATGTCTTCGCTCTAATTTTTTCAGAACTGCCCCATCTAGAACACCAGAAAATTGCTGTAACTGTTCTTTGATCATACGCTTATCTTCAAACACAGTTAGAATTTTGACTATATCTTCTAGCATTTCCATATTTAATGGATTTTCAAGGACTTCTTGTTTTATTCCTACCTTCAGTAAATCATGGTAGGTAGCATAACTAGAATTAAATGAGTCTTCCAAACCTTCAATAGTTGGACTTTCAATGTGGCTCATATTCCGTAAGAACTGCTCCAAATCTTTCTTGCTCACTTTACGTTTTTGCTTAAAATAGTCATTAAAAATTTGTTGTTTTTCCTGCCCAGAAAAATAGTTTGTTTTCCCTTGGTCATCAATATATCTAACTTTGGTCAGTTCATTATAAACCATGTATTTTTGATAATAGAGACTATGTTTAGGTAACACATTTTCTTTAGGCAAATATGTATCTTTATTGGTCATTTTTTCAATAAAATCTACCGCTGACTTACCAAAATCTACTTTTTCTTCTATATTCCATGGTCTAATTTCACCATCAGCTTTTCTTGTTAGCCAAGCAAAATCGCTCTGGCCATTAGCTAGCGGACCAACAAAATATGGAATTCTAAAAGTTACTAAGCTTTTGATTTTATCATACGCTTCTTTTAAAAAAGGATAATATTTCGCTTGTTGGTGTAAAATAGCTTCTAATTCTTCCAAATGTAATTGATGCGGAATAGCACCATTGTCAAATGTCCGTTGTTTTCGCAAAAAGTTTTCTTCTTCTATTTTAGCAATAAAATAATCTGCACCTTCGATGTTCTCCAATAGTGTTTTCAGGTACTTATAAAAATCTACTTGTTTGGTTTTGCCGTCTATATATCCGGCGTAACCATCTATCGCGACATTACTAAATATTTCTTCATATTGTTTAGGTAAGTGAAGCTTAATAAATGCTTTCAGTTCACTTAAATCTTTTTCGTGTGCATCAAAACGTTCAATCATGCTTGCAGATAACTTCGCATTCGTCTCCGTGTCCGTCACCGTAATAATACTTGATAACACCACAGCATTATATGTATTTTTTGCCGCAACAAATAGTTCAGCATATTCATCCCCAATTATCGCCAGCAATGCCTCTAAGTCTTCTTCATAACTATCTTTCGCACACTCAATATCCGTTTTCTCAACAAGATCAAAAACCTTCTGAAAATTTCCTTTGCTACCTACAATCAAACTTATGAATTGCGCAAACATTCCTGTAGATTTTTCACCCGGATATAATTGTAAAATTCTTTCCAATTTTTCTTTTCTCGTAAATTTTCCAGCTAGAATATTAGCTACTGTTGTATTTTCTTCCATTTTAGCTAGAGTGCCTTCTTCAATATTGCTGATAAACACTTGATTATAAGTCTGTATAAATTGTTTATATACTCCATCCACTGAGGTGTTTTTAGTATCTAATGCTCCCTCAATTAAAAAGTTTCCTCTATATTTTATAATATGCGCTAAAGCCAAATAAACTAATCTTAAATCTGCTTTTTCAGAAGAATTAACCAGCTCTTCTCGCAAGTGATATATTGTCCGGTAGTTTTTGTGGTACGCAACTTCTTCCTCTATCGTTGCAAAAAAAGGATGACGACTATTTCTTTTTTCGCTGTCAACATAGAAACTATCATTTAATCGGCAAAAGAAATTAGCATCGATATTAGCCATCTCTAATGCAAATATCTCTTGTAAATAAGAAATACGATTTCTTCTTCTCTCTATTCTTCTTCTTGCTGTTCTGTTCATTCTACGGTCTGCTGCCGTTTCGCCTTCATCAAACAGCCTAACGCCCCAGAAATTTTTCTTTATCTGCTTTTTATCCGAGTTTCCAGCAACTTTCATTTTCCTCTTCACTAAATCATATTGGTCTGTCAAAACTGCCCATCCCACTGAATTAGTCCCAATGTCTAAGCCAATCGTGTACGGATTTTTCATATTCTTCATCCCTTCAACTTGTTTTTAGTTGCATTTTTTTTATAATTTGGTACAATGTATATATTGTTAGTATTCAAAATAACATAGCAAGTTAAAATAAGGCTTTGTCCGTTATCAACTTTTAATTAAGTAGCGCTGTTTCGGCGCTTTTTTTGTGCATTTTTTTATAGAACATAAAATTGTGACCATGCCATATTTCTATGTATATTAAGATATACTATTTATATTGATATACATTTCATCTCTTTATCTAATTATTACGAACCTTTAATTATTATAGCATATTTTGAGAATATTGTTATAAAAATCACAATTAAAATCTGTATTATTATTTAAATAATTTCGAAATCATGTTTACACATGTTTTTTTCTATTTTTGAGTATATTCGTATATTAATAAACAAAAAAAGCACCAGCAAAAGCTGGTGCTTTGAAACGACATATTAACGTTTTGAGAACTGAGGTGCACGACGCGCGCCTTTAAGTCCGTATTTTTTACGTTCTTTCATACGTGGGTCACGAGTAAGTAGGCCAGCAGATTTAAGTGCTGGGCGATACTCAGGAGCCACTTGTAATAGTGCACGAGCTACACCATGACGGATAGCACCGGCTTGACCAGTGTAACCACCACCGTGAACGTTTACTAGTACATCATAGTTACCTAAAGTTTCTGTAGCTACTAAAGGTTGTTTGATAACTTCACGAAGAGCTGCAAATGGGATATAATCTTCCCAGTCTCTATTGTTAATAACGATTTTGCCGTCGCCTGGTACTAAACGTACGCGAGCTACAGAGCTTTTACGACGACCAGTTCCGTAATATTGTACTTGAGCCACTTAGTATTCCTCCTTTATTAATTAACCGCGTAATTCGTATACTTCTGGTTGTTGAGCTGCATGTTCGTGCTCAGATCCACCATATACGTGTAATTTTTTGAATAATTGACGTCCAAGAGAATTTTTTGGAAGCATACCTTTGATAGATAGTTCTAATAATTTCTCAGGATTGTTTGTACGCATTTCGCCTGCAGTACGAGATTTCAAACCGCCTGGATATTGAGAGTGACGGTAGTAAATTTTGTCAGTAGCTTTTTTACCAGTAAGACCAATCTTACCAGCGTTGATGATGATTACAAAGTCTCCAGTGTCGATATGTGGAGTAAATTGTGGTTTGTTTTTTCCGCGAAGAATTGAAGCAACTTCACTGGATAAACGTCCTAAAGAAACACCAGTAGCGTCGATAACGTACCATTTACGTTCTACTTCGCCGGGTTTCGCCATATAAGTTGTACGCATGAATTACCCTCCTAAATAAATTGAAACAAATTAGCTCCCGAAAACTGTTCCTAATTCCCGAAATGCTATTCTATATTTTTATTGTTTAAACACAACAACCTTCCGGGGCTTATTGTGGGGCAAACAATACCATAGTCCATAATACAGTTTTTAGAGCAAAAAGTCAATGCGTTCTGTAAAAAAACATCCATTTTTTATTCGTAGTCCACTCGCCATAAATATAACCCTTGTGGCGGCACTGTTTTACTAATTAATTTTTGCCTATCACGTGCTAACAAAGCCTTCGAAATATCATCCGGAGAGATTCGACCTTGTCCTGCATCGAGCAGAGTTCCTGTCAAAATTCGCACCATATTATACAAAAATCCATTTCCTTGAAAAGCAATCACTAACGTCTCGTCGTCCTCTTCATAAAAATCAATACTATAAAGCGTCCGGACTTTAGAATCGCGCTCCGTTCTCGCCGAACAGAAACTTGTAAAATCATGCTCGCCAATCAGACGTTTACTCGCCAATTTCATTTTTGAAATATCCAGTTCATATGGATAATGTAGCGCAAAATTCCGACTAAAAGGATCAAAAATTTTCGTCCTTTTTACCACATAACGATATTCTTTTCCAACCGTGCCAAATCTAGCGTGGAAATCATTAGGTACTTCTTCCACTGTTAAAAAGCTAATATCAAACGGAGTCATGACTTGCAAAGCTTTTTGAAATTTTTCGGCAGTGATATCCAGTTCCGAATCGAAATGAATCACCTGACCTTTCGCATGAACACCAGTATCGGTTCTTCCTGATGCTGTAATCCGCACAGGCTTACCTTTATGCATTTTCGTCAATGCTTTTTCAATTTCCGCTTGAACCGTCCGTGTATTCGGCTGCACCTGATAGCCATAAAACCCGCTACCATCATAAGAAATTATTGCTTTATATCTTGTCATTCATTTCAACTCCGCAACCAAAATAATAATCCACTTAATACCGCTAAAGAAATTAACAAGAAAGTATCCGCCAATTGCCAGCGTAGTAAACGGAATCTCGTTCTCCCTTTACCACCACGATAACCGCGAGCTTCCATTGCAATTGCTAAGTCTTCTGCACGCTTAAACGCACTAATAAAAAGTGGCACGAGCAGCGGAATAATCGCTTTAATTCGGTCACTCCATTTCCCACTCGTAAATTCAACCCCACGAGCTTTTTGCGCTTTTAAAATTTTCTCCGTTTCATCCATCAATGTCGGAATAAATCGCAAAGAAATACTAAGCATTAAAGCAAGTTCATGTACTGGTAAATGTACTAAACGAAATGGCGCTAAAATTTTCTCCAGTCCGTCTGTTAGTTCAATCGGGCTTGTCGTTAATGTTAAAAGTGTCGTCATAAAAATAATGAGAACAAAGCGACAAAACATCATCGCTCCATTTGTCAGTCCAAGTGTTGTTATTTGTAAAAGTCCTAAATCGACTAAAACTGTCCCGCCTTTTGTAAAAAAGACTTGCAGTAATAGCGTGATTAAAATAAGCCAGAAAATCGGTTGTAACCCTTTAATAAAAAATAAAAATGGCACTTTCGAAGTGAGAACTAAATACAATACATACGCAAACATAAGCGCATAAGTCAGCCAATTGTTCGCTAAAAAGACAATCGCAATAAACGCCATAACTGCAGTGATTTTCGCACGTGGATCAATTCGATGTAACCAAGAATTTCCCGGAATGTAGCGTCCGAGAATCATTTTATCCATCATAATTATGCCCCGCCCTTCGCTAAATAAGGCGCCATTTCGGTTGTTAATTCATCAATAGTTAAACAAGTTTTTGTTAATTTTACATCAAATTTGCGCTCAAAAAGCCCTTGGAACCTCACCACATCTGGTACAGATAACCCAAGATCAACCAGTTCATCTGGCTTCGCGAAAATTTCACGTGGCGTGCCGATTTGTAAAACTGTCCCAGCTTTCATCAAGACAATTTTTTCCGCATAACGAGCAGCATCTTCCATGCTATGTGTTACAAGGACCGTTGTGAGTCCTTTTTCTTTATGAAGATTGTAGAACATTTCCATGATTTCTTCGCGGCCATGAGGGTCTAATCCCGCTGTTGGCTCATCCAGCACAAGCACTTCTGGCTCCATCGCTAAAACACCAGCAATCGCTACCCGACGCATTTGTCCACCAGAAAGTTCGAACGGTGAACGCGATAAAATTTCCTCGGTCAGTCCCACTTCATAAATTACTTTTTTAGCACGAAGTTTCGCATCTTCCTCAGAAACCCCAAAGTTCATCGGTCCAAAGCAAATATCCTTCTCGACCGTTTCTTCAAAAAGTTGTGCTTCTGGAAATTGGAACACAATCCCAACTTTTTTACGTAAATCACGTAGTTTCTTTTGCTTCACGCCTGCAATGATTTCTCGGTCACCAACCGTAATTTTACCTTCTGTCGGCATTAAAAGGGCATTCAAATGTTGTAACAAAGTTGATTTACCTGAGCCAGTATGACCAATAATTGCAGAATAGCTACCAGAATCAAAAGAAACATTCACATCAAGTAATGCTCGCTTTTCAAAAGGGCTATTTTTTTGATAACAATAACCTAGTTGTTCGAGTTTAATTTCCATAATTGATCTAGTAATGCTCCTTCCGATAGCACGGTGCTTCCAGTTTCGAAGCCGCCTGCAACTAATTTTTCTTGTAATTCAATAATAAATGGAACACCTAAGCCGATTTTCCGCATCGCATCTGCTTGCTGGAAAATTTCTTGCGGCGTGCCCTCACTGTGGACTTCTCCGTTATTCATGACAATTACTCGGTCTGCAAAAAGAACTTCATCTAAATCATGTGTAATAGAAATAACGGTAATGTCTTCTTGTTCACGCATAATCCGAATAGTTTCCATTACTTCGGCACGTCCCCTTGGATCAAGCATAGAAGTTGCTTCGTCCAAAATAATGACATCTGGTTGAAGTGCCAAAACCCCCGCAATCGCTACCCGTTGTTTTTGTCCGCCGGAAAGTCTAGCTGGTTCATGTAGCGCATAACTTTGCATACCAACCTCATTTAAAGCTGATTCCACGCGTTCCACCATTGTATCATGAGGAACCCCGTGATTCTCCAGTCCAAACGCAACATCATCTTGCACTGTAGCTCCGACAAATTGGTTATCTGGATTTTGAAAAACCATTCCTACTTGTCGTCTAATTTCCCATATATTTTTTTCAGACAAAACAAAGTGTCCGATTTTGATTAAACCATCTTCTGGAAAAAGCAATCCGTTGAGTAATTTCGCAATGGTAGATTTACCTGATCCATTATGACCAACAAGTGCAACCCATTCCCCTTTTTGAGCAGAAATAGATACATCTTTCACTGCATATTTTTCCGTATCCTCATATTTATAAAAAACGTGTTCTAATCTCACAAAACTTTCTGCCACGCTTAACACCTCACTTTTCGACCATTCACTGTTTATTATAGTATAAACATCCATCCGGCGCAAAATTTCCTTTTTGGTTGTTTTGGTTTAATGCTAAAGGGAATATATTAACGTTAAGGATGTGATAACTATGTTAGCAGATTTTATTTTACGACTTGTTGTTGCAGGTCTCCTTGGAGCAGTTATTGGACTGGACCGAGAAATCAGGGCAAAAGAAGCTGGATTCCGGACACATTTTCTTGTTTCTCTTGGTAGTGCGCTAATTATGATTGTTTCTCAGTATGGTTTTTCCGAAATTGCCACTATGCAAAATGTATCGTTTGATCCAAGTCGAGTCGCTGCCCAAGTGGTAAGCGGGATTGGCTTTATTGGTGCGGGGACAATTATTATTCAAAAGAAATTTGTTCGCGGTCTAACAACAGCTGCTGGACTTTGGGCCACAGCTGGCATTGGTCTTGCTATTGGCGCGGGGATGTACTGGGTTGGTATCGCCGCTACTTTACTTACATTAATCGGATTAGAATTCTTGAGTATCGTTTTCAAATCATTCGCTTTCCACACGACTGCAATTATCTATTCAACAGACAAGCAGGAAAACCTAGTAAAGGTTACAGATAAAATCCAACAAAACAAACAACAAATTGTTTCGTACTCAAGTGAAAAAGAACTCATCGGAGAAAGTCTTTTTATCCGCGTGAATATTGTTGTAAAAACAAAGAATAAGAATGAAGAATACGAACTATTTCACTTTATCCAAACACTTCCCAATGTAACCGTTGAAAAAATGGAATAAATAATGGATTTCTGCTATTTTTACCCCTATTTTGTTCACATAATATCCATTTACTTCCAGCTTCCCATTTTGCTATAATTCACCCGTCACCACAAATAGAATAGAGAGAAGGGATGAAATGAAAAACTTTGTAACCTCAGAACGCTCGATTTTTGAGATGGATAAATCGGCGGAACCTGCGATTACAGTGAAAGATGGCTCTGTAGTAAAAATAAAAACAAAAGACTACTTCAATGGCCAAATTAAGAAAGAACAGCTTCACTACGGGGAACTAGATTGGAAGCAATTTTCACCAACTACCGGGCCGATTTATATCGAAGAAGCCAAACCCGGCGACTTATTAGCAATAACCATTGAAAAAATCGAACTCCTAGGGACGGAGGTCTTTTTGTTAAATGGGCCAAATATTGGTATAACTGATGAACTACTGACAAGTAATGCTGCTCGTTGTTACAAAGTCAAAGATAACCAAATTATCTATTCAGATAACATTCATATTCCAATAACTAAAACCATCGGCTTGCTAAGAACAGAAGGCCTCTTTAGCTCTAAATCACCAACGAAAAACGGCGGTCTACTTGACGCTTCCGAAATCACTGACGGGGCAACTATTTTCTTACCTGTTGAAAAGTATGGTGCCTCACTTCATATCGGGAACGTACGAGCTACAGCAGGTTTTGGGCAAATTACTGCAACTAGTGCGGAGGCGCCAGCCGAAGTAACTGTACGGCTGCAACTTCTTAAAAATCGTAAAGCTCCAACGCCGACTATCATTCATAATCACCATTTAATTTGCTTGGCTTCGGATTTAACTATTGAAAAAGCAACAAAAAATACGATGAAAAATATGATTACTTTGCTCACTGAATCGGACAAAATGACTAATGAAGACGCGATGTTTTTAATTTCTCTGCAAGGCGAATTTCAAGTTTGTAAGCTCTGTAAACCTAATATTACTACAAGCATCAAATTGCCATTGGATTATTTTCCAGAAATGCCGTTTTTATAACAAAAGAACCTCCGCCAGAGCGGGGTTCTTTTATATTTGTTCCAAAATACAGCCTTGGTAATTTTTACGGAGAAATCCAGCTAATTTCATCGCTTCTACTTCTACTAATTTTTGACTTTTTTTAGTTAGTTTTTTACTGAGGTAGAAATGGAAGACTATTTTTTCACCCGAAATTTTGTATCTCCATGTTCCAAAAAACTGACCATTTATGATTAATACAGCTTCAATTTGCCCAGCGATGCGCCAAATGAGACTTGTTTCTTTTTCGCTCGCAAGCCAGTTCTTTTTCGCGTAACTGACGAAAAGCGGATCGAACTTCCCCAGGAGTAGCGGCGAATCCATTTCCACCTCTTCTTGAGTTGCTGTTTTACTATAATAGTTCCTGCCATCTTCACCGATATAGCAAATATAGTTTTTCAGTAACTTTTCTAAGGTTTCCTGATAGTCACTATTTCGCAAGCCACTCCAATGCTTGAAGTCTTGGATTGTAGCAGGCCCATATGCACTAAAATAACGATCAATCATTGTTTCTAATCCTGTTTGACTTCGCTTATTAGTTATCCACGCTTCTTCCGCCTCTGATTCAATTTGATTTCTATGACTATAGAATCTCGTCTTTGGGGTTTCTGGCACACAAAATAACTTGCCGTCGAGTGAGCCTTGAATGAAAACTCCACCCCAAGTCATCAGTTCTTTTGCTTCGTCTCCTAGTAGCGCCACAAAGGACTCTTTAGACACTTTCTCTTCACGTAGAAGCAATTCTTCCATTTGTACTAAAATCGCATCCAAATCGCGTCCTAGCGAGTCTGCGTGCTTTCTTAACCAATTGTTTTTATTCGCATAAACATCATGGACATAAAACCAGTCATCGGGTGTATACATATGGACCGTCATTCTTTGCCCCCAAATTTTGATTAACCCTTTGTCATCATATGTCGTTTGCAAGTTTTCTTTTGTTAAATTATTTACCCGATTAAATAAACTAACCTCTCCAAATTGCTGATATTGCGATTGGATGCCAAATAGCGCACGAGTTGCGTCCTCTGCGCTTGAAAACTTTGATTGTAGTAGTCCAGAATTAAATAATCTGTTTTGAGCTATTTGCGAGTTAGTTAAAGCACGCATTCTTCGTCCCTCCACTGGTTATCTTTGGGTTTCACTATAGAGGTTTTGCCGAATAAAGGCAAGAAAAAAAGACCTGCTATACGTAGATAACAGGTCAAACAAAAAAAGCCTGCCTCCTAGCCTACGATTAAGTAGACTAGGAAACACAGAGCTAGACAAGGAAACACGAAGTCCCCATATCATGACACTCCACTTGCTTTAAACGTTTTATTATTAAACTAATTCAATAATAACCATTGGTGCGCCGTCACCGCGACGTGGACCTTTTTTCAAGATACGAGTGTAACCACCTTGACGTTCCGCGTAACGTGGAGCAACATCATCAAATAGTTTTTGTAGAGCGTATACAGGACGGTTTTTCTTCACAGTAGAACCATCTTTACCTTTAGCATCTACTTGTACTACTTCTACAACTTCATGACGGATGAAAGCAGCTGCTTGACGACGAGCGTGCAAGTCTCCTTTTTTCCCAGAAGTGATTAGTTTTTCAACAACTTTACGAATCTCTTTAGCGCGAGCTTCTGTTGTTTCAATACGTTCAAATACGATTAAATCCGTTGCAAGATCACGTAGTAATGCTTTACGTTGTGAGCTTGTACGACCTAATTTTCTGTAACCCATGGAATTGCCTCCTTTATCAGTTTTCGTTTCTTAGAGATAAGCCAAGGTCAGCCAGTTTTACTTTAACTTCCTCAAGCGATTTACGGCCCAAGTTACGGACTTTCATCATATCGTCTTCGGATTTGTCAGCAAGTTCCTGTACTGTATTGATTCCAGCGCGTTTCAAACAATTATATGAACGAACAGACAAGTCTAATTCTTCAATAGTCATTTCAAGCACTTTCTCTTTATGGCTTTCTTCTTTTTCAATCATAATTTCAGCTTTTTGTGCTTCATCTGTTAAGTTAACGAAGATACTTAAATGCTCAGAAAGAATTTTAGCTCCAAGTGAAACTGCTTCTTCTGGGCTGATACTTCCGTCAGTTAACACATCAAACGTAAGCTTATCATAATTAGTTGATTGTCCAACACGTGTATTTTCCACTTGATAGTTCACACGGATAACCGGTGAAAAGATTGAATCGACTGGAAGTACACCGATTGGCATATTTTCGCGTTTATTTTGATCAGCAGGTGTGTAACCACGACCACGAGTCGCATTTAAACGCACATGAAATTTAGCATTATCACTTAATGTAGCAATGTGTAAGTCGGGATTTAAAATCTCAACGTCACTGTCATAATTAATGTCAGCTGCAGTTACTACACCTGGACCTTGCATATCGATTTCTAATGTTTTTTCTTCATCAGAATAGATTTTTAGCGCAAGTTTTTTGATATTTAAAATCATGGTTGTTACATCTTCTACTACACCTTCAATTACAGAAAACTCATGTAAAGCTCCATCAATTTGGATAGAGGTTACTGCTGCACCTGGAAGAGAAGATAATAGAATACGACGTAAGGAGTTACCCAAAGTTGTACCATATCCACGCTCAAGTGGCTCTACAACAAACTTTCCATACTTGGCATCATCGCTGATCTCAATCGTCTCGATTTTTGGCTTTTCAATTTCGATCATTCAAATTTACCCTCCTTCAAAACGTCTAGAATATCAGTCTTTATGTCAAACTCTCTGCCTTGATAGTTAAGACAGTAAAAATCTACTATTGGCAAAAGAAAACGACCACTTATACGCGACGACGTTTTGGAGGACGACATCCGTTATGTGGAACTGGAGTTACATCTTTAATAGCTGTTACTTCAAGACCAGCTGCTTGTAGTGCACGGATAGCCGCTTCACGACCTGAACCAGGACCTTTAACAGTTACTTCTAATGTTTTTAAACCATGTTCTTGTGCTGATTTTGCTGCACTTTCAGCTGCCATTTGCGCTGCGAAAGGAGTAGATTTACGAGAACCTTTAAATCCTAGGGAACCTGCACTTGACCAAGCTAAAGCATTACCATGTGTGTCAGTAATCATTACGATCGTATTATTAAATGTAGAACGAATGTGTGCAATACCTGATTCGATATTCTTTTTCACACGGCGTTTACGAGTATTTGTTTTACGAGCCATTCACTAACTACCTCCTTTACTATTATTTCTTTTTGCCTGCTACTGTTTTGGACGGGCCTTTACGAGTACGGGCATTATTTTTTGTATTTTGTCCGCGAACTGGAAGTCCACGACGGTGACGCATGCCACGGTAAGAACCGATTTCGATTAGACGTTTAATGTTTAAGTTTACTTCACGACGAAGGTCACCTTCAACTTTAATACGGTCTAAGATTTCACGGATTTTACCAAGCTCTTCTTCAGTTAAATCACGAGTACGAGTATCTTCAGAAACGCCAGCTTCAGCAAGAACTTCTTTAGCTGTTTGTTTACCGATACCATAAATGTAAGTCAGGGAAATAACAATACGTTTTTCACGTGGAACGTCCACACCTGCAATACGTGCCATTTACTTAAGCACCTCCTCTTATCCTTGTTTTTGTTTATGTTTTGGATTTTCACAAATTACCATTACTTTACCTTTACGACGAATAACTTTACATTTTTCGCACATAGGTTTCACTGATGGTCTTACTTTCATATAGATATACCTCCTTGTTTATTAGAGAAAATGTCTCTATAAACCGATAATTTCTAAGCTGGTTAAACCAGACCGGTATATAAATTCAATTTCGGAGTGCAAATTATTTAAAACGATAAGTAATTCTTCCGCGTGTCAGGTCGTATGGAGAAAGCTCTACTGTCACTTTATCTCCAGGTAAAATACGAATGTAGTGCATGCGGATTTTACCAGAAACAGTTGCCAGTACTTTATGACCATTTTCGAGTTCAACATTGAACATCGCGTTTGGTAGAGTTTCTTGTACTACGCCTTCTACTTCAATAACATCTTCCTTTGCCATATGTTTGCTACCTCCTTCTTGTATTCTTGGATTTGTTCCTGATGCAGGCCTAATCCTTTCAGTGTAACTATTTCTCTTACATGAAAAAAACGTAAAACATGCAAAAATGGATGCACTTCATTAAAAGGCAACACATTTCGCCAGCTTTTCAGACAACCTGTAAAAGTGAAATCCGTAAAAACCAGAAGAACTGTCACTCGCAAAAGCATTGCGGCTGAACAGATCAAGGTAGAACATATACGTCATTCGGATGATCTTCAAACGGTTCTCTCGTTCATCATGATTTGCTTAGATGCCTTTAATTCCACTGCCAATTATCCATTATACTACAAACTAATCTAATTTGCACGTATTGATTTTGGCAGTGATTCAGCACAGCTTACTCCTCAAAAAGAAGTAAGAATTTTTTCCACATCTACAAAAACGTCTTTAATGTCTTGCTCGCCGTTTATGTTATGAAGTTTACCCTTTTCAGAGTAAAAATCTAGAAGCGGCTTGGTCTGTTTCATATTTACATTTAGTCGTTTTTCAACGGTTTCTTTCTTGTCGTCATCGCGTTGGTAAAGTTCTCCACCATCTAAATCACATTTCCCAGCTACTTTCGGTGGGTTGTAAATTTCATGGTAAGTTTTACCGCAAGTCCGGCAAATCCAGCGACCGGTAAGACGTTTCATTAAAACATCTTTTTCGACATCAATGTTAATGACAGCATCAAGTTCTGTCCCTAAATCACTTAGAATGTTTTCTAATTCTTGTGCTTGTTCCACAGTACGCGGAAAACCATCAAGCAAGAAACCATCCTTCGCATCATCTTCGCTTAAACGTTCACGAACGATACCATTTGTTACTTCGTCAGGAACAAGATCGCCGTTATCCATAAAGGATTTAGCCTTGCGTCCTAATTCTGTATTATTTTTCATAGCTGCTCGGAACATATCTCCAGTGGAAATATGAGGAATGTTGTATTTCTCAACAATCTGTTCCGCTTGTGTGCCTTTTCCGGCGCCGGGCAGTCCCATTAATACTAATTTCAACTGTTTCGCCCCTTATTACGCGCTAGCTCCTGCTAGGAATTCCTAACAAGAACTGCGTGTTATTTGATAAATCCCCGATAGTTCCTTTTTACAAGTTGTCCTTCGAGTTGTTTCGTAGTATCTAATGCTACCCCGATAACAATTAGTAGGCTTGTACCACCAACGGCAAGTGACTGCGGTAAACTAAACACAGTAGTACCGATAGTTGGAAGTATAGCAACCGCTGAAAGGAAAATTGCACCAACAAATGTTAGACGGTAAAGTACCGATGTAAGATAAGCTTGTGTTTCCCGACCAGGACGTTTACTAGGAATATACCCACCTTGCTTTTTCAAGTTGTCTGCAACTTTCTCAGGGTTCACTTGAATGAAAGCATAGAAATAAGTGAAAGCAACAATTAGTGCAACATATAAAATCATACCAATTGGTTTTGTGTAATCAAACACGTCTTTCAATACTTTTACAACATCGTTACTTTGATCAAAGAAAGTAAGGATAGTTTGTGGTGTAATAATAAATGCACTTGCAAAGATAACTGGGATAACTCCGGCAGAGTTAAGTTTTAACGGCAAGTGCGTTGCTTGCGCGCCCGATTGTTTTGCTCCTGCTACACGTTTAGAGTATTGAATTGGAATTTTACGTAGTGCTTGTTGGAAGAAGATTACAGCTACAACAATAGCTAAAATCGCAACCCCTACACCAACTAATGTCAGAACGTGTAGGAAAAGTTGATCACCAGCGTTTTCAATTTGCGATACATATAATTGACGTACTCCATCAGGAATACGAGCAACGATACCTGCAAAGATAATGATGGAAACACCATTACCAACACCTTTAACAGTGATCTGCTCACCTAGCCACATTAAGAACATTGTACCGGTAGTCAATACAATAGCGATAATTGCATATCTACCAATGGAAGGTTCAATTACTAGACCAGCTGCAGACATGCGGTTAAATCCGTATGCCATACCGAAAGCTTCAATCAAACCAAGTCCGATTGTCATGTATCTAGTAAGTTGATTGAGTTTTTTACGACCCATTTCCCCTTGCTTAGACCACTCAGTCAATTTAGGAACAACGTCCATTTGAAGTAACTGAACAATAATGGAAGATGTAATGTAAGGCATTACACCCATGGCAAAAATTGAGAAGTTTTTTAAAGCCCCACCATTAAATGTATTTAAGAACCCCAAAATACCGCCATCCATACTAGATTGTAAAGCTGCTGCGTTAACTCCCGGTACTGGCACGAATGTACCAATACGGAAAATAACTAGCATTGCTAATGTGAATAGTATTTTTTTACGGATGTCTGCTACTTTGAAGAAGTTAACTAACGTTTGAAACATTAGATCACCTCAGTTTTTCCGCCAGCTGCTTCAATTGCTTCTTTGGCAGCTGCAGAGAATTTGTTCGCTTTCACAGTAAGTTTTTTCTCGATATTTCCATTAGATAAAATCTTGATTCCGGATTTTTCGTTACGAATAATTCCAGTTTCAACTAAAAGTTCTGGCGTTACTTCTGTACCATCTTCAAAGCGGTTTAAAACATCTAAGTTCACGATAGCAAATTCTTTACGGTTGATATTTGTGAATCCACGTTTTGGAATACGACGGAAAAGTGGAAGTTGTCCACCTTCAAAACCTAAACGTACGCCACCACCAGAACGAGCTTTTTGTCCTTTATGACCGCGTCCTGAAGTTTTGCCGTTACCAGAGCCTGTTCCACGACCAACACGATTACGTTCTTTACGAGAACCTTCTGAAGGCTTAAGTTCATGTAGTTTCATGTCAAGCACCTCCTCCTATTTAACAAATTCTATCAATTGCATAATAATTTTAAGCTTAAACTTCTTTGACGTCCACTAAATGACTTACTTTAGTGATCATCCCACGAATTGCAGGATTATCTTCTTTAACCACTACAGAATTTGTTTTACCAAGACCTAATGCTTGAACAGTTTTGCGTTGTGGTTGAGGGCGTCCGATTAAGCTACGTTTTAGAGTAATTTCTAACTTCGCCATAATGATAATTCCCTCCTTATCCTAACAATTCTTCTACTGTTTTGCCACGAAGTTTCGCAACATCTTCAGCGTTTTTCAGTTGTTTAATTCCGTCGATTGTAGCACGTACCATGTTAATTGGTGTATTAGATCCAAGCGATTTGGAAGATACATCAGCAACACCGGCAAGTTCTAGGACCGCACGAACGGGACCACCAGCAGTTACACCAGAACCGGCACTAGCTGGTTTAAGAAGAATTTCTCCGCCACCAAAATGTCCGACTACAGTGTGTGGAATAGTTGTGTCTACAGTTGGTACAAGCACCATGTTCTTTTTAGCATCCTCAACAGCTTTACGGATAGCATCTGGAACTTCTTGTGCTTTACCAGTACCGAAACCAACATGACCATTTTTGTCTCCAACAACAACAAGTGCTGTGAAACGGAAACGACGTCCACCTTTAACTACTTTAGCAACACGGTTGATTGTAACAACGCGTTCTTCTAAATCTAATTTGTTTCCATCAATTTGCTCAGGCATGTAATATGTCCCTCCTTCTTATTAAAATTCTAGTCCATTTTCGCGAGCTGCTTCAGCAAGAGCTTTCACGCGGCCATGATATAAGTATCCTCCACGGTCAAAAGTGACAGAAGTAATACCTTTTTCGGAAGCACGTTTAGCAACTAGTTCGCCAACTTTGCTTGCTGCATCAACTTTGGATTCAGCAGAACCGAAATCTTTATCTAAATTAGACGCACTTGCAAGTGTCACACCATTTACATCATCAATAATTTGAGCATAAATGTTTTTGTTTGAACGGAATACGTTTAAACGTGGACGACTTTCAGTTCCAGAAATCTTAGAACGAACACGAGCATGTCTTTTTTTACGTACTTTATTTTTGTCGATTTTGGTAATCACACGACTCACCTCTTCTCTCATTTGCCTAATTAAGCGGCATTATTTACCAGTTTTACCTTCTTTACGGCGTACATGTTCGCCTTCGTAACGAATACCTTTACCTTTATATGGCTCTGGTGGACGTACGGCACGAATGTTTGCAGCTAACTCGCCAACGTGTTCTTTGTTGTATCCTTTAACAATCACTTGTGTGTTTGCAGGAACTTCAATATCTACGCCTTTAGGAGCAACAAACTCTACTGGATGAGAGTACCCTACGTTAAGAACAAGCTTGTCGCCTTGTTTTTGCGCACGGTAACCAACACCGATAAGTTCTAATTTCTTTTCATAACCCTCGGAAACTCCGACAACCATGTTATTAAGAATAGCACGAGTTGTACCATGAAGTGCACGGTGGTTTTTATTATCAGTCGGGCGAGAAACGTTAATTTCATTGCCTTCGATTTTAATAGTAATTTCTGGGTTGAACTCTTTTACAAGTTCACCTTTAGGACCTTTAACTGTTGCTGTTGATCCATTAAGTGTAACTGTTACACCTGCAGGAATCACAATAGTTTTTTTACCTATACGGGACATTTATTGCACCTCCTTATGGTTTACTTTTTCTTACCAAACGTATGCTAGTACTTCTCCGCCGACTTGTTTAGCACGGGCTTCTTTGTCGGTTAAAACGCCTTGGGAAGTAGACACGATTGCGATACCTAGACCGTTAAGTACTTTAGGCACCTCAGTTGATTTTGCATATACACGTAAACCTGGCTTACTGATACGTTTCAAACCAGTGATTACACGTTCGCCAGTCGCTCCATATTTTAAGAAAACACGGATTGTTCCAGCATTGTCATCTTCAATATATTCAACGTCACGGATAAAACCTTCACGCTTCAATATTTCAGCAATTTCTTTTTTGATTTTGGATGCAGGCAGTTCTAATTTATCATGTTTAACCATGTTTGCATTACGAATGCGAGTTAGAAAATCTGCAATTGGATCTGTCATCACCATGTATAATACCCTCCTTCCTTAAACTCTTTCTTACCAGCTTGCTTTTTTCACGCCGGGAATTTGACCTTTATAGGCAAGTTCACGGAAACAAATACGGCATAATTTAAATTTGCGAATAACGGAATGTGGACGACCACAACGTTCACAACGAGTATATGCTTGAACAGCGTATTTAGGTGTACGTTTTTGCTTCGCGATCATGGATTTCTTAGCCACGTTTTCGCCTCCCTACTAAATTAGTTTTGATTACTTTTGAAATGGCATCCCTAGTTGAGTTAGTAACTCATGAGATTCTTCATCACTTTTGGCAGTTGTAACAATTACTACGTCCATACCGCGTACTTTTGATACTTGATCGTAATCAATTTCAGGGAAAATAAGTTGCTCTCTAACACCCAACGTATAGTTACCACGACCATCGAAAGCTTTTTTCGATACGCCACGGAAATCACGAACACGTGGAAGTGAAACAGTAACTAATTTATCTAAGAAATCATACATGCGTTCACCACGCAATGTTACTTTAGCACCGATTGGCATTCCTTCACGAAGACGGAAACCAGCGATAGAATTTTTTGCTTTTGTGATAACAGGTTTTTGACCAGTGATAAGAGCTAACTCCTCCACTGCACTGTCTAACACTTTCGCATTTGCTGTAGCGTCACCAACACCAGTGTTGATTACGATTTTATCTATTTTTGGAACCTCCATTACGGAGTCATAATTGAATTTGCTCATTAAAGCAGGAACAATTTCCTTAAGATATTGATCTTTAAGGCGATTCATGTAATATTCCCTCCTTCCTACGACTATTATTTATCTATTACTTCACCGGATTTTTTTGCTACGCGTACTTTTTTGTCGCCTTTAACTTCGTATCCTACACGGGTAGGTTCGCCTGTTTTAGGGTCAATTAGCATTACGTTTGAAACGTGAATTGGTGCTTCAACATTCAAGATTCCGCCTTGCGGGTTGACGTTGGAAGGTTTTGTATGTTTTTTAACCATATTGATTCCTTCGATAAGTACGCGATCCTTTTTCGGAAATGCTGCGAGCACTTTGCCGGATTTGCCTTTATCTTTACCAGTAATAACTTTTACTTTATCACCTTTTTTGACATGCATTGGTATAGCACCTCCTTGATTTCTTGGAACTTATTTTTTAAAGAACTTCTGGAGCTAAAGAAACGATCTTCATAAAGTTGTTTTCACGAAGTTCGCGAGCAACAGGTCCAAAAATACGTGTTCCACGAGGACTTTTATCGTCACGGATAATGACACATGCATTTTCATCAAACTTGATGTAAGAACCGTCTTGACGACGTGCTCCACTCTTAGTACGAACGATTACTGCTTTAACAACTTCACCTTTTTTGACAACGCCGCCTGGTGTTGCTTGTTTAACGGTACACACGACAACATCGCCAATGTTAGCAGTTTTGCGTCCTGATCCACCTAGTACTTTAATAGTTAATACTTCACGAGCACCAGAGTTATCAGCCACTTTCATACGACTTTCTTGTTGAATCATTAGGACACCCTCCTTCCAGAATAACGGGTCGGAAAAATTACACTCGGCAACTTTTCACAATCTATTTTTAACTTTTGATTTAGATAATTACTGCTTCTTCTACAACTTCTAGTAAACGGAAATGTTTAGTTGCAGACAATGGACGAGTTTCGGAAATACGAACTACATCGCCAGTTTTTGCAATGTTATTTTCATCATGCGCTTTGAATTTTTTAGAATACTTCACGCGTTTACCGTACAAACCATGTTTCTTGTACGTTTCAACAACCACGGTAATTGTTTTATCCATTTTATCGGATACAACACGACCAGTATAAACTTTACGTTGGTTACGGTCAGCCATGTATTAAAACCTCCTTACGATTCTTTTTTAAGCAAGTTCTCTTTCTCGAACGATTGTTTTCATACGGGCAATTGCTTTACGAACCTCACGAATACGTGCGGTGTTTTCTAATTGACCAGTAGCTAATTGAAAGCGCAGGTTGAAGAGCTCTTCTTTCAAAGCTTTTTCTTGATCTTGGATTTCGGTAGTGGATAAATCACGGATATCATTAGCTTTCATTTGCTTCACCACCAATTTCTTCACGTTTAACGATCTTAGTTTTGACCGGCAGTTTGTGTGCTGCTAGACGTAATGCTTCACGCGCTACATCTTCAGGAACACCTGCGATTTCAAACATAATTTTGCCACGTTTGACTGGGCTTACCCAACCTTCCGGAGCACCTTTACCTTTACCCATCCGAACCCCGATTGGTTTAGAAGTGTAAGATTTATGAGGGAAAATTTTAATCCAAACTTTACCGCCACGTTTCATGTAACGAGTCATTGCGATACGAGCTGCTTCGATTTGACGGTTTGTAATCCAAGAAGCTTCAACTGCTTGAAGACCGTATTCACCAAATGCAACTTCAGTTCCGCCTTTCGCGCGTCCACGCATGTTTCCGCGGAATTCACGACGGTATTTTACACGTTTAGGAACTAACATTATTATTTTCCTCCTTCCACATTGTTTTTCTTCGTAGGAAGGACTTCACCGCGGTAGATCCAGACTTTAACGCCTAGTTTACCATAAGTTGTGTCAGCTTCTTCCCATGCGTAGTCGATGTCGGCACGCAATGTATGAAGAGGTACTGTTCCTTCGCTATAGTGTTCAGCACGAGCGATATCCGCTCCGCCAAGACGACCAGATACTTGAGTTTTGATACCTTTTGCTCCAGCACGCATAGTACGTTGGATAGCTTGTTTTTGCGCACGACGGAAAGATACACGACCTTCCAATTGACGAGCGATATTTTCAGCAACCAATTTTGCGTCTAGGTCAGCACGTTTGATTTCTACGATGTTGATATGAACACGTTTTTGAGTAAGTTCGTTTAAGTTTTTGCGTAATGCTTCAACTTCAGAACCACCTTTACCGATAACCATACCAGGTTTTGCAGTATGAATAGTGATATTCACACGGTTAGCTGCACGTTCGATTTCTACACGAGAAACAGAAGCGTCAGATAGACGTTTTGCAACGTAATCACGGATGCGTAAATCTTCATGTAAGAAGTCCGCATAATCTTTTTCCGCGTACCATTTGGAGTCCCAATCACGGATGACACCGATACGCATACCTATTGGATGTACTTTTTGACCCACGAATTATCCCTCCTTCACTTCAGATACCACAACTGTAATGTGGCTAGTACGTTTGTTGATTGCACTTGCACGACCTTGTGCACGTGGACGGAAACGTTTAAGTGTTGGACCTTCGTCAACAAATGCTTCCTCTACTACAAGGTTGTTAATGTCTAAATCATAGTTATGCTCTGCGTTAGCAATAGCAGATTTTAATACTTTTTCAATAATTGGGGAAGCTGATCTTGGAGTATACTTCAAGATTGCAATTGCTTCGCCAACTTGCTTGCCTCGAATTAAATCAATGACGATTCTAGCTTTGCGAGGAGCAATACGAACCGTTTTGGCAACGGCTTTTGCGCTTGTAACTTCACTTGCCATTAGGATATCCTCCTCTCAAATTAGCGTTTAGTTTTTTTATCGTCGCCCGCATGACCGCGGTACGTACGAGTTGGTGCGAATTCGCCCAGTTTGTGTCCTACCATATCTTCTTGAACATAAACAGGAACGTGTTTACGTCCATCATATACTGCGATTGTTTGTCCAACAAAAGTTGGGAAAATCGTGGAGCGACGAGACCAAGTTTTAATTACTTGTTTCTTTTCGCTTTCTGCTGCTGCTTCCACTTTCTTCATCAAGTGGTCATCAACAAAAGGTCCTTTTTTCAAACTACGACCCATGACGGAACCTCCCTTCGCATAGTCAGGAAGCTGAGAACGCATGTCCCCGCTATCCTGCTACCAATTTTATTCAATCTATTGATCCGATTATTTTTTCTTACGACGACGTACGATAAATTTATCGGAGTTGTTGTTTTTCTTACGTGTTTTGTATCCAAGAGTTGGTTTACCCCATGGAGACATTGGCGATTTACGGCCGATTGGAGCTTTACCTTCACCACCACCGTGTGGGTGATCGTTCGGGTTCATTACAGATCCACGAACAGTTGGGCGTTTACCCATCCAACGTGAACGACCTGCTTTACCAATGTTGATGAGTTCGTGTTGTTCGTTACCAACTTGACCGATTGTAGCACGACAAGTAGCAAGAATCATGCGAACTTCACCGGAGTTTAAGCGGATTAATACGTATTTACCTTCTTTACCAAGTACTTGAGCACTTGTTCCAGCAGAACGTACTAATTGTCCACCTTTACCAGGTTTCATTTCGATATTGTGGATAACAGTACCCACTGGAATATCTTTTAATTCTAGTGCATTACCGATTTTGATATCAGCTTCTGCTCCTGAATAAATTGTTTGACCTACTTCAAGGCCTTTTGCTGCGATGATGTAGCGTTTTTCTCCATCAGCATAGTTGATTAGAGCAATATTAGCAGAACGGTTTGGATCGTACTCGATCGTTGCAACGCGTCCAGGAATACCATCTTTGTTACGTTTGAAATCAATCACGCGGTATTGGCGTTTATGGCCACCGCCGTGATGACGAACAGTTAACTTACCTTGGTTATTGCGTCCGGCTTTCTTTTTAAGAGGACGTAGTAAAGATTTTTCTGGAGTACTTGTAGTAATCTCAGCGAAATCAGAACTAGTCATGTGCCGGCGCCCGTTAGTGGTAGGTTTATACTTTTTGATCGCCATTGTTTCCCCTCCTCGTTAGATTTATTTAAAGTTAGTCGAATTATACTTCAAAGAATTGAATTTCTTTGCTGTCAGCTGTAACAGTAACAATCGCTTTACGGCGTTTGTTAGTGTAACCTGCATAACGGCCCATACGTTTAAGTTTGCCTTTGTAATTCATTACGTTTACTTTAGCAACTTTTACGTCGAAAATTTCTTCAATTGCGTATTTTACTTGCGTTTTAGTTGCGCGAGTATCTACTTCAAATGTATATTTCTTATCGTCGAGAATGCTTGTAGATTCTTCAGTTACAACTGGGCGCTTAATGATGTCGCGTGCATCCATTATGCGAGCACCTCCTCTACTTTTTCGACAGCTGCTTTAGTGATAATTAATTTATCATGTTTAGCAACTTCTAGTACTGAGATACTTTCAGCTGGAATAACTGTAATGCCTTGTAAGTTGCGTGCAGATAATTCTACATTTTCACTTTCACCAGCAACTACGATTAGTGCCTTAGTATCTACAGAGATATTTTTAAGAAAAGCCGCAAATTCTTTTGTTTTAGGTGCATCGAAAGTCAAACCTTCAAGTACAACTAATTTTTCTTCATTTACTTTAGAAGAAAGAATTGATTTAATCGCTAAACGACGAACTTTCTTAGGTAATTTGTAAGCATATGAACGAGGTGTTGGGCCGAATACGACACCACCGCCGCGCCATTGTGGGGAACGGATTGAACCTTGACGGGCACGACCTGTACCTTTTTGACGCCATGGTTTACGTCCGCCACCACGTACTTCTGAACGATTTTTTACTTTGTGAGTCCCTTGACGTAGGGATGCACGTTGGCTCAAAATCACATCAACAACAACTTTTTCATTTGGTTCAATACCGAAAACAGTGTCGTTTAAAGTAATTTCGCCAGCGTTTGTTCCATCTTGTTTAAGTAAGCTTAATTTTGGCATTCGTTAGTCCTCCTTTCCAAATGAATTATTTTGCTTTAGTAGCAGTTTTAATTTGAACTAATGCTTTTTTAGCGCCTGGAACGTTACCTTTTACTAAAAGAACGTTCTTTTCAACGTCTACTTTAACGATTTCTAGGTTTTGGATAGTGATTTGTTCTCCACCCATACGACCTGGAAGTAGTTTATTTTTGAAAACACGGTTAGGTGCTACTGGACCCATTGAACCTGGGCGACGATGGTAACGGGAACCGTGGGCCATAGGGCCGCGTGATTGTCCGTGGCGTTTAATAACACCTTGGAATCCTTTACCTTTCGATACGCCTGTCGCGTCGATGATGTCACCTTCTGCGAATACGTCTACTTTTACTTCTGCACCAATCTCATACTCGTCTAAGTTTACATCGCGGAATTCGCGAATGAAGCGCTTAGGAGTAGTATTGGCTTTTGCTACATGACCTTGTTCGGGTTTGTTTGACAAAATTGCTCTCTTATCTTCGAAACCGATTTGTACAGCTTCATAGCCGTCAGTTTCAACAGTTTTCTTTTGAAGTACCACGTTTTGTGCTGCTTCGATTACTGTCACTGGAATAAGTTCGCCGTTTTCAGTGAAAACTTGTGTCATCCCTACTTTTCTACCTAAGATTCCTTTGGTCATGAGTCACACCTCCTGTTAATTTAATATATTCTTATTATAGTTTGATTTCGATGTCCACACCGCTTGGCAAGTCTAAACGCATCAAGCTATCAACTGTTTGTGGTGTTGGATTAACGATGTCGATTAAACGTTTGTGTGTACGCATTTCGAATTGCTCACGAGAGTCTTTATATTTGTGGACCGCACGCAAGACTGTGTAGATTGACTTCTCTGTTGGAAGTGGAATCGGACCAGATACAGAAGCACCTGAGCGTTTCGCTGTTTCTACAATCTTTTCTGCTGATTGATCCAAAATACGGTGATCATAAGCTTTTAAACGAATACGAATTTTTTGTTTTGCCATTACTTTCCCTCCTTTTCGCCTACTTTTAAAATAGACATTCTCCGTGAAAATTACCTGAACATCCGCCATGGCAAAGCGGCCGGGTGTGTCAGCAACCTTTCACTTCATCACATGGGCATTCCCGGCAATACCGGGGTGCTCGTTGTCAAAAGGGCAGACCAATGCCTGTCCATTTGCACTTTATCTATTATACACGGGTTAGAGGTAGTAATCAACCGCTTTTTGAAAAAAGTTTTAAGTTATTTTCATAGAAACTATTATATAGAAGATTCTCGGTTTTAGTTCAGCTCCAAACTGCCTGACAGAGCCATTCTACTTATTCTATCCAAAAGAAAAAACATCCGTTAATATCGAATGTTTTTAAGAAGTTCTTAGTATTACAAGTCCCGCAGTTAAAAGTATCATTATACATGCAGCAATTAGATCCCCGAAATGCCAATGCAGTATTCGGAATCGTGTGCGACCTTCGCCACCTTGATAACCTCGTGCTTCCATTGCATCCGCTAATTCTTCCGCGCGGTTAAATGAACTAACAAATAGCGGAATAAAAATTGGGACAACTACTTTCATTTGTTCGAAAAGATTGCCTTCACCAAAATCCACTCCACGAGCTCGCTGCGCTTTCATGATTTTATCTGTTTCTCCCATGAGCGTTGGAATAAAACGAAGCGCCACCGAAATCATTAACGCAATGTCGTTCACCGGCACTTTGAGTACTGCAAACGGACGAAGGATGTAAGCAATTGCGTCTGTCAGGTTCATAGGCGTCGTTGTGAGCGTGATAACGGTCGACATAATGATAATTAAGACAAAGCGCAAAAATACAAATACACCGTTTAAAAGCCCAAATGAAGAGATTGTAAACGGACCCCAATCAAAATAAATCGTTCCACCACTTGCGAAGAGTATTTGCATTACTACTGTAAATAAAATTAGCCAAATAAGGGGTTTTACACCTTTTATAAACACCTTTAACTTGATGCCTGTCATTTGAACGACCATGAGTGTGAACAAAACCATCAATGCGTATGTCCACCAGTTATTCGCTAAAAATAAAATACCGATATAATAAAAACCTGCTAAAAGTTTCGTTCGCGCATCCAGACCATGAATCAAGGACTCCCCTGGAACAAAACGACCTAATATTAGTTTTTCTATCATTCAAAGAAGCCCCCTTTTCTTATGTCAATTGTTGAAGCGCTACACTTACTGCCATTAAAATCGTCAACGTCGCATTAATTAATACGAAATTACGAATACCAATGACAAATGTTTTCGACTTTACTTGCTCTTTATTGAATTTTACTAGGTTACGATACACTGGATAGATTGTTATAAGAGATAGCAACATGATTGGATGCAAGAAGTTTATAGCTACTGAAATAACCACCGCCAAAAACGAAGCATAATACAGCACGTTAAATAACAGGACACCCATTTTTCTTCCTATATAGTATGGGAGTGTATAACGGTGATTCCTGATATCTTCATCCAAATCACAAAGATTATTTGCGAGCATGATATTAGCAATCGTGAAAATACATGGTAAGGATACCACACCTATTCGAATGATTTCTATTAGATTGAACTGAATCGTCACCATTTCTCCTTGCCAAAGCAAATTCGCGATTCCTGCATCATATGCATTTACATATACAGCTAAGAAGAAAATCCCGAACCCCATCGTTACACCTGAAAAAATTTCACCTAATGGCATACGAGAGAGCGGTACAGGGCCGAATGTATATAAGATACCTATGCAAAAACAGACAAACCCAATTAAGAGCACTAATAAATCCGTGCGAAAAACTAGCCAAACACCTAACCCAGTCGCAATGAAAAACATTAAGAAAATAGTTATAATTACTGTTCGCACCGGAATTTGCTCTTGCCCGATTACATTGCTGGTAGTTCGATAATCGTAGTCATGATTATCTGTTGCTTTGCGGTAATCCATATAGTTATTAATTGCTGTTGTAGTCAAGTCAAATATGAGCATAGATCCGAAAAATATCAGCGTATTTACAAGTTTGAACATATCATATTGATACACAACGAATAGCGTTCCTAACATAAACGGAAAAACACTAGCTATCTTCGTTTGGATTTCAACCAACTTTAGAAACGATGGTATTGACATATCCCCTTTTTAGCTCCTTTTCTAGTTTATTTAGAGCAGAGTCCAGATTGAATTCTGCTCACTTTCTTCTATAATAGTTTATTTTTTCAACGTATCCATTTGGAAATTTTTGTCTGTTAATTCGAATTGACCTTTTAAACCAGAAGTTTCGTATACTTTTTTCTCTTTACTGATGAAAATGGCATCTACACCTTCGAATTGTTCAATATAGTCCATTCCACCTTTAATCCCTTTGGAGAAAGTAGCGGTGGATAGGCCGTCGCCATCAATTGATTTTTTAGATACGATGGACACTCCAGCAATATCATTATCAAACGGATATCCTGTTTTTGGATCTAAAATATGGTGATATGTTTTACCATCCACTTCAAGGTAGCGTTCATAAATGCCAGAAGTTACAATCGACATATTAGATTCAGGGAGCTTCCCAATAACACTTCCTCGAGGCGAAAATGGATCTTGAATTCCAACATTCCACTTGTTGCCATTAGGATTATTGCCTTGAACGTAGATGTTTCCACCTAAATCTATGATAGAGGTAGTTACTTTATTAGCTTTGAATACTTTTAATGTTTCATCGGTAATGTAACCTTTAGCAATTGCACCTAAATCGAGTTCCATGCCTTCTTTTTCCAGATAAACCGTTTGATCTTCATCATTCATTTTAACGTCTTTGTAGTTAATTAATGGTAACACTGCGTCTATCTCTGCTTGGGAAGGTTTTCGAGCATCAGAAAAACCGATGTGCCATAGAGAAGTTAACGGCCCAATCGTAATATCAAAGCTACCACCGGAGTTCTCAGAGTATTTAAGGCCTTCTTGAATTAAGTAGTATACGTCTTTAGATACTTTCACTGGCTTTTTACCAGCTTGTTCGTTGATTTTATCTACTTCAGAAGTTTTTCCTGAATCACTTGTGGTAATTTTGGCAGCTAGATCTTTGATTCGATCGAAGCCTTTATCAAGGACGTCTTCTTTGCCTTTGTCATAAATTTTAAGCGTTACAACTGTGCCCATCAGAAAGTCCGTTTTAGAGTATGGTTGATCCATTAAATTTTTTGAATCGCTTGGTTCTTTTTTTGTTTCTTTACTAGAATTTCCGCACGCTGATACTACAAGTGCCAATATGATAACTGAAATTATTATTTTCCATTTCTTCATTAGCTTTTTCACCTTTCTAATCCGTGATCTTTACTTGAATAACTATAGCGTAAAAAAAGGAATAAATCTACAGTAAAAAGGCTTAATTCCTCTGTTTTTTCGATAAAAAAATCGGCTAGCCCTAAAGATTAGGACCAGCCGTTTTGTACATAAATTGTACTATTTATTCAGCTTCTACTAGGTTATACACTTTGATTGTATCAGTGTTACCATTTTGTGCAGCATTTTGAAGTTGAGCTGCGTAGATTTTGAATTGGTTAGAAGAGTTAGTAGCACCAGAAACAGTGTCTACTGCAGCAACGTCTTGTTTTTCAACAAGAGATTTGTTAAGTGCTGGGATGTATTCTTTTGGACCAGTACCAGATTTAGCTTTCATGTTTTTCTCATATTCAGCGTCGTCTGATTTAAGTTTGCCGTCTTTGTCAACATAGTTGTAGTCAGATTTAGTAATTTTACCATCTTTAACGTCCATGCTGAATACTACACGGTAACCATGTGCGTAGTTTTGTTCTTCAAGTTTATAAGTTCCATCTTCCATTTTAGCTAGGTTATTGATGGAAATTGTAGTTGTATCTGCTCTTTGAGCTGCTTGGATTAATTGGTTAGCATAGTTGATGAAAGCGTCAGAAGAATGAGTTGCTCCTGAAACTACTTCTACAGATGCTGCTGCTTGATTTTTAACTAAAGAATCGCTTAATTGTTTCAAGTATTCTTGAGGACCAGTACCTACTTTAGCTTTCATTGCTTTTTCGTAGTCTGCATCTTCAGATTTTAATTCGCCATCTTTGTTTTTGTAATCGTAGTTAGCTTTAGTAATTTTACCATCTTTAACTTCGATTGACATGAAAGCTTTCCAGCCTTTGTCGTCGAAATTCTTTTCTTCTAATTTGTAAGTACCATCAGTCATAGTACCGTCAGTTTTAGCTGTTTTCTTTGTTTCTGTTTGTTTTGTGTCTGTGCTCTTCTTGTCTTTGCTGCTGTCGTCGCTACTACCGCAACCTACTAGTAATAGGCTTGAAGCCATTACTACGGTAATACCCATTGCTACTTTTTTCAATTTCATATTTGCTCCCACCTTTTGGTTTATTATAACTTTGTTTGTGATTTCGTGAACACAAACCGATAGTCTGCGAAAGCGATATCACTTTTACAATACAAATGATACCATCAGCGTCCGGTTTTGTCTACTGTAATTCTAAAGACATAATTCATCTAATTTTCAAAATAATGACTATTGATATACAAAAGATATCTTAGGTCAACCTTTTCTAGCGAAATAGCAAACAAAAATGTCTAACATCCTATGTTAAATAAGGACTTTTAGCCTGCTTATTTATGTAACATTTGCACAAAGACCTATTTTTAAAATTTAGATTAGAATTGTTCTTTACTATCTAGACATTAGTGGGAGGTTTCTGTTAAACTATGATAGGTTATAATAATACTGTGGGGAATTTTGGACTCATTTTATTTTTGTGAATAAACTTACAAGGAGTTGAGGAAGCATATGCCTGAAAAGAATATCGTTTTAATTGGGGCAGGATATGCAGGTGTACACGCTGCTAAGAAATTAGCTAAGAAATACAAGAAAGACAAAGACGTTAATATTACATTAATCGATCGTCATTCGTACCATACAATGATGACTGAACTACATGAGGTTGCTGGTGGACGTGTTGAACCAACTGCAATTCAATATGATTTACGTCGCTTGTTTAATAGAACAAAAGTTAATCTTGTAACTGATAACGTGACACATGTAGATCATGATAAAAAAGTTGTAACAACAGAGCACGGAAGTTATCCGTTTGATTACCTAGTACTTGGTATGGGCGGAGAACCTAATGATTTTGGGACTCCTGGTGTTGGCGAAAATGGCTTTACACTTTGGTCTTGGGAAGATTCTGTTAAGTTACGCAATCATATTGAAGAAACTGTAACGAAAGCATCTCGCGAACAAGACGTTGAAAAACGTAAAGCAATGTTAACATTCGTTGTTTGTGGATCTGGATTTACTGGTATCGAAATGGTTGGGGAACTTTTAGAATGGAAAGATCGTCTTGCTAAAGATAATAAAATTGACGCATCTGAAATTAAACTAGTTGTAGTAGAAGCAGCTCCAACTATCCTAAACATGCTTGAAAGAAGAGACGCTGACAAAGCAGAACGTTACATGGTTAAAAAAGGTATTGAAATCATGAAAAATGCTGCTATTGTTGAAGTTAAACCTGAAAGCATCGTACTTAAATCTGGCGAAGAACTTCCAACAAACACATTAATTTGGACTGCTGGTGTTCGCGCTAACTCTGATACAAAAGATTACGGTATGGAATCTGCTCGCGCAGGTCGTTTGAAAGTAAACCAATATATGGAAGCTGAAGGTCTTAAAGACGTTTATGTCGTTGGTGACCTTGCTTACTTTGAAGATGAAGAAGGCAAACCAACTCCGCAAATCGTTGAAGGTGCTGAACAAACTGCATTAACTGCAGCGAAAAGCATCATAGTTGAAATGAGCGGTACTGGCGAGAAAGAACCATTCCAAGGTAAATATCACGGGGTAATGGTTTCTATCGGAGCTAAATACGGTGTTGCTCACCTTGGTGGTATGCACTTATCTGGTTGGTTCGCTATTTTAATGAAACATATGGTTAACTTGTATTACTTCTTCGGTATCCGCAGTGGTTACTACATGTGGCAATATATCATGCATGAATTCTTCCATATTAAAGATCACCGCAATATTTTCCGTGGTTGGACTTCTCGTTACGGTAACGTACTTTGGGTTCTTCCTTTACGTGTATATCTAGGTTGGTTCTGGATTGACGAAGCTCTTTCTAAAATCTACGGTGAAACTACATGGGATAAAGTAAGTATTACAAACTTAAAACCTTTATTTAACGGTATCGGTTCTGACTCTTGGTTAACTGCAACTAGCTCTAAAATGCCATTCGAATGGCTACAAACTGCTGCTACATCTGGCGCAAGTCAAGCTGCCGGTGACGCTGCTGGGGCTGCTGCAACAAACGTAACTACTCCAATTCTTAGTCATATGCCTGGCTGGTTCGAATGGATTATGAAACTTCTTATGCCAAACCTTGACGTTGCTCTAGTAATGCAAAAAGTTGTACCTTTTGTTGAACTTGCAATTGGTCTTGCTATGGTAGTTGGTCTATTCACTTGGCTTGTAAGTATCGGAAGTGCTGGATTCCTAGTAATGTTTACACTAAGCGCTATGCTTGGTTGGGACAAATTCTGGGCGTTACCAGCTTCTATCGCACTTCTAAATGGCGCTGGACGCACATTTGGTCTTGATTATTGGGCTGTTCCTTGGTTCCAAAAACATCTTGGTCATTGGTGGTACGGTAAGCCAAGATCCGTTTACAGAGACAAGTAAATTAGTTAGTTAAAATTTTAAATAAAAACTCGGGAGTGCATCCAAAAGCCAGTTTTGGCATAGGAGGTGCTTCCGTTTTTATTATTTGTTGATTTCTTAAACTTTTTCCTATTATATTTAGGGATTATCCTTTAAAATAGGATTTGTACATGACATTCTGAAAGGAGGCAATACGGTGAAGAAGTATCTTTCTATGGTGAAGCGTTGGGATATTATTATTATTTTATCTCTTTGTATACTCTCCTTTTTGCCGATTGCTATTTTTTCATATGTAAAAGCGAATGAACCGGCTCCTGCTAATGGAAAAAAAGAGCTTGTTGCGGTTATTTCTGTGGATAATAAAGAATATAAGACTGTTACGCTCACTGGACATAAAGGAACGGAAAGCTTTGATGTGAAGCAACCAGATGGACATACTAACACGATTGAGGTTTCGGGGGAAGAAATCCGAATTAGTAAAGCGAACTGTAATGATCAGGTATGCGTTCGGACTGGGGCAATTGATAAACAAGGAGATACAGTCGTTTGTCTTCCACATAAACTAGTAATTGAAGTAAAAGCGAGTGACGGGAGTTCAGGCGATTCAGATGATCCGATTATCTCTTCCTGACCTTATCCTCTAATAGATAGGAAAGTGTTTCTATGACAAAAAACAGACGATTAGTATATATAGCACTTCTGGCTGCTCAAGCGGTCGTCATTAGTTTACTCGAGCGGGCTATTCCGTTTCCATTTGCATTTGCTCCTGGGGCGAAACTTGGTCTTGCTAATATTATTACGTGTATATCACTTTATACGCTATCAGCAAAAGATACATTTATGATAATCTGCATTCGATTAGTTTTATCCACTTTACTTGGTGGGACTATTTCGACTTTTATGTATAGTGCGGCGGGAGCTATCTTGAGTTTTCTTGGGATGTGGCTCGTACAACTACTCGGACCGAAACGTGTGAGCATTATTGGCGTTAGTGTTACCGGTGGGATTTTACATAACGTTGGACAGCTCGTGATTGCAAGTTGGATTGCAGGCACTTGGTCCGTTATGCTTTATTTGCCAGTATTATCTTTCATCGGTATTCTTTCTGGCATTGCGGTTGGGATTGCAGCAAATTACCTGCTAAAAAACGTCCAAACTTTGCGGATGTTCGCTGATGCTAAACAAAGTCAAGCAGCACAAAAATAACTTTAAAAAAAGGAGTTCAATATGCAACTTCATGCTATGTGGGATGAGTATCCTGCACTTTCCAAAGATTTACAAGAAGTCTTACAAACGATTGAAAAAAATATTCAAATTCGTGATAAACACGTAGAGCAAAATGTGAAAGATTTGATTCATGCTGGCGGAAAATTGCTACGTCCTGCTTTTGCGCTTCTTTCTGCGCAAGCTGGTCCTGATTATGATAAAGACCGCGCTGTTTCTATTGCTGCTGCACTTGAAGTACTGCATATGGCAACGTTGATTCATGATGATGTCGTTGATGATTCTCCGTTACGCCGCGGGATCCCGACGATTCATTCTAAATATGGCCGCAATTATGCTGTTTATACAGGTGATTATTTATTCTGCATCTGTTTCAAAATTTTATCCGCGCATGCTTCTTCCGTGGAGAACATTGAATTTAATAGTAAAAATATCGAAAAAATCTTAATGGGCGAACTAGACCAAATGCGCACAAGCT
The DNA here is from genome assembly GCF_013282665.1 of Listeria monocytogenes. Taxonomy (GTDB): domain Bacteria; phylum Bacillota; class Bacilli; order Lactobacillales; family Listeriaceae; genus Listeria; species Listeria monocytogenes_C. The sequence continues at coordinate 959,685 of NZ_CP054041.1, forward strand.
ACAAAATGAATGTGACTGTTCGTGAATATTTGACGCGTATTTCTGGTAAAACAGCACAATTATTTGCGCTTAGTTGCTACTCCGGTGCAACAGGTAGTAAAGCAACACGTATGACAGTCGCAAAATGTTATAATATTGGACATTATCTTGGCATGGCTTTCCAAATTATTGATGACGTACTGGATTACACAAGTACGGATGAAGGCCTTGGCAAACCCGTTTTAAATGATATGAAGCAAGGTATTTATTCTCTACCACTTATTTATGCGATGAAAGGTCATTTGTCCGAATTTGAGCCACTTCTTTCACAAAAACTAGATATGACGGATGAGGCTTCTGAACAAGTTTTAGCACTTATTTCTAAATATAATGGTGTCGAACAGGCATTTAAGCTTGCTAATAAATATACGAATAAAGCTCTTCGCGAAATCAAAAAGCTACCAGCTGGCACGTATCGTGATGATATGTACCGCTTGACGAAAAATATTTTAGATCGAGATATCTAAACCGTTTAGAACATTGCTCCTTACATTTTGAGTTTTGTTCTAAATTCCGGAACTCATTGTGAAAATACAAACATGAAAGCGTGGTTAACGTGATTCGATTTTTTAAAATAGTTACACCGATACTCTTATCTTTTTCTCTTGTCGCTTGTGGTTCTGCAAGTGGCAAAACGGAAAAAATTACTGCGCCAATTGAGAAAGACCGTAATTTATCGATGGTCGTAACGACGGATGTTCATTACTTTGCTCCATCACTAACCGACAACGGAAAAGCTTTTGAAAAATATGTGGCTGCGGGTGATGGGAAACAGTTAGCTTATAGTGATGAAATAACCGATGCTTTTTTAGCGGATGTCGAGTCCAAAAAGACAGACGTTCTTATTATTAGCGGCGACCTTACGAACAACGGTGAAAAAACAAGTCATGAGGAGTTAGCCAAAAAACTTACTCAAGTAGAGAAAAATGGGACGCAAGTTTTTGTTGTTCCGGGTAATCATGATATTAACAATCCTTGGGCCCGCAAATTTGAAAAAGAGAAGCAGTTACCAACCGACACTATATCACCAACAGATTTCAGTAAAATTTATAGTGACTTTGGATATGGAGACGCTATTTCAAGAGATGAGTTTTCGCTGAGTTATTTAGCTGCTCCTTCTTCCAAAGTATGGCTACTAATGTTAGACACAGCAATTTATAAAACAAATATGCAGCAAGGAAATCCCACAACAGAAGGTGGACTAACAGCAGGAACATTAGATTGGATAAAAGAAAGCAGTGCGCTTGCTAAGAAAAATGGTGCTAAACTTATCCCTGTTTTGCACCATAATTTAACTGATCATAATGATGTCATCCAAAAAGGTTATACGATTAATTATAATCAACAAGTAATTGATGCTCTTACGACAGGCTCTATGGATTTTTCTTTAAGTGGTCATATTCATACGCAAAATATCCGCTCTGCGAAAAGCACAGATGGCAAAGAAATCACCGATATCGTAACTAATGCCCTCTCTGTTTTCCCGCATAAATATGGCAATATTACTTATAGCGCAAAAAACAAAAACTTCACGTATCAATCACAAAAATTAGATATGGAAGCTTGGGCAAAAGCACAAGGCTCTAAGGATGAAAATTTGCTTCATTTTAATCAATTTGATTACGAAACTTTTTATAATAGTGGCTACGATAAGGCAATGATGGATTTAATGACCGATGAATCTTATGATAAATACAGCCAAGCAGATAAGGAAAAAATGGCAGATACCATGGGATTAAATAACATGTATTTCTTCGCTGGAACTGCCCCTCCAAAATCTGACGGTATGGCGTTATGGGATTCTGCACCAAATTCATTTTTGAAAGATTACGTTTTAAGTTCGTCTAATCCACCTAAGAAAAGTAATGATTACTATGTTAGTCCTTAAATAGCAAAAAACTGGTGAGCCGCAAAAGGCTTACCAGTTTTTTTGTATTAACTAGATGCGGCGGCTGCACTCGCTGCCGCTGCCGCACTTACTGCTGCCGCTTGTTCCATCGCGATTAAAATATGCACATTGACCATTAATCCTTCTAATTGTTCCTTACTCATTTGCCCTGATTGTTTTTCTGTATATAGGCTTATCGCCAGAGCTGTAACGAATTCCCGTCCGAATCGCAAACCTGGTTGTTGCTGCAATTCATCAATTAAGTTTACTAAACCTGAATCGATTTTTCGCCCGTCCATGACAAAAGCTAAAATCCCGATACTTGAGTAATGTAGCGGTTTTACTTTTATCCCTTTTTGACGTAGTTCTTCTACAATATTATCTACTCTCCGGATGAATTTGCTATCTTTTTCACCGTACAAAAGTGTTCCCGTTGTTGCCAAAAATTGTAAGCTATCATTCTTGCGGAAACCTTTCGCGGCGAACGCTTGAAAATAGTACTCTGTTATTTCTGCCAATTTCGTGGTATTTTCTTCCGGAAGATTAGCTAAGAAAACAGCCGTTGTCACATCTTCACTTTTGGTTAAAAATGGGTGATCTTTTTTGAAAAGTTGGTGGATTGTTTTTGCTTTTTGGGCCGTCTTTGTTGGATTTTCTGATTCTAGTAATAAGTATGCCGCAAAGTAAGTATATTCTGTGCGCTGGAATCCCGCTTGGATTAACGTGTTATAGTTAGCAATTACTTGCTGAACGCTCTCACCGCTGGCATTATTGTTTGCCATAAGTAATCCTACCAAGGATGCACGAACATTCCCGTTTAGCGCTGTGAACATGCCTAGTTGTCGCTTAATTTCTTTATTTATTTCACTAAATTTCTCCGGATTAACCACTTCATTATTTCCCGCAAAAAGACGAGCAATCAGAAAGCGAATTCGTTTATCGATAAAACTAACACCACTCGTTTTCACTAACTCATAGTTCTTCATCAATAATTTCGTTGCTTGTTCGCTATCAAATACATATGCTGAATCCATCGGCCACACTCCTTTATCGTTTTTATTTAGTTTAATTATAGCGCAATCTATAGAAATACTCTAACCTATCAAAAAAGTCTAGGCGCTAACCTAGACTTTTCTTTCTTATAAATTCATTCCAAGCAATGGAATTCGCTCGTTGTATTTATCAACAAGTGCTTGGTTATGTGCATCGGCATTTTCAACATTTCCACTAATAAATACTGGTGGTGTAAAGTTGTCGTTTACCATTTTTTCGATTGCTTCTGCAAAAATAGATTGCAAGATGACTGCGCCCGTTACCGTCGATGTTGGAGCAAATGCAATATCGAAGTTTGCCGATTTTAGGACGGCATCTCCTTTGACGGCACCGTTATCAATTACAATGTCCCCTGTATCAGATAAACGTTTTCCGGATGTGTGACGAGATTTTTGGCTAGCGGAGTATTGGAGCGAAGTAATCACGATAACAAATGCACCTTTTTCGCGCGCAATTTCAGCAACATCAATTGGTACGGGGTTTCGCCCAGATGTTGATAACACAATCATGATATCGCCAGGACGGATATCCTCCTCTGCCATAAATGTTTTTGCATAATCATTTTTTCGTTCCAAGACAGATGACGCCGCAGCTCCCTCGTGAAGCATAAGTGGTTCATGTAAAATCGGATGAATCGCCGCAAGCCCACCTGCACGGTAAAATACTTCCTCTGTTAAAATATGCGAGTGACCGCAACCAAATAAATGGATTACTCCGTCGTTTTCGATGGACTCGGCTACCTTCGCTCCTGCTTCTTTTACATAATCCGCTTCATTATCAAGAATGTTTTCTAATAAACGAACCGTAATATCGATGTAATTATTAATCATTTAATTCCCCTCCAAAGCAGCAAAAATTTTCGCGATTTCTTCTGGTTTTGTCCGACCTGTGACTTTATCAATTGTTTTTCCAAAAATATGCGGCATATAAAAGGGAATTCCTGTGGACTTGATGGCGGTTGTTATTTCAAGGATGTTTTCAGCGCCAATCCCTCCTGCCGGCTCAATGCCATAAATGCCCTTATCTGCTGCAATTTTTGTTAAATAAACTAGTTCATCTAAATATTTTGTGCCTTCAATGCTCATAAATTTGATGGACGGGATGTTGGCGGATAAACAATAATCGACAGCTTCTTCTGCGGTAATTTCGTCTCCGGAAGATAGTTTGACGATGCCAACTTTCCCGGTTGGACGAACGAGTGCATTAGTGTATGTTTCCGGGAGCAAGCCATTTGTTAATCCCGAGGTTTCGATTGGTTGGTTAATATGAGTGTTTGGAACAAGACGAGCAATATGAAGAACATCACGCCAGTTTTGCCAGTCTCCGCCACCACCTAGGCCAACACTAATAACTGGAGCTGTTGTTTGCAATTCTTTCACCACATTTGCGGCTTCTTCTGCTGTTTCATAGTTCGTTGCAACGATTCCCGGAACAGCAAAACCGCGCGCCGCTTCCATGACTTCCAGACTATTTTCTTTATCTTTCGCTAAAAAATTGAATAGCGCAAAATTATTCCATTTCGGTAGATTTTCGAATTTTTTCTTGTTCAAGTTTTATCAACTCCACACATGTTTTTAACGTTTTTTCAATCAAGTATTCGCCTTTTTCTGCCGTTGCTAAAGTTGCTTCTCCCAGAACTGCTGTCTTCGTGAAATTTTGCCACGGGGTTGGGGTGAAATCCGCATCGATTGGTAAAATTGGCGGATCATCTATGGCACGACTCATATCTGCATTTTCTGGGGACAAGTAGAGCATGAGAGATGTTTCAATTTCACAAGCATGAATGTACGTATGATGATTAGCTTTTCCTTCGCGCACGTCCATTGCTAATTTTTGGATATTCGGGTAAAAAATGTGCAAGATAACCATATCCGGATATTTTGCATATAGTTCGCGCGCAGCATCTTTGAGCGCCGCCATATTGCCAAGGTGTCCGCTCACTGGAACAAACAGCCGAAATCCTTGTTTATAAAGGCTTTCCCCGATTTCTATGACTACTCTTGTAACTGTTTCATTAGATAATGTTAAGCTTCCAGGAAAATCTTGCAGGCTCCAAACTTGGCCATATGGCAATACTGGAAGTACAAATCCGTCTGTTTCCGCCGCTATTTTCGCAGAATATTCTGACGCTAAAATATTGTCTGTTCCTAGTGGCAAATGGGGCCCATGCGCTTCGACTGCTCCTATTGGCAAAATGACTGGTTTGGTTTTCGTGATTTTTGCGCCAATATCAAATGAATTTTCATCTGCATATAACACAGCTTTCGCCTCCTATTTTTTAAATGTAAAACATCTTGCCGGGTTATCTACGAAGAATTTTTTGACTAACTTTTCTCCGTCAAAGCCTTTTTCGTTTGCTTCGTCAATAAAGCGTGGCACCCATTTTTTGGCGATGTATTCAAGGCCCGGGCCATGTCCGTAATGTTTATAATAGGTTTTGCGCGCTGTATCACCACTAACTAAAATCTGGTCTTCAAAACCTTCCGAAACTAGATATAGAATTGCGGCGATCCGAGCACTTTCTGGTGCGTATTTGATTTTTGCAATGCCATCGAATGACATGAATGCGCCTGTTTTTGCAACTTGCTTGTGATAATACGGGTCTAGGTTGCGGTCCATATGCCCAATAGAAAGATATTCTAACGGGATATTTTCTTGTTTTAAAATCTCAATTTGCTCTAAAGCCATCGTTCCTGCTTCTGTGTGAGAATGAATTGGCGCTTTTGTCTCGTGATGCGCTCTAGCAACCGCGCGTATCGTCTTTTCTTCTAAAGGTGTAATCATATTGTAGCCAGTACCAAATTTCACCTGACCGGCCTTATACGGCGTTCCTTCAAGCCCATTTTCGACTTCATTTACAACGAATTCCGTTAGTTTTTCTATAGGAGTATGTTCAATCCATTCATAATAGGTTTCAAAATCCCCGATGATTGGCTTCAGTTCTGGTTTGATTTTTCCGTCCCATAAGAAACTTTTGTTAAAGCCAGCTGTTCCAACGATTTGAATGCCCGTTTCTTGGGAAATTTGCGCCACATCGAGCACGCGTCTGCCATAATCAACCGCCGTTGCATCGACAATTGTTTTTCCGCCTAAATCTGCGAAATCTTGTACGTCAAGCTGCGATTTTTCTTTATCATCCAAAAGTAAATCATCGGCATCTCGTTCTTGCCAGTAAGCCGGCACACAAACGATATGCTCGTGTGAATAAGTGAAGCCCAACTGATCAGGGGCGATATCTCCATAAAAAGTACGAATAAAACTCATTTTTTAAAACTTCCTTTCAAAAAACCTCTTCCTCTTGAATGCTAAACAAGGAAGAGGTTTAGATTTTACTTAAAAGAATAATTTCGCTAACATGCTGACAATTGGTCCGAGGATAAACATATCTGAGTCGGCTGCCCACATGGCTGTATCTGGAACAGTCGTATTGATAAAGAAGGTAACCATAATATATTGTCCCCAAGCCACAACCGTAGCTGTTAAGAATCCACCTATCAATGCTCCTCTCACCCCACCAGTTGAGTTACCGAATACCCCAGCAACTGCCCCGTGGAAGAAGAGAACGATCATTGTTGGCACAAACACGTAGCCAACTGTATTTCCAAGTACTACTAACCAGATAATCGCTCCAATGAACGCACCCACGAAACCAATGATTACGGAGTTTGGCGCATATGGATAAACAATTGGTGCATCTAGCGCAGGTTTCGCACCCGGTACAAGTTTTGTTGCAATACCATTGAATGCCGGTACGATTTCACCGATAAACATCCGCACACCTACAAGAACGATGGCGATACCAGCGGCAAACGTAAAGGACTGAACGATGGAGTATACGATGAAGCTTTGATTTCCAGCTTCTGCGATTAATTTTTCTGCTCCTGGTGTTTTCTTCACCATCAGAATCACTGCCCCGACGACGAACAGAATCCCCATTGTTAGAGCTGTAATAACGTTCGAGTCACGTAGGAACTCTAATTTTTTTGGTAAATTAATATGTTCTGCATCATTTTTCTTATTCCCAAACACTTTCCCTAGCAAAGCGGATAGAATCGCTACACTGGATGAAGTATGTCCTAACGCGACGTTATCATTCCCAGTAATTTTACGTAAGAATGGTTGTGTAATTGCTGGTTGTAATGTCCAGTAAAGACCCATAATTACTGCTAAGAAAAGTACAAGTCCCCAGAACGGAATATCTCCACCGACAGCTTGCACAGTAATTCCTGCAAAAATGGTTGTTGTCCAGAACATCATATGACCAGTTAAATAAATGTACTTAAATGGTGTAAATCTTGCTAATAATACGTTGACTAAAAATCCAAGAGTCATCGCAAGTGTTACGGCACTACCAAATTTTGCATTAAAGGCTTCTTGTCCTAAAAATCCTGCAAGTGGCGGTGTCTCTAACCCAAATACTTCTTTCCACATTGGTTCGAAAATCCCAAGGGAACCAGTAATAACAGCCGCACCAGCGTTAATAATTAAGAATCCAATAATTGCCTTGAACGTTCCGCTAATAACTTGGCTTAAATTTTTCTTCTGTAAAAGTAACCCGAGAAGTACGATAAAACCTAAAAGTATGGCTGGGGTTCCAAAAAAGTTATTGGCAATCCACGTAATAATCTCCATTTTTTTCCCACCTTTTTTTGTCTTATTTAACTATTGATTGCTTCAGTTAATGCCGTCTTAATTTCTGCGTTGTCAAAATAGTTGTTGACGATAACTACTTTGGCACTTGTATCTGTTCCAAGTGTTTCTGCTAACTCTTGGCTTGTTACGATAATATCCACATTCATCGAGCGAGCAGCTGATACATCAATGTGCTCCACGTCTGCGTCAACTCCCATGTCACGTAAAACTGTTTCTACATTCATTCGTAAAATTAGGCTTGTTCCTTGACCAAGTCCACACACAGCTAAAATTTTCATCGTTATCCCTCCACTAATTCTCCAATTGCTTGGTAATCTTCTGACTGAATCAATTTTTCAATATTATCATTGTTACTAAGCAAGGAGACGATTTTTTGAATGACTTTCAAATGTGCCTCACTCGAAGTAGCTGCGAGTCCAAAAACTAATCGTACGGGATCATTCGCGGCGTGTCCGAAATTCACGCCTTCTTTTAATACGACTAGTGATACGGCAGAGTTTTCCACACCATCCGTTGGTCTTGCATGCGGAATGGCTATTTGAGGTGCAATGACAAAGTACGCACCATTTTCATGATAAGATTCCACCATTTTTTCTACATACTGCTCGCTCACATAACCTGCATTCACTAATAATTCTCCTGCTTGCACGATAGCTTCGTCAGCATTTTTAGCTGATCCATGCAGATTCACAAGCTCTTTATCCAAAAAAGACATATCTCTTCATCCCTTCTAACTAATTGATAGCGCTATCAATAACTTACACTCTTATTATAGCTGTAGTGCAATCATTTAAAAAAGCCCAATTCCTTTCTTTTCGAAAGTGCAAAAAATAGACTGTTACATTTTGTTGTTAGCGAGCATACAAAAAAGCCAGCGCGGCATCTTGGTGCCCCACTGGCTCTATCGCTTATTTTATGGTTAACATTGCGGCAATTTCTGCTGCTGATGTTGCTTGTTCCATCTGCTCTAGCAAGTGATGTTTCATGATTAAATTGGTGAGTTGGCTCAGCGCATTAATATGTGTGTAGGAGTCAATGGAAGCGAGCACAATAATTAATTTAACTTGATCCTTCGCTTTACTCGAAAATGAAACCGGCTGATCTAGTCGCAACAAGCTCATCCCAACACGATACGCCCCGTCATCCACAGAAGCATGAGGAAGTGCAATCCCTGGCGCAATAACGATGTATGGCCCGAGTTTCTCAATATTTTCAATCATCGCATACTGATAATTTCTCGAGATATAGCCTTCTTGTTGGAGAGATTTCGAGGCAACTTGGATAGCTTCACGCCAATCCGCCACACTTTCTTTAAACGTAATTCGTTCTTTCGGTAAAAGTTCTTCAAGTGTTGGAGATTTTTCTAGTTGACTGTCCGATTGCACTTGGAACAATACTGACTTCAGCTTAGCCGCCAATTTTTCGCGGTCTTCTACTTTGGCATACTGATCCACTACATCAAGCACAGAAGACAACATGCGTGCATCAGAGTCCTTTTGTAAAATGTGCGGGGCAATCGCCTTCATCAATTGTTGCTTCTGCGCTTCGGTCAATATCGGACTCACAATAAAAACTGGTGCTTTCGGTTCCATAATCGGCAAAGTAGAAACAATAAAATCTGGCGCATACAGTCCTTTTTCAAATTCACGGATGGAAATTGGCTCTAATATCTCTACCCGTTCACCGAGTAATTGCGATAATTGCCGTTCAATCATTCGCGATGTTCCAACACCTTTGGAGCAAACGATTAAGAGTTTTTTTCGTTCAACTAAAGTATTATTTTTGCGTGAAAGATAGCCGCCAAACAAGATTGTTACGTATGCTATTTCATCCTCAGGAATTGTTTCACCAAGCAAATCTTCTAGCGGTTCGAGTGATTTTTTCGTAATCTCATACACATCACTATAGCTTTGTTTAATGTCTGTCCGTAGCGGATTAATCCACTCAATTTGGAATTTAAGCCGGTAGTAGGCTGGTTGTAAATGGAGCAATAAATCTTTTTTTAAATTACGATGGTCTTCAAAATTCACGCAAGCAAGGCGTTCAAATTCAGCAATGATTTTTTCAACGATGAGATCTAGTTTTCCTTCAGCAGCCGCATCGTCATTCAAACGACTCGCACCAAGCAAAAGTTTACCTAAATAAGTGATTTCCGCATGATTTATTTTAAAATTCTCGCTTTGCTGCAATTGCTGATAAATTTCCTGAGCAATATCAAAAGATTCTACTTCATGCTCTTCATGTTCATTTAAATAACAGTGACGCTTCATTCGTTCCTTAAAGAAGAAAATCATAATACCAATGCGTTCGAGGACTTCATCTGTATAACGAATTCCAATTTTTTTCTCCGTTACAGCTAAAATTTCGAAAATCGTGTCTAATTTGGGAAATAACTCCTGATTTTTTATCATCGGATTAATTTTCATTAAAGCGAGCAACTGGTCTGCGGTTGCGATTTCTTCGTTATTCATACAATAATGAATAAAAAATTGGCGGATACTTCGCTCATCACCGAGAACCACATTACCATTTTTACGGTCATATGCGAGCTCTAAATTAAACTGTTTTAACGCTAACTTTAATTGTTTAATATCCTGTAAGCTTGTATTACGACTGACTTCATTACATTCATTAATCGTATCAATAATTACTCGCGCATCTGTTACAAGCAGAAAAAATAAAATACGGATGCGACGTTCACTAGCTGAAAAGACTTTGTGGCTCGCTTCCCTATTTTCAAGGATTTCTTTCATTGTCGGTTTTTCTTCTTCTAATAAATAATACCCTTGTCCACGAACGGACTGAATACCATCAAGTCCTATATTATCTAATTCTTTATTAATTTTTTCCACATCATATTGAAGTGTTCGTTTGGAAATCCCTAGTTCTTCTTGTAATTTTTCGGGTGCAAGATATACATTCGCCACAACGAGCGATTCGAGCAACGCCATATTTCGAGCATCAAATTGTACCACTTGGCCTACCTCCTTGATTTCGGTCTAGAAGGTAAAAAGATATGTCTACTTTAAGGTTATGCGAAAATGTGATATTTTTCAAGTTAATTTTTATTTTACGTACAAAAAAACCGACAAAGCCAAATGACTTTGTCGGTTTGAATCGTATCAGATATTATTTGCTGATGTTAGAAACAACGCCAGCGCCTACTGTACGTCCGCCTTCACGGATAGAGAATTTAGTACCGTCTTCGATAGCGATTGGTGCAATTAGTTCAACTGCAAGCTCAATGTTATCACCAGGCATTACCATTTCAGTACCTTCTGGAAGTGTAACAATACCAGTTACGTCAGTAGTACGGAAATAGAATTGTGGGCGGTAGTTGTTGAAGAATGGAGTGTGACGTCCACCTTCTTCTTTAGTTAAAACATAAGTTTCCGCTTTGAAGTTAGTGTGTGGAGTAATCGAACCTGGTTTAGCTAATACTTGACCACGTTGGATATCTTCACGAGCAACACCACGTAGAAGTGCGCCAATGTTGTCGCCAGCTTCAGCGTAGTCTAGTAATTTACGGAACATTTCTACTCCAGTTACTACTACTTTTTTGCTTTCTTCTTCAATACCGATAACTTCTACTTCGTCACCAACTTTAACTTGTCCACGGTCAACACGTCCAGTTGCAACTGTTCCACGACCAGTGATTGAGAATACATCCTCAACTGGCATCATGAATGGTTTGTCAGTATCACGTTCTGGAGTTGGAATGTAAGCATCTACAGCTTCCATTAACTCGTCAATTTTAGCTTCCCAGTCAGCTTCACCTTGAAGTGCTTTAAGAGCTGAACCTTTGATTACAGGAATGTCATCGCCAGGGAATTCATATTCAGTTAATAGATCACGAATTTCCATTTCAACTAATTCTAGTAATTCTTCATCGTCAACCATGTCACATTTGTTCATGAATACAACGATGTATGGAACACCAACTTGACGTGAAAGTAAGATATGTTCACGAGTTTGTGGCATTGGGCCATCAGCAGCAGATACTACTAAGATAGCTCCGTCCATTTGTGCAGCACCAGTGATCATGTTTTTAACGTAATCGGCATGTCCTGGGCAGTCAACGTGTGCATAGTGACGGTTGTCAGTTTGATACTCAACGTGAGCAGTAGAGATTGTGATTCCACGTTCTCTTTCTTCTGGAGCACCATCAATTTGGTCATAAGCTTGTGCATCAGCAAAGCCTTTTTTAGCAAGTACAGTTGTAATTGCAGCAGTTAAAGTTGTTTTACCATGGTCAACGTGTCCAATAGTACCAATGTTAACATGGGGTTTAGAGCGGTCAAATTTTTCTTTTGCCATTTTAAAATATCCTCCTCGATAATTCGATAATTATTTTTTACTTAGCTTAAATTTAAACTAAGCAATACTTCTAACTAAAGTTATACTTGATGTTGCGAAAAAAATCAATTAATCTTCTTTGTTGTTTCCACCATTAGCTTTAATGATTTCTTCAGCAATAGATTTAGGAACTTCTTCATAGTGGTCAAATTGCATAGTGTATACACCACGACCTTGCGTACCTGAACGAAGGTGAGTTGCATAACCAAACATATTTGCAAGTGGTACAAATGCGCGAACAACTTGAGCGTTACCGCGAGCTTCCATACCATCTACACGACCACGACGGGAAGTAATGTTACCCATGATATCACCAAGGTATTCTTCTGGGATAACAACCTCTACAGCCATCATAGGCTCAAGGATTACAGGATCACATTTCTTAGCAGCATTACGTAATGCCATTGAAGCAGCCACTTTGAAGGCCATCTCATTGGAATCGACGTCATGGTAAGATCCGTCGTAAAGTTTTGCTTTGATGTCAATCAGTGGGTAGCCTGCAAGTACACCATTATCTAGTGCGCCTTCAAGACCTGCTTGTACAGCTGGGATGTATTCACGTGGAACAACCCCACCAACGATTGCATTTTCAAATTCAAATCCTTTACCTTCTTCGTTTGGTCCGAATTCAATCCAAACGTGACCATATTGTCCACGTCCACCGGATTGACGTACGAATTTACCTTCAACTTGAGCAGATTTACGGAATGTTTCACGATAAGAAACTTGTGGATCACCAACGTTAGCTTCAACGCGGAATTCACGTCTCATACGGTCAACAAGGATGTCAAGGTGAAGTTCACCCATACCGGAGATAAGAGTTTGGCCAGTTTCTTGGTCAGTTTCAGCACGGAAAGTTGGATCTTCTTCCGCTAGTTTCGCAAGAGCTTGCCCCATTTTATCTTGGTCAGCTTTCGATTTAGGTTCGATAGCGACTTGGATAACTGGTTCTGGGAATTCCATGGATTCTAAGATAATTTGTTCTTTTTCATCACATAAAGTGTCCCCAGTAGTTGTATCTTTAAGTCCTACAGCAGCAGCGATGTCACCAGCGTATACGATCGAAATCTCTTCACGGTGATTAGCGTGCATTTGAAGGATACGTCCAACACGTTCACGTTTACCTTTAGTCGAGTTTTGTACATATGAACCGGAATTCAAAGTACCGGAATAAACACGGAAGAAAGTTAAGCGTCCAACATAAGGGTCAGTCATAACTTTGAATGCTAGGGAAGAGAATGGTTCTGAATCGTCAGCGTGACGAGCAGCTTCTTCTCCATCAGGCAATACGCCGTTAATAGCTGGAACATCTGTTGGTGCTGGAAGGTAATCAAGCACTGCATCTAACATTGGTTGAACACCTTTGTTTTTGAATGCTGTACCACAAACTACAGGATAGAACTCAACGTTAAGTGTTCCTTTACGGATACCAGCTTTAAGTTCTTCTTTTGTAATTTCTTCGCCTTCTAGGTATTTCATCATTAGCTCTTCGTCAAGTTCAGCAACTGCTTCCACTAATTTACCGCGGTATTCGTCTGCTAAGTCTTTCAGATCAGCTGGAATTTCTTTAATATGAGGGTCATTTCCTAAATCATCTTCGTAATACAACGCGTTCATTTCGATTAAGTCAATGATACCTTCAAATGTATCTTCGGCCCCGATTGGGAGTTGGATTGGGTGCGCGTTGGCAGCCAAACGTTCATGCAAAGTACCTACAGAATATAGGAAGTCTGCGCCGATTTTGTCCATTTTGTTGACAAATACTACACGAGGAACCCCGTAAGTAGTAGCTTGACGCCAAACTGTTTCTGTTTGTGGTTCTACACCAGATTGTGCATCTAGAACCGCAACAGCACCATCAAGTACACGAAGAGAACGTTCAACTTCAACTGTGAAGTCTACGTGTCCTGGTGTATCGATAATGTTTACTCGGTAGCCTTTCCATTGAGCTGTTGTCGCAGCAGAAGTGATTGTAATACCACGTTCTTGCTCTTGCTCCATCCAGTCCATTTGAGAAGCACCTTCATGGGTTTCACCAATTTTGTGAATACGCCCTGTATAGAAAAGGATACGTTCAGTAGTGGTAGTTTTACCCGCATCAATGTGGGCCATGATACCAATATTACGAGTCTTTTCTAAGGAGAACTCTCTAGCCATGTTGTATTTCTCCTTCCATAAAACAATTTTTCAGGCAATACGCCTGGAATTTGTCAGTGATTTTTTTACCAACGATAGTGAGCGAACGCTCTGTTAGCATCAGCCATTTTGTGTGTATCTTCGCGTTTCTTAACAGAAGCACCAGTATTATTGGCAGCATCCATGATTTCGCGAGCAACACGTACTTCCATTGTTTTCTCTCCACGAAGGCGAGCATAATTTACTAACCAACGAAGACCAAGAGTAGAACGACGGTCAGCACGTACTTCGATAGGTACTTGATAGTTAGCACCACCTACACGGCGAGCTTTAACTTCAAGAAGAGGCATAATGTTCTTCATAGCTTGTTCAAATACTTCCATCGGATCTTTACCAGTTTCTTGTGCAATGATATCGAATGCGGAATATAGGATAGCTTGAGACTTTCCACGTTTTCCGTCAACCATCATTTTATTAATTAAACGAGTTACTAGTTTCGAATTATAAATCGGATCTGGTAACACGTCACGTTTAGCAACAGGACCTTTACGAGGCATCGGATATCCTCCTTTCATATTTTATAAGTATTATTTTTTAGGTTTTTTCGTACCGTATTTAGAACGGCTTTGTCCTCTATTTTCAACACCAGCTGTATCAAGCGCTCCACGAACGATATGATAACGTACCCCTGGTAAATCTTTTACACGTCCACCACGAATAAGAACAACACTATGTTCTTGTAAGTTGTGACCAATACCAGGAATGTAAGCTGTTACTTCAATACCATTACTCAAACGTACACGGGCATATTTACGAAGCGCCGAGTTAGGTTTTTTAGGAGTCATGGTACCAACACGAGTACATACGCCACGTTTTTGCGGAGAGTTAACGTCTGTTAGTTCTCTTTTAAAACTGTTTAGACCCTTGTTCAAAGCAGGTGATGTAGATTTTTTAATTTTAGATTGACGAGGTTTGCGTACTAATTGGTTAATTGTAGGCATGGGATAAATTCCTCCTTCCTTGTTTAGTAGTTCCACACATCCAGGTGGTTCATTTTTTCGGTAAAATAAAATGGCTGTAAGTTCGACCTACAACGCTGTTTTATTTTCAGACCTCTGTTTATAGTAGAGGCACCTTGAATATAGTAACACCTTGAGGTTTAGATGTCAAGGTGTTACTTGAAATTTAGTTAATTAACTCAGTCCATTCAACCGTTGATATAAATCTTTCGCGTAGCTGTCGGTCATGCCGCAAATGAAGTCTGTTACAAGTAGCAGGCGGAGATATAGTTTCATTGTTTCGTTCTCGCCTTCTGCATTTTTGCGATAACAGCCTAAGTAGTTGTCAGAAATCAAGGTTAGTAGGCGTTTATCTTTGGCCGTTTGGCGTTCTGGTGTTTCGCTGTCGTAATAAAGCACAGCTGGGATGAATGTTTCAAGCAATTTGGAGATGATTTCGTTGCCGGCGATTTCGGATTCAACAATACCTTTATCTTGGTAAATGTACGTGAATGACAGGCTTTGTAAAATTTGTACGAGTTGTTCAGCGCTTGAAGCCTCGATGAGCGAGTCGTTGAATGTGCCTGCCATGATGGCGTCATAGTTCTCATAAAACACTTCAAGGGAGCGATTGATTAATTGACCACGGACGTTCGATGCGAGCCATTGTTGTACGATGAAACTTTCTTCTTGTCCTTCGTAGCGCTCGCTTTTTTTCTTGAGTTCGTTGTAGCACGCGGCAGTTACTTTATTATGCTCTTCAACCTCTTCAAAACCTTTTAAGATTTGCGTGATGTTCACGATGCCTTTTTTCACGCCGTCTTCTAGGTCGGCGTTTAGGTATGCGATGTCATCTGCCACTTCAAGTAAGTAAGTGAGCGGATGACGATTATCGAGCGCTTCTGTAGCGGTTGTTATTTCATTAAAAAGCGATTCATCAGCGTAAAAATAGCCTAGTTTTTTGCTTTTGATTTGTTTTTTATTTACTTTTAAAGAAGAAACTGGGTATTTGATAACCGCATTTAAAGTGGCAAATGTCAGGTTTAAGCCGTATTGGTCGAAAAGATAATGCAGTTTGGAAACTACACGAAGCACTTGCGCGTTACCTTCAAAGTAGTAAAAGTCTTCTTTCATTTGCGGTGTAAGGATTTCTGCTAGGCTTTTATTTTTGTAAGTGATGGTTGCTAAATTGTCGCGGAACCACTCACGGATACTTTCTTCACCAAAATGACCGAACGGCGGATTGCCCATATCGTGTAAAAGTCCTGCACAAGCAAGGATTTCCGGAATTTTATCCGCATGATCTTTTGTAAAATCTTTGTCTAAGTTTTCTTCCTGGATTGTGTGTGTAACCATGTTTCCCATTGATTTTGCAATCGTACTTACTTCCATTGAATGGGTTAGTCGCGTACGCACAAAATCGCTTTTTTCTAGTGGGAATACTTGGGTTTTATCTTGCAAACGGCGAAATGATGCACTCATGACGATACGCTGGAAATCATTTTCAAAAGCGCTACGTACGTCGGTGTTTTTCGAACGAGTGACACCGGATTCGCGGCGACGTTTATCATTTAATAGTTTATCCCATTTCATTTAAATCCCATCCTTTCATAGGTTGCTTAGTTTTTCCATTTCGGCTTTAGTGAGCCTATGTACAGTCCATTCTGACATTTTTTCTGCGCCAATTTTTTCGTAAAAATCCATGCCTGATTTGTTTTCATTTAGGCACCACCATTCAAATCTGCCGCAATCGCGTGATAAAGCGAGTTTGGATAAATAGCTGAAAAATTGTGTTCCAAAGCCTTTACCGCGCATTTTTGGAATGATGTAAAGGTCTTCTAGGTATAAGCCTTTTTTGCCAAGTAATGTGGAAAAGTTATGGAAAAAGAGTGCGAAACCAATTGGCTCCCCTTCATATTCAGCGATAATTACTTCGGCTGATTTTTCTTGAAAAAGGGCTTTGTGTAAGCCAGATTCTGTTGCTACTACGTCTTTTTCAATGCCTTCATGCGTTGCTAGTTCGGTAATAAAACGAAGAATTAACTTCGTGTCTTGTTCTGTCCCGTTTCGAAATGCTAGTTGTGTCATAGACCTCTTCCTTTTCGTTGTCGTATTAATTTAAGTATAAGCTAGTGGGGTGGATGTATCAATTAAAAAAATATCTACTATATAATATAAAAAAACTAGGCGCTTTTTTAGGCAACCTAGTTTTTTCATATTTTATTTTTTCAATCCTTGAATACAGGCTGCTTTGTCTGTTGCTCCAAAGAAGTATGATCCAGCAACGAGTACGTCTACGCCTGCTTGCTTACATTTTTCAGCAGTTTCGGCATTTACGCCACCGTCGACTTCAATCACATAGCTGCCGTTATTTTCTCGACGCCAATTATCCAGATAACGCATATTTTTGATGGTAGAATCAATGAAAGCTTGTCCACCAAAACCTGGGTTGACGGTCATTTGTAAGACTAAATCTACATCTGCTAAAACGGCATCCAGCACGCTCGCCGGAGTTCCTGGGTTAAGCACCACTCCCGCTTTACAGCCCACTGCCTTAATTTGTTGAATGACGCGGTGGATGTGCGGCGCCGCTTCGATATGCACGGAAATGATGTGCGCCCCAGCTGCGGCAAATTTTTCAATATAGTTTTCTGGATTTGAGAGCATTAAGTGGACATCCAGTGGAATAGTTGCTGTTTTCCCAATTTGTTCCACCATATCAATTCCAAACGTCAGATTCGGCACAAAATGTCCGTCCATGACATCGATATGAAGGTAGTCAGCTCCGGCATGTTCTGCTTCTTTAATGGAATTTGCCATGTTCATATAATCAGCTGCAAGTAAAGACGGCGCTACAAATGTCATACGCGTACACCGGCTTTCGCAATCACTGCTTCGACACGATTCGCCACATTTTCAGGCGTGAACCCGTAAGCGTTAAACAAATCTTTCGCAGGGGCAGATGCGCCGAAGTGATCGATTCCTAACATATCGCCTTCTGACCCAATAAATTCTTTCCAACCGAATGTTGCTCCAGCTTCAATCGCAAATCTCGCTGTGACTTCTTTTGGTAAAATGCTTTCTTTATAAGCATCGGTTGTTTTTTCAAAGCGTTCCCAGCTGGATAAACTGACAACGGAAACGTCTAAGTCTTTTTTCGCAAGTTCGGCTTTCGCTTCGATTGCAAGGGACACTTCGGACCCTGTTGCGATAATGATAGCGTCTGGTTTGGAACTCTTTGCTGGTGCTACAATATAAGCACCTTTATCTACACCTGCGTCCACTTCTTCTTGTTCATTTTCAAGTACTGGTAAGTCTTGGCGTGATAATACAAGCGCGATTGGACCGTGAGTATTGGTTGCGGCAATTTCCCAAGCAGCGCGCGTTTCTTTGGCATCGGCTGGACGGATAACTGTTAGGCCTGGCATAGCACGAAGCGAGGCTAGTTGTTCAATTGGTTCGTGTGTCGGTCCGTCTTCACCAACAGCGATACTGTCATGCGTGAATACATATGTTACTGGGAGTTGCATTAAAGCAGCCATCCGCATTGCTGGACGCACATAGTCTGAGAAGACGAAGAAAGTGGAGCCAAATACTCGTAAACCGCTATGAAGCGCCATTCCGTTTAACATTGCTCCCATCGCAAATTCGCGCACACCGAACCAGATATTTTTACCAGCTGGGTCTTGTATGCTGTAGGCTGGGCTCGCATCAATAAATGTTTTATTCGAGCAACCTAGGTCAGCGGATCCCCCGAAAAGTTCCGGTAATTCGGCTGCAATTGCGTTAATCATTTTTCCTGATGCAGAGCGCGTTGCAACATTTGTGCCTGCTTCAAAAGTTGGCAAATTAGCATTCCAATCGGCAGCTACTTCCCCCGCTAACACGCGGTCTAATTGACTTGCAAGTTCTGGGAATTCTTTTTTGTAATTAGCGAGCATTGTGTTCCAAGCGCCTTCTAGTTTTTCTCCGCGCGCTTTGTAATTTCTTAAGTAATCACGAACTTCAGCTGGGACTGTGAAAGGTTCTTCTGTCCATTCGTAATGCTCTTTTGCACCATTTGCTTCTTTTTCACCGAGCGGAGCACCGTGACTTGCGGAGCTACCTGCTTTGGTTGGCGCGCCGTAACCGATGACTGTTTTCACTTCGATTAGCGTTGGTTTCGATGTTTCTAATTTCGCTTGAACAATTTTTTCTTGAATGGCCGCTAAATTATTGCCATCTTCTACGCGTAAAACTTGCCAGCCATACGCACGGAAACGTTCTGCCGTATTTTCACTGAACGTTGCACTTAAATCGCCATCTAAACAAATATCATTGGAATCGTACAATACGATTAATTTTCCAAGACCTAAATGTCCTGCGAGTGAGGCTGTTTCTGATGCCACACCTTCCATCAAGTCTCCGTCACCACAAATCGCATACGTATAATGGTCGACAATTGGATAGTTTGGTTGATTATACTCTGCCGCTAAATGAGACTCTGCAAGTGCCATTCCAGCCGCCATACCAATCCCTTGTCCAAGCGGTCCACTCGTTGCGTCAACTCCCGCAGTCCATCCAAATTCAGGGTGTCCTGGTGTCAAACTATCTAATTGACGGAACTGTTTTAAGTCTTCCATTTTCACATCATAACCAAATAAATGAAGCATGCTATAAAGTAGCGCAGACCCGTGCCCTGCTGATAAAACAAAGCGATCGCGGTTAAACCATTCTGGGTTAGCTGGGTTAAATACTAAATGTTTTGCAAATAGCATATACGCCATTGGGGCTGCTCCCATCGGCATTCCTGGGTGCCCTGAGTTTGCTTTTTCAATCATATCAATGGATAACGAACGAATCGTATCTACTGCTTGTCTATCTAATGTTTTTTTCAAAACTGTCATCTCCCTTAAACTGTTTGTGCTTTATTACACATGTTTTTCTACATCTGACCAAATGTGTACTAGTCTTTCCGCATAACTTGTTTTATCTCGGTCATGAAATAACGCGGATGTGCCTAGTACATAAATGTCTGGTAAACAATCTCGCATCAAGCCTACTGTTTCTTTATTAATATTGCCATCCACTTCGATAAGTGGCACATGCACTTTTCCTTCTAGTTTTGCTTTTAAATCATGCAGTTTTTGTAATACATCTGTTTGAAATTTTTGCCCCGCAAAACCCGGGTTTACGGTCATCATTAACACCATTTCGACATCGTCTAAATAAGGATAAATGGCTTCGATAGGTGTTTCTGGATTTATCGCAATCGATGGTTTAACGTTGTAAGAGCGGATTTTCTGGATGACTTCTGACACATCTTCCGCTACTTCTACATGAAACGAAATATATTCCGGTTTTACAGGGCCAAACATGTCAATATATTTAAGTGGGGTAATAGTAGCTAAATGTATGTCTAATGGGATTTCTGTGTTGTTCCGCACTATTTCCAAGTATTCTGGACCGAGCGCAAGATTATTCACATATACACCGTCCATCACATCGCAGTGTAGTAGTTCCACACCAGCAGATTCAAGGCGCCGGAGTTCTTCACCTAAATGTAGTTGGTCTGCACACATAATTGAAGCAGCTATTTTCCTCATGTTCATCCTCACTTTCTTTCAAGTTCAGTAATTTTATCCAAGCGGCGTTTATGGCGATCCCCTGCAAATGATGCCTCAAGCCAAGTATCAACAAGTAAAAGAGCCAATCCTTCGCCGATAA
This sequence comes from Listeria monocytogenes, assembly GCF_013282665.1. Classification (GTDB taxonomy): domain Bacteria; phylum Bacillota; class Bacilli; order Lactobacillales; family Listeriaceae; genus Listeria; species Listeria monocytogenes_C. The sequence goes on from NZ_CP054041.1 coordinate 980,514, forward strand.
CACGTTCGCCTAGGCAGAGAATGTTGCTATTGTTATGTTCACGAGTAGCACGCGCTGAAAAAGTATCCGAAACAACCGCAGCACGGATTCCATCTACTTTATTAGCAGCGATACTCATACCTATTCCAGTGCCACAGCATAAGATTCCGAGTTCAGATTGCCCACTTACTACTTGATTCGCAACCTCTTCTGCATAAGATGGAAAATCAACACTTTCATCTGTGTATGTTCCAATATCAACGACCTCAATATCTTTTTCGCGTAAATGTTTCACAATGGCATCTTTTAGTCTACGTCCGCCGTGGTCGCAACCAATTGTTAATTTCATTTAATTTCACCTTCATTAATAGATTTTTTTCTTTTAACGTCTTATAATGAAATGGAACCGAGAACATACGCGAATATGTTCTCGGCTCATTTCTAAGGATGACTACTGTAAAACATCTGAGCCCGAGAAGCTTTGGATTCGTTTGCACGGTTATCCTTTTTTTGATGTTTTTTCATACAGCCCATCCTCCATTATTAAGATTTCACTAATACTTTAATTTCATTTCCTGCCATAACTGCCTCGAAAGCCTCGCGCCAGTCATCTAAACCGTATACTTTGGTAATCATTTTATCCGTATTGATTTTGCCATTTGCCAGTAAATCGAGCGCCAAAATCCAAGAAGATGGTTTTTGCGAACGGCTGCCGATATAAGCAATTTCACGTTGGATAATAGATTCTTCATCAATCGCATTTTTCTTTTCGGCAAAAAGTCCTACTTGAACAAAATCGCCTTTTTTCTTTGTTAGAGGTAATCCTTGATTTACAGCTGGTACTGCACCAGAGCAGTCAAATACGCGTTCCGCTCCGTAACCATCCGTCATGCCTAGCACAACTTCAGCCAAGTCTTCTTTTAAGGTATCGACAACCCGGTCCATTCCAAGTTCTTTTGCTAGACGTAAGCGGTCGCTATCTTTGGTAATTCCTGCCATAATCACCGTTGCCCCTTGCGCTTTCACAACTTGAGCTAGTAACAAACCAATTGGACCTGGCCCGAAGACAAGTACTGTGTCATCTGAACGAATCGTTGTTTTTTCAAGCGCTGAATGCACACAACAAGCAAGCGGTTCTGTCAGTGCTGCTGCTTCGAGCGAAATACGTTCATCAAGCACGTGACAACTTTCTTCGCGAGATAAAACAAATTCTGCAAAACTACCATTTGCTTGCGTACCAATGCCGCGACGATTGCTACATAAATTGTAATCACGTTCCTTACAATAAATACATTCTCCACAAGTTTCAAAAGTTGTTTCACTTGTGACACGGTCTCCCACTTTGATACTCGTCACATCTGGCCCAACTTCTACAACGACACCAGAAAATTCATGTCCAAGTGTGACGGGAGTTGTTGGATTTTTGTATTCTCCTTTAAACGTATGGATATCTGATCCGCAAATACCAGTGAATGCTACTTTGATTTTTACTTTGTCGCCATAGACTTGTGGTTCTTCCACATCTTTAAGCTCCATTTGATCATATCCGGGATTTGTTTTTACTACTGCTTTCAAATTAATCGTCACCTTTCTGCGGCAATATCATCACTTTGTTATAATCATGTTCTCTGGAAAGAATCATATCAAACGCTTCTTTCGTTTCTTCTAGCTTATAACGATGCGAAATTAGTGGTTTCAGTTTAATTCGACCTTGTTTCACGAATTCAATCGACGTACGCCACTCCTCACCTGGGAATGGTGCCGAGTAAGAATTCCAAAAACCTTTCAGCGTAAGTTCACGTCTAAAAATATTTTCAAAAGCTTCCTCGTGTAAAAGCACATCTGCGTAAGCTATTCCTAGAAAACCAACTTTACCCTTTTTCTTCGTTACAAGAAGGCATTGTTCTTGGGTTATTTTTGAACCAGCGCATTCGAGCGCGATATCTGCACCAAGACCATTTGTATAAGCGAAAACGCGTTCTTTTAAGTCTTCATTTTTAGGGTTAATGGTATATTTACAACCGAATTCCCGCGCATCTGCTAATTTTTTATCACTAATGTCAACCGCGATAATATCTTTCACACCCGCAAGAAGTAAGCATTGTACAACCAAAATTCCAATCGTGCCAATTCCGAAGACAATGACCGTATCACCAAGTCTCGGCTGAATACCAAGTACCCCATGCATCGATACAGCAAGTGGTTCAATCATCGCACCTTCTTCAAAATCAAGGTCGCCGATAGAAATGACATTGTCGGCTTTCATGACGACATTTTCAGCAAATCCGCCGTGGAAGTGTGACCCCACCATGCGGTAATTATCGCATAGCGCGAAGTCGCCTGCTTTACAATAATTACATTCCATACAAGGTTCAAGCGGAATCCCTGCAACCCGATCGCCGATAGCGACGTTTGTTACTTCGCTACCAATTTCTGTAACTACACCTGCAAATTCATGTCCCATTACAGCAGGCAGTGGGTATTTCCAGCGAGTCTGCATTTTATGAATATCCGATCCACATATTCCAACTGCTTTTACTTCGACACGAACTTGATCTTTCCCACAAGTCGCTTCATCAATTTGTTCTGCTTTTATTACATTATTCTCGTATAACACAGCTGCTCTCATGTTACTATCACCTCTTCTATATCATTAAGACAAAACTTAGAAAATAGCTGCCCAAGCTTGAGAGAATTTAAGAATAACCCAGTTAAAGAAGTTACCACCCATATCAAGTGTACTAACTTGTGTTGCTCCTTTAGGGAATTCGTAAACACCTTTCATCATTTCTGTATGAACAAGACCGAAGTCAGTTGCCATAAGAAGCGCTAGTGCAATAACTACAGTTCCAGCTAAAACAGAGTGAAGAATGTTACCTTTACGAGATGCTACTACGAATGATACGTAGAATGGAATAGTTGCCAAGTCACCAAAAGGGAGTACTTTGTTACCAGGAATGATAACAGCTAAGAAAAGAGTGATTGGAACAAGGATTAAACCAGTAGAAATATTCGCTGGGTGACCGATAGAAAGTGCTGCATCAAGCCCGATATAAAGTTCGCGGCCTTTGAAACGAGATTTCATGAAATCACGAGCGGATTCTGAAATTGGAATTAACCCTTCCATTAAAATTTTAACCATACGAGGCATTAAGAACATTACCGCACCCATGGACATACCAAGTTGTGCAACTGCCCCAACGTCATAGCCTGCAAGAATACCGATTGCAATACCTAGAATAAGACCCATCATCATTGGTTCCCCGAAAATACCGAAACGTTTTTGAATAGTTTCTGGGTCAACGTGGATGTTTTTGATACCAGGGATTTTAGCAATTAGCCAACCAACTGGAATACCGATGAAACCGAATGCTGCTGTAGAACCTGTTGGTAAGGAGATTCCTTTTAATCCATAAAATTCTTCTACCATAGGTTGTGTTCTGTCTGCCATCCAAAGAACAGCAACTTCATAGATGATTGCACAAAGAATCGCGAACCACCAGTTACCACCAGTTACGATATAACCAGTTGCACCTGCTGCGATGAAGTGCCAGTAGTTCCAAATATCAATATCAAGTGTTTTCGTAACTTTGAAGAAAATAAGTGCTAAGTTAACTACCAAACAGATTGGAATTAAAATTGCTGCAACTGGAGAAGCCCATGAAGCCGCGGCTGCTGCTGGCCAACCTGCATCAATAATTGTTAAATTCAGTCCAAAACGCTCAACCATTTGCTGTGCTGCCGGACCTAAGTTACTAGATAGTAAACTAATAACAAGGTTAATACCTACAAACCCGATACCAATCGTAATCGCTGAACGAAGCGCTTTCTTTGCTGGTACTCGGAAAATTAATGCAATAAAGAAAATCATAATAGGCAAAATAACTGTAGGCCCCAAGTTTAAAACATACTGTACTCCTGACAGAAGTGTATCCATTTAATATTTCCTCCTTTTTTCTCTGTTTAATGATGATTTCTAAACTCCCTTGCGCAGCCTTTATTTAAGGTGCGCAAGTATTTCTTCGTCTAATTCTTCCATACCCATACCAGTGATATAAGAAGTTGCAATAATCGCTGGGATTTTGTAAGTTGTTGGTAAAATAGTTGTTGATACGATTAAATCCGCTCCGTCTTGCATAGATGCTGCTTCTGAAATCTTAATTTGTTTTACTTCTGCATCCACGTTGTTTTCTTTTACCAAACGTTCTACTCTGTCCGTTACTACTGTTGATGTTGCAATTCCTGCTCCACAAGCTACCAAAATTTTAAATTGTCCCATGATAAATTCCTCCTAATTAATTGCTGCGATTTCCCGCGGCTAATTTTCCTGTTTCTTTAAACGGTAATGGTTTCTAAAATTTGTTTTACTTCGTCTTCATCTTTCGCTCTGAGTAATGCGGCTACATTGTCTTTATCCTGAATCGTCCCCATCAATTGCTGAAGTACCGCGAGCTGGCTGTGAGGTTCATTTAGTCCGAGTACGAAAATCAAATTCGCATCAACCGTTTGACCAGCATCTTCCATTAATTTAAATGGAATGCCATCTTTCACAGTGATTACGGCGATAAATTGTTCCGTAACGCATTCTGGATCCGTGTGCGGTAATGCCACGCCGTATCCATCTAATTTTAGCCCCGTTGGAAAGGTTTGTTCACGGTCTGTTAGTCTCGTTAAAAAGTCATCCGTTACATACCCTTCAGACTTTCCACTTTCTGCGACCATTTGGAATAGGTCCTCTTGTTTCTCGATATCTGATTGAACCCAAACCATTCCTTTTTTCAAAAATTGTACTAAATCCATTACGAAATCCTCCTGTAATTCTTTCTGACTTCTCTACATTGTCTTTTTTGTTTCCAAGTCCGTGAAGTTTTTAATTATTTGGTGCATTTCTTCTGTGTTTTCAGCATCCGCAAGCTTTTTCAGTTCTTTTTTGTTCTCCGATAATTCCATCAATTGTAGTAAAGCTGTGAAGTGAGCGTTTTTATCTATGGCTGCAATGACGACGATAAAATGTAGCTTTTTACCGCCTTCGAGTGGCAGGCCTTCTTCTAAATAAAGTAAGCTCATTCCGAGGCTATTTACTCCTTTTTCCGTTTCCGCATGAGGGATAGCTATGGTATTACGGAGAATGATGTTCATAATCGGTGCTGGATATTGCCGTTTCATTTCTTCCACGTAGGCTGGTTCCACCACTCCCGCTGAAAGTAACGGTAAAGCCGCATGATAAATTGCCTCATGCCAATCTTTCACTGATTTCTTACGTGTGATTCGTGTTACTTCAAGCAAATCTGCGAGTGAGCTTTTGCCTTCGTGTTTAGATGTGTTTTCTTCTGGAACTGGCATTAAATAGTCTGCTAGTACTTTTTCAAGACGGGCAGCATCTTTAATATCAGCAAATTTGGAAATAGTTTTCATTAATTGATCGACGCTGATATTCACCTCATCCACTAAGTAAACCGACCGCATCACCCGGCGTCTAAGCTCCAGGCGCTCTTTCCCATCCATCAATTGGTTGATGAGGAAAAATTTCTTATCGGTCGAAAGTGGCACTGCGGAAAATACAATGTCATAACCTAACTTTGTTTGTTCAAATTCTCGAATCGACATCGCTTGATAGAAAAATATTTCCGGGAAAAGGCTTCGTAATGTTTTTTCCATCAATCTCGAAATCGACAATCCGTTCGGACAAACCACAACTGCTTTTAGTCTCGTTTGTAATTTCTCTGTGGATTCGATTAAATGCCCTCCAATGAAAAGGGTAATAAATATACTTTCATTTTCAGGAACTTTGCTACCAATAAAACGTTCTAATGGTGCTAACGACTCTTTCACGATGTAATGCACGGCTTGGAATTCTTGATCAATCTTGTCTAAAATGCTGTAATCTGTTGTAAGATGATACTTAATTCGATAATACGCAGGTTTAATGTGTGCAAATAATTTTTCAAGTAACGATTCTTTGTCTACTAGTTGAATACAAGCCTTTTTCTCAAATTCGCTTAGAACTTGTTCCAGTGCCAGTCTTAACTTGTGCGTTTCCTCCGATTTTAAATATTGTTTCGGAAGTACATTGGAAGTTAAAAGTTGCAAGGTGATGTACATTCGCTCTGCTTCTGGCATATTCGGCTCTTCTTCAATAAAAATCTCTGCAGCTCCGTATTCCCGAGTATCTGACAATTCATTGTAGTCAATCAGGAAAGATGTCGTAATTGTTTGCCCCTTCTTCATCCGCCGAAAAACAGCTTCTAAAATGTAAGGCAGTATTTGCATTTTATTGTCAATAAAATGCAAATTCAGATGATGCTCGACTTGTTCCAATTTTTCCCGAAGCTCTTTAATTCTCGCTTCGTCCACTTGCATAAAATCCTGTAAATACTCTTCGCCACCAAAACTTTCTATGATGTGTTCTGCCGCATAAATGAGTGCTGTCCGCTGATTCCATTCATCCCCATCAATTAAATAGCCACGCATCCGTGAATATTTTACTTCGAGGTTGAATTTTTCAAGTGTCTTTTGTACCAGCTTCAAGTCTCGTAATACGGTGTTCTTGCTCACCTCCAGCTCGCTTATAAAGTGATTAAGGGATAACTCTTCACTTCCTGTTGTTAACATGAGGATGATTAGACTGGCGCGTTCCTTTTCTGATGGGATGTACCAATCTGTTTTTTCGCCATCTTCCTCACCAATGATTTGAAACAGGTCAGGTTCTACGATAAATCGACCATTTGCGGCACGATGAATCTTCGGGTAAGTCTGTTCTTCTAGCCAATTATTAATTTTTTGGAAACTATAGTCGACTTGTCTTCGAGTTAAACCGAATTTTGCTTGTAAGTTTGTACTCGATGTGTCAGGATGTCGTAAGAGTTCTTTTAAAAGTGAATTACTTCTCTCATCCAAATACATGTCGTTCCCTCCTGTTCGTTTTAATTATAAATCTAAATCCAGTAAAAATGTACACGCTTTCATCCCAATAACTTGCGGAAAGAATGTACATCATTGGGCTTTACTTGTGACTTTTTTAACAATCCTATTATTTGTAAATGCACGAAAGTTGTTTGTAAAGCTTGATATATAGCGAGATTATGAAACTTCTTGAAGGTAGGTAAAATCTACTTTGAAACAAAAATGAGAATGAAGTAAAGGAGCTTTGCGAGGCGTTGTTTCTTCTTAATCATACAAAAGATGTGCGGTTGTTTCTATACGTTTTGTAAAAAATAACGCAAAAAAAGGCGCAAATGATAAAAAATACCATTCACGCCATAATCAGTTTCTCTATTTTCTTTTCTGTTTATCCACCCGAAGCAAACTTTTGTTGAAATTCTTAAATGGCGCCGCACGTTTCACTTTCATTTTCGGGAACGATTTTAACATTCGTCGTTCATTAAATTTAAGTTTGCGCATACTAGCAGCAAGTTCTTTGTCTTGTTTACGTTTTGCTTCCATTTCAGCAATTTTCATATCAACATTTTCTTGTTTCTTCAAAAGTCCTTCTTCAAATTCTTTCGCCCGTTCTTTTACACTTGCTTTTAGTTCGTTTGCTTGAGCGTTTAGTTTTTCATTAAATTCGGCAAGTGCTTTTTGGAATGATAGCATACTTGTGACAGATTTTACGGTATCAATAAGCATCAGAACCACGATGAGCGCTGGAATAATCCAGCCACCCCAGCTTAAAATCCAATCCGCAAACTCGGTGACAAGCGGATGCAAGAAACGTACAACAATAATACAAGCAAATCCCCAGAAAATAGAAATAGGCAAGCAAATTCGCCCTTTTACATTGAGTGGCCAGTTGTGATAATCCCACCATGTTGTATGGAATAATGCTTCTAAAATCGTTGCGGTAACGTATTCAATCACCGTACAAATAATCATCGAGAAAATAAATAAGGCCCATAAGTTATTTTGAAATGGTAAAATCATCATTAAAACTGCCGTTACCCCAAATCCGTAAATAGGGCAATATGGTCCATAAAGAAAACCGCGATACACTAACTTCTTCTCTGAAATCGAGCAAAAAACTTCCTCCCAAGCCCATCCAAGAACAGAATAAATGAAGAAGTATAGGATAAACATATTAATATCCATCTTTTCATCTCCTTTTTGTTTTCTTTTTCACAATCAATTTCATTATAACAGAAATAAGAACTTCTTAACTAAATTAGTCAAAAAGTTCCGCTTGTTTATATTTTGGCAACTTATTCTTCGCTTCTGAGTACGCATGCTGAATAAATGCACGAATCAAGTTTTTATCTCGTTCTTCTTCCAATAAAACAGAAATCCAAACTCGTTTATTCATGTAATAACCGGGAACGATGGCTGGATTTTCTGCGCGAAGTTGCTCACTTTTTTCGGCATCGCACTTCAAGGTTAAAATCGGCTGTCCTTCTTTATTCGTTCCTCGCATTGCCATTAGCTGATCTAAGACATGATAGCGCTCCGCTCCCCATTCTTCTTTAAAAGAATACTGGACCCCTTTAAGACCACTGATTTCCTCCCGTATCCAAGCAAATTCATCGCTCATTGTGCGGGCTCCAAAATCATAATCTTATTGCCATCTGGGTCAAGTAAATTCAGTTCACGTCCGCCCCACTCAGCCACTCGAGGTTCTGGAGTTTCCACTCCCGCTGTTTGAAGTTCGCGGTACATCTCATCCAAAGTAGTATCACATGAGAAAACAAACTCCACTTTAGATTCGCTTGCTTCGCCCCATTTGCTATTATTCCAAACAATAATCCCAGGAGCATTTTCAGAAAAACCTAATTTCGCTCCATCATAATTATCATACCCTTCGAATACTATCGGTATTCCTAGCTTTTCATGATAAAATGCGACCAACGCCGCCGGATCTTGCGTGGAAATATTCGTACAAACAAATTCATTAATCATTTTAAGCACCTCCATATCGTTAGTTTAACAAAGCATTTACGTTTTTCATTGTATATTTGCGACATTTTGCAGAAAAATTTGCTTCATTTCTTCTGGGGTGTGATTACTATATCGTTTAAATTGTTTAATTAAGTGAGCCTGGTCCGTAAAACCATGAAGATAAGCAAGTTCAGCGCCCAGCACACTTGAATTCGCATGCAATGTCTGTAATACTTTTTGGAAACGAATAAGTTTTGCGGTTTGTCTTGGAGCAAGTCCCATGTGTTTTTGAAATAGCCGTTCCAACTGTCGAGCAGATACAGCTCCTAACGCAAGTTGATTAGGGTTTTGTAGTAACTTATCAATACCGTTTAAAAAATCAGGATGGACTTGCTTGCCAAGCGTCATCAATTTTCGCAGTAAAAATTCTTCTAGTAGAGCTATTCTTTCGGAGTTCGTCGTCATTTCAGCAAATCTCTCTTGAAAAAATGGGACAAATCCAGCAAACATCTCTTCTGGTTTTTTTACCTGATTCATGCTATCAGTCAAGTCCTGTTCGACAAATAAAAATAACGACCACGCATAAAATCGCACGGCAAAAAGCTCGGTATTACTTTCATCATCAGACTCAAACGGTGCATCACTAACGCCAACAAATATAGCATCCGTCACTAGCCCTGTTTTATTATCAATTGTAAAAATAATATCCGCGCATAAATCAGGAACTACCAAATTATTTCCCGGGAAATTCCTATCATCTGCCTCCCAAAAACAACGGATATACCCTGTAAGAACCGCACTCGGTAGATATTCTTTATAGCCAGCACGCTTTGGTGTAGCTACAATGGGATAAAACGTTTCTAGCTTTGCCATAAAGAAGCCTCCTTTTCCTCATAGTACCACAAAATTTTCTCTTCAATCATGCTTTTTTCTTTTATTTATGGGTATTAAGTAAATAAGGGGAAAACTTTTGAGAGGGTGATACAAAATGTCTGCTTACAAACGGATTCTTGTTGGTGTTGATGGATCAAATGAAGCGGAAGCCGCGCTAAGACGTGCTGTTCAATTTGCCAAAATGGATGGCGCTACGCTTGGTATTGGTTTTGTCGCAGATGTACGCCGGATTGCACCGTTAATCGATTATGAACAAACCTATGCAAAAAAAGCCAAAGCATACGGAGAAGAATTAGTTGAAATGTACAAAAAAGAGGCCGAAAAAGCTGGCGTCACGCACGTTGAAACCTTTGTTCACTTTGGTACGCCAAAAACTACCTTCAATAAAAAAATAACGCGAAATTTCGAACCTGATTTAATTTTAGTTGGGGCAACTGGACTTTCGGCAACAGAGCAATTTATTCTTGGTAGTGTGTCTGAATATACGGCCGCCCATGCACCTTGTGACGTTATTATTGTTCACGCAAAACCTTGGCGCAACAGAAAGACTGTCGAAAAGCTCTAATTCATGTATAATGAAGGTATTGAATATACGGCAGGAGGAGAAAAAATGACAGTTAGTAAAGTTGCCATTGCTTCAGACCATGGCGGAATTGAATTACGAAAAAGTATTATTTCTTATCTTGAAAGTGTTGGTATTAGTTATGAGGAATTTGGCCCCGAAACACCAGAATCAGTGGATTATCCTGGACTCGCTATTACCGTTAGTGAAAAAGTCGTAAACCGAGAAGTCGATCGCGGTATTTTAGTTTGTGGTACGGGTATTGGTATGAGTATTGCAGCAAATAAAGTAAAAGGCATTCGTTGCGCGCTTGTTGGCGATACATTTAGCGCTCACGCAACTCGCGAACATAATGATACAAATGTCCTTGCGCTTGGAGCGAGAGTCATAGGTCCAGGACTAGCAGAAGACATCGTCAAAATTTGGTTAGAAACAGCGTATGAAGGTGGCCGACATGCAAATCGTGTAGGACAAATCACCGCTTACGAAGATAGCCACGCTTAAAAAAATTATAACGACCAAGTCTAACTTATAGACTTGGTCTTTTTTTATGTTCCTTTTATTAATCTTTCACAAATAGTAATTTGTTCCCGTTTCTATATCACAAATGAGAACATTTACGCATTGCGAATAAGAACGTTTGTTCGTATAATGTATGTAAGCAATAGCTAAACATTTGAAATATTGGAGGTGTCATCACATGAGCTATCAAGATCGCGGCATGAAGAAATGGGGCGGTTTTTTATTAAGCGAACATACCGAGGCGATGCAAAACGCCGAACCAAATTTAGTATGGAAAGAAGCTATGACTACAGAATTTATCGAGAGCGTACTAGCTAGCGCGATGACACATCAGTCTACGCTTGTTATCCAGAAAAAGCCGCTAGATCCAGAAGCCTCTCCCGAAAACGACATTATCGGCCGTATTTCCGGAGTGGAAAATAATACCATTTATATAAAAAATTCTGAAGGTATTATTCCGCTTTCCTTCTCTGCAATTCGCAATGTAGAAGAAAGGAGTGTCGACAAATGGTACAAGTAGAAGATTACAGCCGTGCGCCGCGCCGTGATATTTTGTGCATCGATATTAAATCGTTTTTTCGCCTCGGTTGAGTGTGTCAAACGTCGGCTTAATCCACTTGAGGCATATTTAGTAGTAATGAGTAACGCCGACCGGACTGGCGGTCTTGTTTTAGCCGCCACCCAAAAAATGAAACAAGAACACCACATCAAAACTGGCTCAAGAATGTACGAACTGCCCACCTGGGATAATCGAATTATTATCGCACCACCACGAATGAAACTTTATTTAAAAGTAAATGCGATGATTCAAGCCATTTTCAGACGTTATGTTCCCGCTGAGTTTATTCACGTGTATAGTATTGATGAATGTTTTTTAGATATCACTGGATCACACTTGCTGTTTGGAAGCACCGAGACGATTGTTCGTAAAATTCAGCGTGATATTTTAGAAGAGTTGCGCCTTTATGTCACAGTTGGAATCGGCGACAATCCCCTTCTTGCCAAACTTGCGCTCGATAACGTTGCTAAAAATCGCGACGATGGAATAGCTGAATGGCGCTATGAAGACGTTCCAGAGACAATTTGGAAGATTAGACATTTGGATGATGTCTGCGGAATTGGGCGTCGGACTGCTGTTCGTCTACAAAAAATGGGAATCTTTAATATGTACCAACTAAGCCAAACGCCGCCACAAGTGTTGAAAAACGCAATGGGTGTAGTTGGCGAACAACTTTACTATCATGCTCATGGCATCGATTATAGCCTTTTAAATGAAAAATATGTTCCAGTTAGTAAAAGCTACGGAAAAAGCCAAATTCTTGAAAAAGACTATCACGTGCCGGCCGAAGTAGAGATTGTCATCCGCGAAATGGTCGAGGAAGTAGCCATGCGTTTACGCCAAAATCATGTGGATACTGCTGTTATCCACCTAAGTGTCGGCTACAGTAAATACAGCATAAAAAAAGGATTCAGCCATCAAGCTAAAATCCCTCCCACTAGTAGCAGTCATGCACTTATTCCTTATTTCCTGCAACTATTTAGACGTTATGATGAACGCGAACCTGTGCGCTCCATTGCTATTTCATGCGGTAAGATTACTTTGAAAACAGGGTTGCAGCTCAATTTATTTGAGGATGCTACCACAACTTTAAATCATGAACAATTAGAAATAACGGTCGACAAAATCCGGTCGCGTTATGGGTTTAAATCCCTCATGCACGCAAGTAGTTTATTAAATGGAGCGACTGGTTTAAAACGGTCTGAAATGGTTGGTGGTCATAAAGGTTAATCATTCTGGATTTACACGGAATAAGAAATCTTGCACCATTGTTGTAAATATTTTCGGTTGTTCGATTTGCAAATTATGACCTGCAAAATCAAGAATAGCAATCGATGCATGTGGATATTTTTCAAGCAATGTAATCCCGTCTGCGTATCCCACGTGATCATCTTGACGACCAAATAAGAATAATGCCGGCACATCGAATTGCGCTTTTTCGTCTGGGTCAAAGCTCAGCGCATAATTCGCGGATAATCGGTCTAAAAATTCTCCATCTGCATTAATTATTCCCGCCATCACTTCCGCCAAGAAACGATTCCAGTTTCTTGCTGTTAAAATGACACCACTTTTTGAAAAGTATGCTCGGTCTTCTTTTGATAGCGAACGTACAAATGTATCGTCTTGGTACATGACTTTTTGTTCGGGGAGCGTTCTTCTTTCTTTTTCAGGATAAATGACTGGACAAATAAGTAAGACTCCAAGCACTCTATCTGGCATTTTTGCTGCGATTCCGCGAGCTAAATAACCACCATACGATTCTCCGGCGAGTACAAATTGCTCGCCCGGAATTACAGCTTCAATAAATTCTAGTAAAAGCGTAAGTACGTGATCAGCATTTTGAATGGAGTCGTAATTCTCAGTTTTCCCCATTCCAGGCAAATCCACATAAATGCGTGAGAATGAGCTCTTCTTATCAAAGACTGGCTCCATGCAACCAATCATCAGCTGCGAATCAGGACCAAAGCCATGAATCATTATTATTGGTATTCCTTCACCATATTTTTCATAATAAACGTCTACGCTACGGATTGTTTTATGCATCTTCATTCCTCCTGGCGTTTATTTTTATCATAACATATTATTCTTCTGCCATCCGGTATCCAACCCCAACTTCTGTCAAAATGTACGCAGGTTCTGCCGGATTTTTTTCAATTTTACGTCGGATGTTACTCATATTGACCCGAAGCGCTTGATTTTCACTAGGATAAGGCCCCCAAATTTCGCGAATAATAAAATCATGTGTAAGGACTTTACCAGCGTGGCGAGCTAATAAAAGCAAAATTTTATATTCAATTGGCGTAAAGTGAATTTCCGTATCACCCATTTTGACAAGTCGGCGGTCGTCATCAATATACAAGTCTTGAATGCGAATAATATGGTCATTTGGCGCTTCTTTGCTACTTGGTTGAATGTGTCTGAGGGCAGTCCGAATACGTGCCAGTAGTTCCGATGTCCCGAATGGTTTCGTAATATAATCATCTGCGCCAAGGTCAAGTGCCGTCACTTTTTCTCGTTCGTGATCGCGCGCAGACACAACAATAATCGGCACTTTTGACCAAACGCGAATATCACGGAGCACATCCAGCCCTTCTACATCGGGCAAACCTAAATCGAGTAGCACAACATCCGGAGAATGGCTTGCTGTCTGCTCTAGTGCTTCTTTTCCACTCACTGCTTTAATCACTGAATAATCACTCGCCGTCAAAACAGCCGAAATAAAATTACTGATGCCCTCTTCATCTTCCACAATTAGCACAAGCCTTTTGCTGTTCATTTTCCATCTCCTCCGTCTAGTGGCAAAGTGAACCAGAATGTCGCCCCACCGTGTTTATTGTTTTTTGCTTCCAAAGTTCCGTCGTGCGCCCGAATGATTGACATGCAAATGGATAAGCCCAGCCCTAAACCACGGGACATGTCCGAGCGTTCTCTTGCCTCTACCGCAAAAGTATCAAATAAATCTGGCAACCGATTTTCTGGGATCCCTTTTCCATTATCACGTACACTGAAAATTGCACTTTGCTTCGTTTTCGTCACGTCTACCCAAACTTCTGCACTAGTTCCACCGTGACGCAGGGCATTTTCCATTAAATTAATAAGCACTTGTTCAATCAGCGTCCCATCCATCGGAACCATCAAAAGATCGCGCGGAACTTTCACGTGAATAGTTCGGTCTCTGAAACGTTTTTTTATGCGCCCAACCGCTTCACCAACAATTTCTTCTACAGCTTCCGGCGCTCGTTCCAAACTCACCAAACCTTCACTAATTCGTGTCACAGATAGCAAATTCTCAACCATCCGTATGAGCCAGCCTGAGTCATCTTTAATGCCTCTAATTAAGTTCCGCTCGGTTTCTTTGTCTAATTCATCTTCTTTTTCAAGTAAGGCGGAACTTGCGCCAATGATGCCTGTAAGCGGCGTTCGCAAATCGTGTGATATCGCCCGTAGTAGATTACTTCTCATCTTTTCTTTGGCTGATTCAATAACAATTTGGCGCTGTTCCTCTGATAAATATTGACGCTCTAAAGCCAGCGCGACTTGAGAGCTAATCATTCGTAAAAATATCCGATTATCTTGTGTGAGCGGACCTTCTTCTGGGGAGCAAGAAACCCCGATGACACCAAGCACCTTTCCTTGGGACATCACTGGCATATAATAGCCAAAAGCGCCCATTAGCGTATCTGTCCCAGCACCCGCTCGCTTTTTGTTTTTAAATACCCAGTGGGCAACCGCTTCTTCATCTGCACTAAGAAGCGCACTCGCATCTTCTTTTCCTTCTGCTTGTACAAAAATCCCTTCATTACTTTTGGCAGGGTCAGCAGAATAAAAAATAACGGAACGGCTAAATAAATGCAAAATATATTCATTGGTTAAATCAATAATTCCTTTTAAATTGCGGGTAACTAATAGCCTTTTATTGATTTCATAAAGCACTTCCGTTCGGCGTTCCCGCTCGACAGCAAGGCTCGCTTGTGTTTTAATTCGAACAGTTAGCGCACTCGTAATCAACGCAACTAAAAGCATAATTCCAAAAGTCACTGGATACCCTGCCTGAATCGTGTTAAATGTATAAAGTGGTGACGTGAAGAAAAAATTAAATAGCATGACGCCAATGATGGAACCCAGAACACCATACACATAACCGCTCGTTACACGAGAAATAATTAAAACAGACAAAATATACATCATAATCACATTTTGGTCACCAATGCCAAATTCACTTAAGCCGACACAAATCGCTGTCGCTAGCGTTAAAAGTAAGACCATTTTCGCCATATCATGCCATGTGAGGAAACTTTTAAAACGCATTTTCATTCGCCGTTTTTTTGTTTTCGGCTGGCTTGAAGGGATGATGTGCATATCGACGTTATCCAAATGCGTGATAAGCCGATCTTCAAAATCCTCTTCAAATAAGGAACGCAAACCCATGCGTCGGCGAGATTTTCCAACAACAATATTTGTCACACCGGTCAGACGAGCGTACTCGGCTACTGTTTCTGCAATATCATGTCCAGCGAGAGTAACAATCTCTGCACCAAGCCGTTCAGCAAGTTCCATCGTTTCCCGCAGACATTTTTTCTCCGCTTTGGTCATATAATCATTTTCTTCGTTTTCAATATAAAGAGCAGTCCACGGTGCGCGGAAAGCCTCGGCAGTACGCGCTGTCCAGCGAATGAGTTTTGCAGACGAAGGCGATGTCCCAATACAAACGAGCCATTTGCTGCTTGCGCGTTTTTCTGGATAAATACCCGTTTGATCATATTCGTGGCTAATTCGGTCAGCCGCTTTTCGCATCGCAATTTCGCGCAAAAGCTTTAAGTTTTCTCTAGTAAAAAAGTTTTGCATAGCTGTTCGCGCACGTTCTGGTTGATAGATTTTCCCTTGTTCGAGCCGTTTTAAAAGCTCGTCTGGTTCAATATCAATTAATTTTACTCGGTCTGCTTCATCAAAAACATAATCAGGAATCGTTTCGCGCACGGCGACCTTAGTAATACCTTCAACGATATCATTCAAGCTTTCAATATGTTGCACATTAACAGTTGTATATACATCAATGCCTGCTTGGAGTAATTCTTCCACATCTTGGAAACGCTTCTTGTTTCGCACGCCTGCTGCATTCGTGTGTGCAAGTTCGTCTACCAAGATTAGTTCTGGTTTCCGTTTCAACGCTTCGTCCAAATCGAATTCTTTGAGCGCAATATTTTTGTGAGTGATTGCTTTAGGTGGAATAATCGGGATTCCTTCTAGCATTTTCAACGTTTCCTCGCGAGCATGAGGTTCAATATAACCCGCCACGACATCCACACCTGCAGCTAATTGATCTTTGGCGTCACTTAACATAGCATATGTTTTTCCAACACCTGCCGCAAAGCCAAAATATATTTTTAATTTACCCACGGATGAATCTGTTTCTTCTTGCAAATTCACCAGTAGCGCATCCGGACTTGGACGATTCGTTTCCATATACTCGCCTCCAACTTACATTTTCAATCTATCTAATGCCAAATTCACTTGTAATACGTTCACAGTTGGCTCACCCCAAAAACCTAACAATCGCTCATTTGTATGTTCTGCGATAATTTCTTTGACTTCTTTGGTGGAAATGCCTCGTTCTCTAGAAATTCGGTCTACTTGATATGCCGCAGCAGCCTCTGAAATATCCGGATCCACACCACTTGCTGAAGCTGTTACGAGATCCATCGGAATGACGCGATTATTTGTCGGATCTAGTTTATGCCACCAAGCAATTCGTTTTTCTACTAATTGTTTTTGTTCTTCGCTAGTAGGATTTAAGTTTGTCGCCGCTCCGTCACTTGCAGCCCGTCCAATCAAGTATTCAGGCTCGGTAAACGTTTGGCCAATTTCAGCAGAACCAACATTTCCGGTTGTACCATCTGCTCGTTTTTCTTCTATTATACTTCCATTTGCTTTGTCATGGAAAGCTACACCTGCAAAAACAGTGACAATACCTGGATAAATCACGCCACACACTAATGTCAAAAGTAGAAATCCTACTACTGCTGGCTTCCAAATTTGCATGAATCTTTTCATGTTTTCTCCCCCTTAAACGATTCCTAAAACAGTTAATAGCATATCAATCAATTTAATCGCGATAAATGGCGCAATCAGACCACCCAGACCATAAATCAACATATTTCGGCTCAGTAATTTCCCGGCCGGCATTTCACGATATTTCACGCCTTTTAAAGAAAGCGGAATAAGAACAATGATAATCACCACATTGTAAATAATCGCGGATAAAATCGCGCTCGTCGGGCTTGTTAATCCCATTAAATTTAGCGCTTCAAGTTGTGGAAAAATGCCGTAAAATAGCACCGGAATAATCGCAAAGTATTTCGCTAAGTCATTCGCAACACTAAATGTTGTCAGTGCACCACGCGTCATTAAAAGTTGTTTGCCAATCCGAACAATATCAATTAATTTGGTCGGACTAGAATCCAGATCAACCATATTCCCAGCTTCTTTTGCAGCTTGTGTTCCTGTATTCATCGCAACAGCTACATCCGCTTGTGCAAGAGCTGGCGCATCATTCGTCCCGTCTCCTGTCATCGCCACTAAATGACCTTCCCGTTGATATTCGCGAATTAATTCTAATTTTGCTTCTGGGGTTGCTTCTGCTAGAAAATCATCGACTCCTGCTTCCGCCGCAATGGCTGCCGCGGTCATTGGATTATCACCAGTAATCATAATTGTTTTAATACCCATTTTTCGTAAATCAAGAAAACGTTCTTTTACACCATTTTTCACGATATCTTTTAAATAAATGACGCCTAGCACTTGATTGTTGCGGACAACGACAAGTGGCGTACCTCCAGCACCGGCAACTTTGCTCACAATCGCATCACACTCTTTTGGGTACGTGCCGCCATTTGCTGTTACGTAAGCGTGAACCGCATCCGCTGCACCTTTTCGAATCGTATTTTCTTGATAGTCAATTCCGCTCATTCGCGTTGTTGCAGTAAAAGGAACAAATTCTGCGTGCATTTCAGCAAAATCTCGTCCGCGAATGTCGAACCGTTCTTTCGCCAATACAACGATACTCCTACCTTCCGCCGTTTCATCTGCAATCGAGGAAAGTTGAGCCGCATCTGCCAGCTCTTGTTCCGTCACACCATCTACTGGCAAAAATTCGCTTGCTTTCCGATTTCCCAGTGTAATCGTCCCAGTTTTATCGAGCAAAAGCACATCCACATCACCAGCCGCCTCAATCGCACGACCACTCATTGCTAAAACATTCGCTTGATTTAACCGGCTCATTCCAGCAATCCCAATCGACGAAAGCAGCGCACCAATCGTAGTTGGCGCCAAACAAACGAGCAAAGCAATCACATTCGTAATCGAAATTGCCGATCCTGCACCCGCCTGCTTACTCGCAAATTCAGTAAATGGTAAAAGTGTCGCTGAAACTGCCAGAAAAATAATCGAAAGCGTTACAAGTAAAATTTGTAAAGCAATCTCATTCGGCGTCTTTTTCCGTGAAGCACCTTCCACCATCGCAATCATTTTATCTAAGAAACTTTCTCCAGAGACCGCCGTTACACGAACAACCAGCCAGTCAGAAACAAGTGTAGTCCCACCTGTCACGGCACTTCTATCCCCACCAGACTCACGAATTACCGGTGCAGATTCCCCAGTTATTGCACTTTCATCAACCGAAGCCGCACCTTCAATCACTTCACCGTCCATCGGGATTTGTTCATTCGCCAGGATATACACAATATCGCCTTTTTTCAAGTCATTCGAAGCAATTTCAATCACATCAGTTTTATCATCAATATTCTTCAATTTTCGAGCTAAAACGTCTTTTCGAGCCATTTTCAAACTATCCGCCTGTGCTCGACCGCGACCTTCCGCAATCGCCTCAGCAAAATTCGCAAATAACACTGTAAACCATAAAATCAGCGCAATCGCTAGCGTATAACCAGATTTCTCATCCGAAATCCCGAAGAAACCGAGAAAATAAAGGCTTGTTGCCAAAATCGCACCAACATAAACAAGCAACATTACCGGATTTTTCACTTGTAGTTTTGGGGACAGTTTTTTCGTCGACTGAATCAGCGCATCTTTCCAAATACCTTTTTCCATCATTTCCATTCACCTCATTTGAAAGTTGTAAAGAAGTCCGCAATTGGCCCAAGTGCAAGTGCTGGCAAGAAACTAAGTGCGCCAACAAGTACCACAACACCAATTAAAAGACCAATAAACATGCCATTTTTCGTCGATAACGTCCCGCTACTCGCTGCAACCGAACTTTTTCCAGCCATATTCTGCGCTAAATAAAGCGCCGCAACTAGCGGAATAAAACGAGCAAGTAACATCATTACTGCACCAACCATATTTGTAAACGTCGTGTCTGCCGCAAATCCAGCAAAAGCACTACCATTATTATTTCCCATCGAAGTAAATGCATAGAGCACCTCAGAAAAACCGTGCGCCCCACTCGCCGAAACAGAAGCTTGCACACTCGGCATCATTACCGCAACCGCCGTACCGAATAAAGTCAACAGCGGCGGAACCAAAATAAGCAAACAAACCATTTTCATATCATAAGGTTCAATTTTTTTCCCTAAGTATTCTGGCGTCCGTCCAACCAAGAGCCCCGCTATAAACACCGTCAAAATTATAAAGCCAATCATGCCATAAAGCCCACTACCAACGCCGCCAAAAATAACCTCACCGAGTTGCATAAAGAACATCGGCACCAGTCCACCAAGCGGAGTCAAACTATCGTGCATTGCGTTCACCGCTCCATTCGAGGCCGCCGTCGTGGAAGCCGCAAAAAGCGACGAGCCGCCAACACCAAAACGAACCTCTTTTCCTTCCATACTGCCAGAAGTCGCAACACCTTGATAACTTGGACCTGCAAATTGTTCGGAGATTGTAATAGCAACAACCCCAACAACGAAAACAATCATCATCGCTGTCATAATTGCGCGCCCTTGCTTACTATCCTTCACTGCACGCCCAAACATTACAACAAGCGCCACTGGAATAAGTAAAATCGCCAACATTTCTATTAAATTAGTAAAACTAGAGGGATTTTCAAACGGAAACGCAGAATTTGCTCCGAAAAAACCACCACCATTTGTACCAAGCTGTTTAATAGCAATTTGGCTTGCAGCTGGGCCTAGTGGAATCAACTGTTTTGCCCCATTTTCAAGTGTTTCGATAACCGAATAATCAGCAAAGGACTGTACCACTCCTTGCGAAACTAAAAGAAGCGCCAAAACAAGCGAAAGTGGTAGCAAAATATAAAGTGTCACGCGGAATAAATCTTGCCAAAAATTCCCCACTGTTTTCTGTTTCTTCCATATAAAGCCGCGGATTACGGCAAATAAAACTGCTATCCCTGTCGCCGCTGACACAAAATTCTGCACTGTTAAGCCAATCGACTGCGAGAAATAAGATAAAGCCGCCTCACCAGAATAAGCTTGCCAGTTCGTATTCGATACAAAACTCGCCGCCGTATTAAACGCAAGACTAAAACTAAGCCCTTTCATACCTTCTGGGTTGAGCGGTAAAAAACCTTGTAGCATCAACACTGCCATTACAAATACGAAGCCTACCGCGCTAAAGGCAAGCGCCGATACCGCATAACGTTTTGCGGACATTCCAACCTCACTCACACCCATCAACCGATAACCAAACCGTTCAACTGGTTCTAACATCCGTGACAAAAACACTTTTTCCCCAATCATCACTTTATACATATAAATTCCAAGAGGCACCGCCAAAACTAATAACAATACAACAAAAAACACATCTTGCATCACGATATACTTCATAAGTCCTCACCTCTAAACAACACATAAAATAAATACACCAACAAACCTAAACCGATTATTCCAGCAATTACTAGAACAACACCCATTTTCCGTTCACCCCTTCACCGTACTCTTTCCACCACTAATCCTACCAACAAACGTATAAAGACAGTGTTAAGATTCTAAAGCTCCGCATAAAGATTCCGTTAATATCTCTATGTGTGTAAAATTTACACACAAAAAAAGCCAATGTGTAAGCAAAAAACAAAATGAAAACCCTTTTATAGCCACATTTAAAGTTGGCACGGTACTTGCATATATAAATAAGTGTTAAGAGAATTATCTAGAGGAGGAAATAATCATGAAAACAATCATGTTAGTATGTTCAGCAGGTATGTCTACCAGCTTACTAGTTACAAAAATGGAAAAAGCAGCTGCAGAAAAAGGCCTTGAAGCAAAAATCTTCGCCGTTGCAGAAGCAGAAGCAGCTAACCATTTAGACGAAATCGATGTTTTATTACTTGGACCACAAGTACGTTTCTTAGAAGGAAACATGAAGAAAAAATTAGAGCCAAAAGGTATTCCATTAGCTGTTATTAACAGTGTTGATTACGGAATGATGAAAGGCGACAAAGTTTTAGAACAAGCATTAGATTTAATGAAGTAAAAAGAGGGTAATTACAGCTAGCTAGCTGAAAATTATAAAAAACTAAAGAGGTATAGTAATATCGCCATGTTTTAGAAATTATGTATTCATCTTAACCCGGCTATTACTTTATCCCTCAAAAAAGGAGAATAAAAAATGAATGGTTTTATCGCATTTATGGAGAAATATTTCATTCCCTACGCTGCCAAAATTGGTGGACAACGTCATTTAGTAGCAATTCGTGATGGTTTCATTACAACTATGCCACTTATGATTCTAGGGTCTTTCGCCGTTTTAATTAACAACTTCCCAATTCAAGCTTACCAAAAATTCATGAATAACTTATTTGGTGAAGGAACTTGGCAAGCATTCGGCGGAAACGTTTGGAACGGTACTTTTGCTATCTTAGCATTACTTATCGCTTTCACTGTAGCTTACAACTTAGCTAAATCTTATGACAAAGATCCACTTTCTTCCGCAGTAGTTTCTGTAGCAACTTTCTTCACTATTGGCGCAATTGCTCCAGGTGCTGACGGTGTTGCAAACACTGGTGGTCTTGGATCAACTGGTCTTTTCTTAGCACTTATTATTGCAATTCTTTCCACTGAAATTTTCACTCGTTTAAGTGGTAGCCCAAAACTTGTTATCAACATGCCTGATGGTGTTCCACCGGCAGTTTCTCGTTCATTCGCAGCTTTATTCCCTGCAATGATCACTGTTTCTATCTTTGGTCTTATCACTGCGTTCTTCCAAGCAGCTGGTGTGACTAACTTAGTAATTTCTTTCTACGAATTAGTACAAGAACCATTCATGGGTCTTGCAAACTCCTTGCCAGCAGCGTTACTACTAGCATTCGTTTCTGCTTTCCTTTGGTTCTTTGGTTTACACGGTGCGAACATTATCGACCCGTTCATGCAAACAATCAACATCCCAGCTATCGAAGCTAACGTAAAAGCACTAGAAGCTGGTAAAGAACTTCCTTACATCGTTAACAAACCTTTCTTTGACTCTTTCGTTAACTTAGGCGGAACTGGGGCAACTATCGGTTTAATCATCGCTATCTTTATCGTAGCTCGTAAACATAAAGCGTACATGACAGTTTCTAAATTGTCTGCAGCGCCAGGTCTTTTCAACATTAACGAACCAATGATGTTTGGTCTTCCAATCGTCTTGAATCCAATTATGTTCATTCCGTACATCTTGGCACCACTTGTACTTGTAACTGTAGCTTACTTTGCAACAGCTATCGGTTGGGTACCAGCTTGTACTATCGTAACTCCTTGGACTACACCACCAATTATCGGTGGAGCACTTGCAACACAAAGTATCGCTGGTGGCGTACTTGCAGCTGTAAACTTAGGTCTATCTATCCTAATCTTCCTTCCATTCGCGAAAATTGCTCAAATCCAAGAGCTACGTCGTGAAAAAGAAGCACTTGCTGCTGAAGGCGTTACTGCAGAATAATTTTTAAAAACCAAAACTTTAAGGACGTGTTTACAGATGGATTTAGAGCAAACTATTATGAGCTTGATCGTGTTCGGTGGTAACGCTAAAAGCGATGCTATGTTAGCCATTGATTCCGCAAAAAAAGGGGATTTCGCTCAAGCAGACGAACAAATCGCCCAAGCAGAACAAGCACTACTTGAAGCGCATCATTCTCAAACAAAACTTATACAAGGTGAAGCACGTGGTGAAAAAACAGAAGTTTCCCTTCTACTCGTTCACGCACAAGATCACTTAATGAACGCAATCACTTTCAAAGACTTAGCGAAAGAAATTGTAGACCTTTATAAGAATAAATAACACTTAAAAAACCAGTTGTCATCATGACAACTGGTTTTTTTCTTCTATTAAATCGGCATCTGACCGGATAATCGCTAGCACTACACCTACTGCAATAAAATTACCTAGCACAGCACTCCCACCATAACTAATGAAAGGAAGCGGAATCCCCGTGAGTGGCATAAGTCCAACAGTCATACCAATATTCTCAAAAATATTAAATGCAAAACTCACTGCAAAGCCCGCTAAAACAAGCGAAGAAAAAGTATTCTTCATCAATAGAGCCGCCATAATTAATTGATGGATAAGTAGCATAAATAAAATTAACAACAAACTTACACCAACAAACCCAAATTGATGACCAATCGTGCTAAAAATCATATCAGTATGGCTTTCAGGAATATACGCATTTGTTCCCGAACTACCAGTCATCATCCCCGAACCAACCGCCTTCATCGACAAGTTAAGTTGGTACACCGCGTCTGGGTCAGTCGTTGGATCAAGCCATGTCTGAATCCGCGAAAACTGATATGCATGAAATCCAATTTTTTCTAGCAGGCTAATGTGGTACACGATAACATACATTCCTACCGTCGCTATTGTTAGAATTAATGTAATAATTCCGACCATCAGCTTCGTCGATTTAATCGCCAGTAAAATAATCGCTAGCGCCGTAACCCCATAAACAATCGTCGTACCGAGGTCTGGTTGCTTCATAATTAATAGTAATACGATTCCTGTAAGCACCGTTAAAATCCCTAATTGTTTCCATTTTTGCGCTTGATATTTCACTGCAAAATGCGCTAATACAAAGATAAAAATGGATTTTACCACTTCAGACGGTTGAAAAGATAGCCCAGCGAAGCGGTACCAACGTGTCGCCCCATTTATATTTTGTACTAAAGGGTTAGGAATGAGTATTCCTAAGAGCATAATAACCATCAGCACATACAACCAAACCGCATGATGACGCAAAAACTCCACTGGAAGCCTAGAAACGCCAAAACACGTAAGCGTCCCAATTGCTAAAAACACCAATTGCATTCCTAAAAAATTCGTATTGTACTGATTTGTCTGCTGCGCGTAATAGATTGCCACACAACTAACTAAAGACAATAAGAACACCGATAAAATAATCCGGTTATAAAGTACATCTCGTTTCATAAATACACGACCTCCCTCGTTTTAGCTAGCACGTTCCGTCTCGCCGCCGCCAGTACAAATCCGACTGCACACGAAAGCATGACCACTGAACTACCACCATAGCTAATAAATGGCAGCGGCACACCAGTAAGCGGAATAATCCCACTCACTCCACCGAGATTCAAAAACATCTGCACCGACACCCAAGACGCAACACCAATACAAATCAGCGAATCAAAAATAAATTGACTGCAAATAGCAATATAGAGCGCCGTAAAACTTAACATCATCAGCAAAAATATCGTCCATATAACACCAAAAATACCAAGTTCCTCCGCAATCACCGTCATAATAAAATCCGTATGAGGTTCTGGTAAATAACCTAACTTCTGGATACTACCTCCTAAGCCATTTCCAAATATCCCACCGCTCCCAATCGCATAATAGCCATTTCTAAGTTGATAAGAAGCATCTAAATTATCCAAGTTAAACGGATCCAAAAAAGCAAATCTACCCAATTTTGCTGAACTAAAAAAGTCTGGGTGAAAGAAGTAAATCATTAGCGCTACAAGTAATAAGAGAGCGAAAGACCAAATAGCTACTCGCACAAGGCGTGTGAGACCAACTCCGCTCGTTAAAAACAAAGCGACCCCAATAACGCCTAAAATCAGTGCAGTGCCAAGATCTGGCTGCAAAAAGACAAGCCCCACTGTTAAAAATAAAAATCCAAGCAACCAATATTGGACACGAACTCCGCAACCTTTTTTCAAGAAAACTGTTGCAATTACTAGTATTAGCAGTAACTTAACCATCTCTGTAGGCTGAAAAGTCACACCCGCAATAGATAACCATCTTTGCGCATTGTTCGCCGCACTTCCTGTTAAGAGCACTAGAATCAGTAAACCAACCAAACTTCCAGCCAAAACCTGAAGCGTTCGTTTGCGATAAAATAGTTGCACATTAATGCGCGAGCAAACGAGTAGGCCTAAAAAACCAAGTCCATAAAAAAGTAATTGTCTATCAAAGAAATAACTTGGCTCCACTTTGTATCGCATAACGGCAACACCATAACTCGTGCTATAAACAAGTAGCAAACTCCATACTGCCAGAAGTACGTACGTTACAAATAGTACACGCCCCGCCCGCATTTAAATCCACTCCCGGAATTTCCGAATGTAGATAGTTTTCACCAGTTGCATCGTAGTCATATAGCCAACCAAAATCAATATCAACCAAGGGAAATAACCACCCGGCAAGCTGACAAACCCAATGCTATGACCGAATCCTGTAAATGGAATAATAATCCCAAGCGCCATTACAGTAAGCGTTGCAATCATGACAGGTGCAGCTGCTCGACTTTGAATGAACGGTATTTTCTCTGTACGAATCATGTGTACGACCAATGTTTGCGTAAGTAAGCCCACCACAAACCAGCCACTGTGGAATAATGCTTGCTCCGCCATCGTATTCGCGCTAAATACAAACCACATAATTAGAAACGTCGCAATATCAAAGATCGAACTCACCGGACCAATACATAGAATAAAGCGCAACATTCCTTTTTGTTCCCATTGATGTGGCTTTTTCAAAAATGAGCGATCCATTTTGTCCCAAGGGAGTGTTAATTGAGAGAAATCATACAATAAATTTTGCAGTAAAAGGTGTAACGATAGCATTGGTAAAAACGGAATAAATGCACTCGCAACCAAAACACTAAACACATTACCAAAGTTAGAGCTGGCCGTCATTTTAAGGTATTTTAGAATATTACCGAATACATTCCGGCCTTCCATCACCGCATCATTTAAGACCGTTAAGCTTTTCTCAAGTAAAATGACTGAGCTAGCATCTTTCGTAATATCTGCCGCCGTATCAACCGAAATTCCAACATCCGCTTTCCTAAGTGCTGGCGCGTCATTGATTCCATCACCAAGAAATCCAACCGTATGCCCCGCTTTTTTAAGCAAACCAATGATTCGCGATTTTTGCATTGGGGTTAATTTAGCAAAAATGTGATATTTTCGCAGTTCTCGCGTAAGTTCTTCATCGGAAAGCTCTTCTATATCCGCACCTAGTAAAAATCCGTTCGCTGGAATGCCTACTTCCTGACAAATTCGTTTCGTAACAATTTCATTATCTCCCGTCAAAACTTTAACGTTAATTTGATTTTTAAAAAGATGAGCGATTGCTTCTTTCGTCGATGCTTTTACTGGATCGCGGAAACCGAGGAATCCCGCAATAATCATTTGTTCTTCGTCGGTCTTAGTAAATGCTTCTCCGACTTTTCCAGTTTTATAAGCCACTGCAATTACTCGAATTCCTGAACGATTCATTTCGGCACACATGTCTTGAAATTCGCTCTTTTCTGATTCAGATAGTGTTGAAATAGTCCCGTCAAATTCCTTATGAGTGCATACAGTGAGCATTTCTTCCACCGCGCCTTTTGTAATCATCCTTGTTTCTGCCCTATTTTCAACCACTACGCTCAAACGGCGACGATCAAAGTTAAAGGGAATTTCGCCAACTTTTTTCCAATCCGCTGCAGTGCTCTCATCCAATTTGGCAATAACTGCATGATCTAAAACATTTTTCCAACCAGTTTGGAAGTAACTGTTTAAATAAGCCATTTTTAAGACGCTTTCTGAGGTTTTGCCCGCACTATCAATGTATTTTACAAGTTCTAGCTTATCTTCTGTGAGCGTCCCAGTTTTATCCGTACATAAAATATCCATCGCACCGATATTTTGAATGGCGCTCAGTTCTTTCATGATTACTTTTTTCTTCGACATATTGATTGCGCCCTTTGCCAAGTTCGTGCTGACAATCATCGGTAGCATCTCGGGTGTAAGACCAACCGCAATCGCTACTGCATATAGAAATGCTTCTAACCAATTGCCTTTCATAAGCCCGTTAATCATAAATACAATCGGTACCATCACCATCATAAAATAAAATAGTAATTTCGAAATTGATTTAACACCTTTATCAAAACTAGTATCGCCGCGCCGTTCAGTAGCTGCGATGGACAATGAACCGAAGAATGTCGAGCTCCCAGTCCGCAAAACAACTGCCCGACCATGCCCACTTAACACATCTGTCCCCATAAATAATAGGTTTTCCCGTTCAAAAATTTCTGGATTGGCACGTTTGTCTTCCACAAATTTTTCAGCAGGAATCGATTCTCCTGTAAGGGCCGATTGATTAATTAATAAGTCCGTAGCCGAAATAACACGCGCATCTGCTGGGATAATATCTCCCGCCGAAATTTCAATTAAATCTCCTGGTACGATAGCATCTTGCATCACCAAATCCATGGAGCCATTTCGAATAACATTGACTCTATTTTTCACCATGTTTTTTAACGCGTAACTCGCCCGCTCAGCTCTACTTGTTTGAATAAATCCAAGTATGCCGCTCGCAAGTATCATTAGCGCCATAATCACGGTTGCTTCCATGTCGTCCGTCAAATACGAAACAACCATCAACATCGCTAAAATATAGATAAACGGATCATTAAACGCCCGAATAAAGAGCCGTAAATTCGATACTTTCTTTTCTTCCACTGTTTGATTGGGACCAAATTCCGCTAATCTTTCCGTAACTTCTACGTTTGTTAGCCCCGTTTCCATAACACCTAATTTTTCCAAAACTTTTCCTCTGCTCATTTGTGATTCTTTGAGCAAATTATTACCTTGCTTTTTTACATGTAGTTTTTTCATTTTCCTTGCCTCCAATTCTTTCTAGGCAAGCTGAGAATAACGTTTATGTGCGCCAGAGATGAAGGTTAGTCACTCTTGCAGCTTGATTACTGTCATACGAGTCCGGTTCTTCTACTTCCTCTCCCTGATGGTGGTCCATTGCCTTCATCTCCTTTCGAATTTTATCTAAGCTTAATTATCTGAAAAAAAGGTTTTAATTCCCAGATAATTATTTTCATAATAAACATGAAAAAAGTCCTTACCAAAACCTTGGCAAGGACTTCTGAGTTTATACGCATACTAAAACAGACTCCCCTCGCTAAAGTTTTGGCACTATGCAACGTAAAGAATACTCTTAGCCACATTATGGAAAGCCTTAATCCGACAATCCCTGTTCTACCCATTGGCGTCTTTGGACATTTTTGGGCAGTGGCCTGTGTTTGCATAGGAGCCTCACCTAACAGGCAAAACTACATATTTATTATCGCTCTAATCGTCTACGAGTTTAACATAGAAAATCTAAGCCCGCAAGACAAAGTGTAAAATACTTAACTTTTATTTAACTTTTCGTGATTTATTTCAATAATTTCAACAAAACATCTGCTAAAGAATCTGCGGTTGTTGTAATCGTTGGCGGGCGCTTATAAATATCATCGCGTACTTTTTCCACCATAATAAGCAAAATAACACTATTTAAAATTAAAGAAATCGCATCTGCTTCTTGCGCAGAGTTCTTACTCGGAACCATTTCTTTTACTTTTTGATTAACCCGTTCATACAAATATTCCACAATCGATGGATCAATAAATTCCATATCTTTGCTACCCATTTCTCGAACGGAAATTACCATAAAATCCCGATATTTTTCATAAATATCCGAAATAAATTGGCTCGCTTGTCGTAAAAATACTTTGGCACTCTCAAAATCTTTATCAAAAAATTGATTGATTTCCGCCTTCATACTTTCAAATTGGACTTCCAGCGTCATATGAATAAGGTTATCTTTGCTCTTGAATTTTTTAAAAATCGTAGCTTCATTTATTCCAGCGGCTTCTGCTAATTGTCTTGTTGTGGAGCCTTTAATGCCGTGTTTCGCCATCATACAAAGCGTTGCATCCATGATGGATTCGTTTGTAATCATTATTTTACCCCCGTTCAACTAAGTAAGCACTTGCTTATATTCAGTATAACAAAGACAAGCCTTTTTGACAATTTAATTACAATTTGTCGATATCAATCATAAGTAATGTGAAGTATGTAATAATGGATGTAGAATATTTTAAAGAATTGGAAGTGACTTACCATGCAAAAGACGAGAAAAGAACGGATTCTTGAAGCCTTACAAGAAGAAAAGAAAAACAAAAAAAGTAAAAAATTTAAAACTGGTGCAACAATTGCTGGGGTTACTGCCATCGCAACCTCTATCACTGTTCCAGGAATCGAAGTAATCGTTAGCGCAGACGAAACAGCGCCTGCTGACGAAGCATCTAAAAGCGCAGAAGCTAACACAACTACAGAAGCACCCGCAACTGCCACTCCTGAAAACACAACAGAAAATAAAACAAACAACGCAGAAACAAAAGAACAAACAACAACTACAGAAACTGCTCCGGCTCTAGCTGCGCAACAAATCGAAAAAACGCCTGCTGCTCCAGCGACGATTAGCAACCCAGATGACAAAACAAGTTCTCCAACTGTTGCTACTTATAATCAGGTACAAAAAACCGCCTTACGTTCTGGCGCAACTATTCAAAGCTTTGTACAAACAATCCAAGCCTCTTCTTCCCAAATTGCAGCAGAAAATGACCTGTACGCATCTGTCATGATCGCCCAAGCAATTTTAGAAAGCGCTTATGGAACGAGTGAATTAGGTTCTGCTCCAAACTATAATCTTTTTGGAATCAAAGGAGCATACAACGGCCAATCTTACACAAAACAAACACTTGAAGATGATGGTAAAGGAAACTACTACACAATCACAGCTAAATTCAGAAAGTACCCTTCTTACCACCAATCACTTGAAGACTATGCCAAAGTTATTCGTAACGGCCCAAGCTGGAATTCAAATTACTACTCTAAAGTTTGGAAAAGCAACACTACTTCCTACAAAGACGCAACCAAAGCCTTAACAGGAACATACGCAACAGACACAGCCTATGCAACAAAATTAAATGACTTAATTAGTCGATATAATTTAACCCAATATGACAGTGGCAAAACAACTGGCGGAAACTCCGGAAGCACTGGTAATGCTGGGAATTCTAGCAACACCGAAAACACTTCCAACGCAAAAATTTATACAGTGGTCAAAGGGGACTCCCTTTGGAGAATCGCGAACAACCATAAAGTAACCATCGCGAACTTAAAAGCTTGGAACAACTTGAAATCTGATTTCATTTACCCAGGCCAAAAACTTAAAGTAAGTGCTGGTTCTACTACCACCAACACAAATACGTCTAAACCGAGCACAGGAACAAGCACGTCCAACCCAAGTACAGGCACTAGCACGAACGCAAACGCTAAAGTTTACACAGTTGTCAAAGGGGACTCCCTTTGGAGAATCGCAAATAACAACAAAGTGACTATCGCTAACTTAAAAGCTTGGAATAACTTGAAATCTGACTTTATTTACCCAGGCCAAAAACTTAAAGTAAGTGCTGGTTCTACTACCACCAACACAAATACGTCTAAACCGAGCACAAACACGAATACATCCAAACCAAGCACAAACAATAGTACTAGCACAAGCACAAATGCCAAAGTTTACACAGTTGCAAAAGGGGACTCCCTTTGGAGAATCGCTAACAACAACAAAGTGACTATCGCTAACTTAAAAGCTTGGAATAACTTGAAATCCGACTTCATTTATCCAGGTCAAAAGCTTAAAGTAAGTGCCGAATCTACTACAAACACAAATACAGCTAAACCAAACACAACAAACAATTCCACAGTAAAAACATACACTGTCAAAAAAGGCGACTCTTTATGGGCCATTTCTAGACAATATAAAACAACTGTAGATAATATTAAAGCTTGGAACAAGTTAACAAGCAATATGATTCATGTTGGTCAGAAATTGACGATTAAGTGAATATAAAAAGCCTATCTCGTGAGTGAGATAGGTTAGAAACTGCGGATAAAGCGAGAAATTGCTTTGTCTGCGGTTTTTTTATTAAAATTAAACAGCTCCATTATGATCTGCATAGCAGGGCCTATTGGTTATAATTCATCTATCTCGCATTGATAGTTTAAAGCATCCAACTCCCATTTACTCTTTTTGATTGTTAACTCGGCTTTTGCTAGGCTTGAATTTAATAAGAAAAAAATAATCGTCTGGACACTTGTTGGGTGAGAAAAGGCGATTATGTATCAATTTTAAACCTTGCCCGCATTTTTATGACGTTGCTGCTGTTAGAAAGTCATGTCCACGCATGGCTCTCTTTTCATTTATCGATAAAGAAAAAGCAGGTAGCTCTTATCGCATACCTGCTTTTCCATTATCTGCTTTAAAAATGATGAAAACTTTCCACTGGCATTACAAACACGGTTGCGCCGCCAACTTGGACTTCGATTGGGTAAGGCACGTACGTATCTACCGTCACTCCAAGGGATGCGGATGGTGTCATCATTTGTTCGCGTGCTTTACAGTTTTCCTTAATTATCGCTAGTGCATCATCTACACGTTCATCTTCTGTACCGATAATAAATGTGGTGTTGCCTGCTTTTAAAAATCCACCTGTTGTAGCTAGTTTTGTCGCACCGAAATTGCCTTTTGTAAGTGCGTCAGACAAACGGTTGCTATCTTGGTCTTGGACGATCGCAAATATCAGTTTCAAAGAAATCAACCCTTCCTAAAAATCTATCTTTTTTTCATTATAGCAAATAAATGCCATTTTAAAGAGCGATATGCACTTGTGGCAAGGTGTGGAAGTCCCACTAGATGTTAGGCTAATTGTCGTAAAATATCAGCTAAAATAGTTTCTGTAATTTCTTCTGGTGTCTTTGTAGCGTCCACTCGCATAAAACGTTCCGGGAACATGTTGATGATTTTTTCGTATCCAGCTTGAACTTTTTCGTGGTAGGTAATATCTTCTTTATCTAAGCGGTTGACTTCACGGCCCTTATTAGCGGCGATTCTTGCTAAACCAACTTCGGCAGGCACATCGAGATAGTATGTCCGGTCAGGCAGTGTATCTTCAATTGCATATAAATTCACTTGTAAAACTTGTTCCATATTCATGTCACGTCCGGCACCTTGGTAAGCAAGAGAGCTATCCATAAAGCGGTCACAAAGTACTGTTTTCCCTGCTGCTAAGGCTGGGCGAATTGTTTCAACGACATGTTGACGGCGCGCTCCCGCAATAAGTAGCACCTCTGTTTTTGGATCCATTTCTTCATTGCCAATTCCGAGGACAATATTTCTTACTTTTTCTGAAATTGGGCTGCCACCTGGTTCGCGCGTCTTAATAAAATCGATGCCAGCTTCCGTCATTTTTTGATTAAGTAGGGTTCCTACTGTTGTTTTACCAGAGCCATCTGGGCCTTCAAGTGTAATAAAAATAGCTTTCATTTAGTAATTTCCTTTCCCTTTCGCGTCGCTTTCTGTTTGATTATAGCATAAATTAGCGGAATACACGGATGTAATTCTCGGCTAGTTTTTCGCCGCCTTGGTAGTGGCGTGTGCGAATGTTTTTTAGTTCGCGAATATGCTTTTCTGTGATGCTTTCTCCGCGGATGATTGCTGGAATTCCCGGCGGATAGAGTGAAATCGTTTCCGCAGATACACGGTCAGTTGCATCGTCTACTAAAACAAATTCGGTCGCGTGTGCATGCATTTCTTCATAAGTTAGTGCAAGGCATGACGCACAAGGTGCTGACATTTCATATGGTTCTTTCGCAATTTCTTTTTTCGTGGGAGAATGAATTCGGCTAATCGGCGTGAAATCAATCCCTTTTTTAATTAATGGTAAAATCAGTAACACTTGTGACTCGTCGGCAAGCTCGGGGAAATAAGAACTTTCTTCAAAAATTGCTTGCAGTTCATAGCCTGTATAACCTGTTTTGCGCACGATGATTTTAAGTGGATCATCTGGCAAAATGACTTCAAATTTATTCTTCGTTAGCCATTTAATCCATCTGGCACGCATTTTCCAAAAAGCTTCAACGTCTGCTGCTGTGTATGTTGCCGCATATTTTCTGGCCGCATCCAGTGACGCCATAATTAAATAAGATGGGCTGCTCGTTTGAAATACTTGCAAGTAATAAGCTAGTTTTTCAAAAACCGGTAAATCATTCACCACATGTAAATAGGATCCCATCGTTAGTGCCGGCAACGTCTTATGCGCCGACTGAACAACCACATCCGCACCAAGTTCCACTGCACTTTTCGGAAATTCAGAACTTGTTAAAAAGTGCGCCCCATGCGCCTCATCGACAAATACAACCGCGCCAAAATCATGCGCAATTTGAATACATTTTTGCAAGTTAAAAGTCGTTCCGTAATAGCTCGGATAAGTGAAAATACATAGTTTTACATCTGGGTGATTATGTAATGTTTCTTCGAGAAGTTCGGTTGTCACACCACTTGCGACGCCAACTTCTTTGTTTGTCACTGGGGTTAAGAAAATCGGTTCTCCACCGGCGAGTTCGATTCCATGTAAGATTGATTTATGTGCATCTCGCGGAACTAAAACTTTTTCCCCGCGCTTTAACGTCGCCATAATAACCGCCAAGCTCCCTCCGCTTGTCCCGTTAACTAAAAAATAGCTTTTTTTACTTCCATAACACTCGGCAAGTAATGCTTCTGCTTCCAAAATCACATCTTCCGGGTGGTGCAAATCGTCCATTCCAGTGATTTCTGTTACGTCCCATTTCAAAAGTTTTTGCCATGCATCTGGATAAATGGCTCCGCTTTTGTGTCCAGGAACATGGAGTGATATTGGGCAAGATTTAGCATGAGCATCTAACCGTTCCACTAAAGGCATTTTAGTCTGATCTCTCATAACAATTCCCCTTTTCAAATTCTCTCTTTCATTGTATCATTTTGCTGGATTTATGACACATTCTTGCAGTTTTAAAGCGTTTTCATTTTTGAAGTTGTATAATAAAAGGGGCAACTACGTTTTGACTTTCTAGTAAAGGGAAATTGAGGTAAGAGGACTATTTTAAAGGAGGTTTTTTGTCAGATGAAGAAGATTCTTAACGGTACTGATCAAGTAGTAGAACAGATGGTGGAAGGTTTAGTTAAATCGCACGCAGATGTTGTTCACCGTGTCGAAGGAACTCGCGTCATTGCAAGAAATGATAAACGTCCAGGAAAAGTCGGGCTAGTAAGCGGTGGAGGTTCTGGTCACGAGCCGGCTCATGCTGGTTATGTAGGTCGCGGAATGCTATCTGCGGCTGTATGCGGCGATGTTTTCACTTCCCCAACACCTGACCAAATTTATGAAGGTATAAAAGCCGCAGATCAAGGCGCTGGTGTACTTTTAATCGTAAAAAATTATACTGGTGACGTAATGAATTTTGAAATGGCGGCAGATTTAGCAGATGCCGATGATATTAAAGTAGAGCAAATTGTAGTAGATGATGATATTGCTGTTGAGGATAGTACTTTTACAACAGGACGCCGCGGTGTAGCCGGGACTGTTCTCGTGCATAAAATTATCGGGGCAGCCGCAGAAGCAGGCGCATCTCTTGAAGAACTGAAAGCCCTTGGTGAAAAAGTAATTGCTTCGGTTAAAACGCTTGGTGTCGCACTTACTCCGTGTACTGTCCCTGAGGTTGGACATCCTGGTTTTGAACTTGGTGACGACGAAATCGAACTCGGAATCGGTATCCACGGCGAACCAGGATTTACGCGCGAAAAAATCATGCCGTCTGCTCGTTTAGCTAAGCAACTGTATGAACGTATTAGTAATGAAAGCAAACTCTTACCGGGAGATAAAGTGGTTGTACTTGTTAACGGCATGGGCGCAACACCACTAATGGAACAATATGTTTTCGCAAATGATGTCCATGAGCTTCTAAAAAATGCCGGCGTTCAAGTTGAAAAAACACTCGTTGGAGATTATATGACTTCTCTTGAAATGGCTGGTTTATCCTTAACCATTTTAAAATTAGAGGACGAAAAATGGGTTGATATGTTGAAACTCCCAGTGGACACAATTGCATGGTAATAAAATTTGGAGGAATGAATCATGACTTATGATAAAGATTGGGCGTTACGCTGGTTAAATGACTTCGGCGAACGCGTGCAAGAAAACAAACAATTATTAAGTGATCTCGACCAAGCGATTGGCGACGGAGACCACGGTATCAATATGGCTCGCGGACTCGGCGAACTCAAAAAAGCTTTCACAGAAAAAGAACCCGCTGACCTAAAAGATGTTTTCAAAACGGCCGGAATGACAATGGTCAGCAAAGTTGGCGGCGCATCAGGTCCACTTTACGGAACAGCATTTCTGAATATGAGTAAGGCAGTTGATGCGGATACAATCGATGCGGTCGGCCTTACAAAAGTCATTGAAGCTGGTCTAGAAGGTATCGAAAAACGCGGTAAATCGCATGCTGGTGAAAAAACAATGATTGATGTCTGGGAACCAGTTGTTCACGCGCTTCATCAAGAAGATTTAACCGATGATGTGGTGGATGCAGCCTTACAAAAAACAAAAGATTTAAAAGCTACTAAAGGTCGCGCA
Source organism: Listeria monocytogenes (assembly GCF_013282665.1). GTDB lineage: Bacteria > Bacillota > Bacilli > Lactobacillales > Listeriaceae > Listeria > Listeria monocytogenes_C. The sequence goes on from NZ_CP054041.1 coordinate 1,016,646, forward strand.
AGTTATCTTGGCGAGCGTTCGATTGGCCATCTTGACCCCGGCGCCTACTCTTCCGCCCTGCTATTTCACGCAATGCTTCAAACGGAGGTGAGCTAACTCATGGCTAAACCTTATGGCGTTGTTATCATTTCTCATTCCAAAGACGTGGCAAAAGGCGTACATGATATTATTAAAGAAATTGCTCCAGACGTTTCTATCACGTATGCCGGCGGAACAGAAGACGGTCGCATTGGCACAAGTTTTGATGCAGTGAATGAAGCAATTGAAAATAACGAAGCTGATAAAGTCTACACTTTCTATGACCTTGGAAGCGCCAAAATGAACATAGAGACAGTGGAAGAAATCAGCGAAAAAGAAATTATTCTCTTTAATGCACCAATTTTAGAAGGTGCTTACGCTACTGCTGCTCAAGTTCAAATGGATGAAAAACCAGAAGTCATCGCAGCAAATCTTAAAACAATTGAAATTAAATAACTGAAAAAAATCCCTTTAGATGTAATTTGTCTAGAGGGGTTTTTTTATTTAATGGTATAATTATTTAAAACAATTTCCCATTCTAAAAAGTTAGGATTTGAAACGATGAATATTTTAATTAAAATACGCGAACTAACCAATTTAACCAATAGTGAAAAAGAACTAGCGAATTATATTTTAGCGAACCCGAAGAAAACATTACAGTTCAAACCAAAAGAATTAGCTACAGCTGCCTTTGTCTCCGCTGCAACTATCTATCGTTTAATTAACAAACTAGGACTAAATGGAATCGGTGAACTTAAAATCGAAATTGCTTCAAGTCTTCGTGAAACAAATGAAGAAAAAGATTTGAATTACGACTATCCTATTTTGGAATCCGATACGCCTTACCAAATAATGACCAACCTCCATCAAATATACAAAGGAACCATCGACGAAACATTAAACAACGCTGATCCAGAAGAACTCGTCAAAATTGGCGAAAAATTAATCCATGCGAAAACCATCGATGTGTATGCAGCTTCCGCCAATTTATTTTTCGCTCAAAACTTCAAATTTCAAATGCAAGAAATTGGTGTCTTAGTCAATGTGCCTGAGGAAGATTATATCCAAAGCTTATCTGCCGCTAACAGCGATGAAAACCATATTGCCATCGTCGTTTCTTACGGAGGTCGGAGTCGGACACTTCAAAGAGTCGTCAAAATCTTGTCCGAAAACAACGTCGATATTATTTTAATTACATCTATGCAAGACAATCCTTTAGTCGAATTTGCCACACACAAAATCTACATGGCTTCCGCTGAGAACCATTACAACAAAGTCTCTTCGTTCTCAACACGCCAATCATTACTAAGCATTTTCGATACGCTTTATTCCATTTATTTTAATCAAAATTATGAAAAAAACATTCAATACAAAACGACTAATTACCAAAAAATGAACACCGAATTGGAATGATTTTTCAAAAACACAATCATTTTCCTTTCGAATTGAAAAAAAGCTCTCAATATGCGCCACATCTGACTTTTTCTTAATTTCTAGTGATACAATAAAGAAAAAAAGGAGCTAAAACATATGACAATCCAAGCAATTATTTTAGATATTGATGGCACTTTATTGAACGACGACAAAAAAATCTCACCGGAAACAAAAAAAGCACTCACCTCCGCGCAACAAAATGGTGTTAAACTTATTCTCGCATCAGGTAGACCAACCACAGGGATGCACGCATACGCAGAACAATTAGAAATGGAAAAGCATCATGGTTTGCTCGTTTCATACAACGGCGCTAAAGTAGTTGATTGCGCGACAAGTGAAGAATTATTCAACCAAGCACTTACTGTTGAAGAAGGAAAAGCCGTTTTAGAACACATGAAACAATTTGAAGTAAAAGTAATGATTGATAAAGAGGATTATATGTACACGAATGATGTATACGATTGCTACATACCTTACCGCGGCGAAGAAATAAATATTCTTCAGTATGAATCTCGCGGAGGAAATTTCAAACTCTGCGAAAAAGATGATTTAGCGGCATTTTTAGATTATCGCCTAAGTAAAATCCTCACTGCTGGCGATCCAGCCTATATGCAAGAAAATTACCAAGCTATGATGGCGCCTTTCAAAGACACACTTAATTGTGTCTTCACAGCTGATTTTTACTTTGAATTCACAGCTCAAGGCATTGATAAAGCCAAAGCACTTGATACCGTTTTAACGCCTATGGGCATTCACGCTGAAAATATCATTGCATTCGGAGACGGTCATAACGACATCACAATGGTCGAATATGCAGGAACAGGAATCGCTATGCAAAATGCTGTCCCGGAATTAAAAATTGCAGCAAACTCTGTTACTTTATCCAACAACGAAGACGGCATTGCGCACGTGCTAAACAGTTTAATCCCGAGTTAAGAAAAAAGGCTGAAATTCAGCCTTTTTATATTGCCTTCATAGCATTGTTTTTCAACCGTTCATTTAGTTCATAAAGCGCCGTTTTATTACTATCCCACTCCAATAACTGAACCGCAGACTCATAAGAAACCCAGCGCAACTCGCTATGCTCTAAAGATAATGTAACCTGATGTGAACAACTCGTTAACTCAATGGCAAAACAATATTCTGGAACAACATATGGCTTGTTAACGGAGAAATGAAAATTAGGAATGGAGGCATGTGAATCCAGGCTATACATTTTAACGTTGTTACCCAAATTCAACTCTTCTCTACATTCTCGTTTAGCAGCCTCAGAAATAGACTCTTCGTCTTCCCCTCCACCAGCTACAAACTGCCAAACATCTGCGTCAGTTCTATGTAAAACACCAAACTGATAATTTGCTTTCATTTTCATAAAAGGTATAACTAAAACTTGAAAAGGTTGTCTCATTCTCTCACTCCCCTTTGGAATTTATAAAAAAATCATCTTTCCACTTCTTCATTCTACAGAAATTCTTCATTTTCTGGTATGCTTAAGTTAATAAACTAAAGTAGGAGGTAAATGAAATGACACTTTCTTTCTCGGATACATACAGACTGAACAATGGAATTGAAATGCCTAGACATGGTTTTGGGGTTTACAAGTTAACGGATGAGGCGCGTATGCGTACTGCGCTCGAAACCGCGGTGGATGTTGGGTATCGCTTATTTGATACGGCTTCATTTTACCATAATGAAAAAGAACTTGGAGACTTTTTTGCGTCAAGCGGCTTGAAAAGAGATGAATTTTTCGTCACAACAAAAATGTGGAATACAGAACAAGGTTACGATGAAACGCTTCGAGCTTTTGAAAAATCACAGAAAAAACTACAATTGGACAAAATTGATTTATATTTAGTTCATTGGCCAAAACAAGATACTTTTTTTGATACTTGGCGCGCTGTGGAAAAATTATATGATGAGGGTCTTGTTCGCGCAATTGGTGTAAGTAACTTTGAAGCGCATCATCTGGACCGCCTGCGCACAAGTGCCAATGTGCTTCCAGTAGTAGATCAACTCGAAACACATCCGCACTTCCCAAATCATCTTTTACACCGCTATTTAGAGGAATTACATATCGTTCACCAAGCTTGGAGCCCACTTGGCCGTGGCGGGGTTTTACAAGAGCAAATCCTTATTGACCTAGCGAAAAAACACGGAAAATCACCTGCTCAAATCGTCCTTCGTTGGCATTTACAAAATAATATCTCCATTATTCCAAAATCAGAAACACCTTCAAGAATTAGAGAAAATGCAGCTATTTATGATTTTGAATTGTCAGAAGCAGATATGCGCCAAGTCGAGCGTTTAAATACTGGTGAACGTGTGAGCCACGCACCAGACGTGATGTATGTAAGATCAGAAATTTAGCCTAAAATAAAAATCTACTAAACCATTTTGGCTTAGTAGATTTTTTTATTTGCTTTTTAATTGTCTTGTACGTGCTTCTTTGAAAAGGTAAAAATAGCGAGCTTCTGCTTTCTTTTCCTCATATTCTAAATTTGGATCATATTCAAAGCTTTTACGCATTAGAACTTTTTGTTTGTGCCACTTTTCTTGCGTGACTTCAATCAATTCCATCAGATAAGCATCATAGGATTTGTGTAATTTGCCAATCTTCTTGTTTTTCTTCCGACCAAACTTATTGCTTCTGGATTCCATTTTATCACCTCGGTTTAGACTTCTCTTCGTCCTTCCATTGCTTTTGAAAGCGTCACTTCATCTGCATATTCTAAGTCTCCACCAACTGGAAGGCCATGCGCTATTCTCGTTACTTTTATGCCTGAAGGTTTTAATAAGCGCGAAATATACATCGCCGTGGCTTCCCCTTCAACATTAGGATTAGTTGCTAAAATAACTTCCTCAATCGTGTCATCTTGCAAACGTTTCAGCAAATCAGGAATGTTAATATCTTCTGGTCCAATTCCATCCATTGGCGAAATTGTGCCATGAAGTACGTGGTATAAACCATGAAAATCACGCATTTTTTCCATTGCAATGACATCTTTGGATTCTTGTACCACACAGATGACACTTCGATCGCGTGACGTATCAGCGCAAATATAGCATGGATCCTTATCTGTAATGTGACCACAAACGGAGCAAAAACTTAGGTTTCGCTTTGCATCTACAAGTGCTTTTGCAAAATCTAGCACATCGTCTTCTTTCATATCTAAGACATAAAACGCTAGTCGAGCTGCCGATTTCGGGCCAATCCCAGGTAATTTCATAAAACTATCTATTAATTTCGTTATCGGCTCAGGATAATGCATAATTCGTCTTCCTCTCACCTTCAATATACAAATGTTTCACGTGGAACATTCTATTAGAAAATAGTTGAGACTCTTGAATACAAGCCAAGAGTCTCAAACCAAGCAATATTACATTCCAGGGATGTTTAACCCTTGTGTGAATTTACCCATTGTTTGTGAAGTTGTATCTTCAATTTGTTTTAATACGTCATTTGTTGCTGCAAGTACTAAATCTTGTAGCATTTCGATATCTTCTGGATCAACTACTTCTTCATTTATAACAACATCAGTAATGACGCGTTTACCAGTAGCTTTCACTGTAACCATTCCGCCACCAGCTGTCCCAGTGAACTCTTGCGCTTCTAAATCAGCTTGAGCTTTCGCCATTTCCTTTTGCATTTTTTGCATTTGTTTCATCATACCTTGCATATTTCCCATTCCACGCATGAATAATCTCCTCTTTCTTCTATTGTTTTTTAATCTTTAATTTCAAGCAAATCTTCACCAACGAGTTTTGCGGCTTCTGCAACAAAAGGATCTTCCGCTGGTTTTTTAGCTTCTGGATTTGCACCGTCCTCCGCATCGCCGTCGCTACCATGACTATGCAGGAAATTTTCTCTTACGTCAGCCCATTGATCTTCTGGGATGCCAATAAAAGTATAATTTACTTGAGTCAGTCGTGCAATACTCGACGTGATGGTTTCAACAAAGTTCGGATTATCCATCGCCATTTGACAGTGAATCTCATGCTTAAATTTTAACACAAAAGTGTCCTGAGATGCAGCTACAGGTTCTGCGTCATTTAAAAGGGCTGCTTGAGATGCCATCAACATGGATAATAACTCACCCCAACAACCACGAATCAACTGTAAATTCTCTTTCTTAGCTTCGCCTAGCACATGGTTGATTTTGCCAATAGGGGCTTTAAATTGCTTGCCATTGTTGATTGCTTTTTTAGAGCCTCCCCGATTTTGGGTTGGTTTATCAGCTGGTGCTGCTCCGGTTCCACTGGCAATTTGTTTTTTCAGCGTTTGTATCTCTTGATGCATTTGCTCCATTTGGCGTTTTAAGTCAGAGAGATCACTTCCAGAAGCTGCATCTATCGGCGCATTTCCGCCACCACCTGCAGCTGATTGTCCGGCTTGTGTTAACTGCACGAGCGCCACTTCGACATAAATACCTGGGTGATTAGAAAAACGCATTTGTTGTTGCGCTGTATTTAAAATTTTCACAAACTCATACACTTTAAGTGAATCTGCTCGTTTTGCCAAAGCGACGAAATCATCGTCAATCAAAGCTCGTTCCAGAGTCTCTTCCAGATCCGGCGCTTTTTGATATAGCAGCACATCTCTAAAGAATACGAGTAAGTCTTCCACTAAACGAACTGGGTCTTTCCCTTCTGCCAGTAGTGCTGTCAATGTTGAAATAGCTTCCGCCGCATCACCATCAAATGCTGCACTTACTAATTTTGTAAGCAGGTTTTGCGCAACAGATCCGGTGATTTCAAGCGCATCTTCCACGGTAACTTCTTCTGATCCGTAGGAAATAACTTGATCGAGCAAGCTAAGTGCATCACGCATCCCGCCTTCAGCCGCACGCGCAACAATCATCAACGCTTTTTCGTCATAAGGAATTTTTTCTTCTTCTAAAATAAATTTCAAACGACCAATAATATCTTGGGTCGTAATTCGTTTAAAATCAAAGCGTTGTACCCTCGAAATAATTGTTAGTGGTAACTTATGTGGTTCTGTTGTTGCCAAAATAAAAATGACATGTTTCGGCGGTTCTTCCAACGTTTTTAGTAGCGCATTAAACGCTCCCGTCGACAACATATGCACTTCATCGATAATATATACTTTATATTTCGCCACAGTTGGCGCATATTTCACTTTTTCCCGGATATCTCGAATTTCTTCAACCCCGTTATTACTGGCAGCATCAATTTCAAGAACATCTGGTATAGAACCGTCCGTTGTGCCTTTACAAATCTCACATTCATTGCAAGGCTCCCCATCATGACCGTGTTCACAGTTAATCGCCTTCGCAAAAATTTTCGCCGCACTAGTTTTCCCCGTCCCCCGAGGCCCAGAAAATAAATAAGCATGCGAAGTTTTATTTTGCACAATGGCATTTTTAAGCGTTTTCGTCACATGTTCCTGTCCAACAACATCCTGAAACGACTGCGGCCGAAAAACCCGATACAAAGCCTGATACGCCATCTGCCACTCTCCTTCACCTAAAACCATTTTAGTAGTTTTATTATAACGTATTGTTGAAGAACTTTCAAAATGTACTTTATTTTGATTTAGTTCTTCAATATAAATCTGAGCGCAGCGATGATTTAATCCTTACCAGAAGTTTCAAACCATTCTGAGTCAGGCTAACCCCCAAAAACAGCTACCCTGCCCAGGCTAACCTCAAAAACCACTATAAATCACGCTACCAAAAACCCAAAAAAAGAACCAGACCCCCGAAAAAGCCCGATTCCAAATCCTTATTGTTCACTTTTAGCAGCCAGTTTCTCCTGCTTCTTCTTACTCTCATTAATAACCGAAAGTTCAATTGATTTCAGCAAATTTTTCACACGTTTTTTCCGAAAAAAACCAAACATAAAACCAACAATAATATTATTCATTTTATTCATTGTTTTTTCCGTTTCAATTAATTCGTTATAAGTCACTTCGCATGTTGTCTCGCTTGTGGACTTTATCGTATAAGTCGTTGTATGTGTGTTTACTCGGCTACTTGTTTCAAATTGATATAACTCATTAGGTGTTACTTTCAGAATTTTTGTAGTAGCCAGCGCACCGTTAGACATTGTTCGTTGGTATTTATATCCTTCTAGTTTGCGCATCTGAAGCGTTTTACCAGTGGCATTTTTTACATCATAAATGGCAGAGCTAACTAGTGTATCAAAGCATTCTTTTTGAGAAATATATAATTTCTGTGTGACATTCACTTTTTAATCGACTCCTTCTAATTCTTTTCTTTCTTATCTTTACGGATTTTTAGCACGATGAATACACAGCCAATTAAAACAACCGCAAGTCCTGTAACTAGAAGAGGTACACTAGCCATCCCATCTTTTCCATAAGAAGGACTAAACATAATAATAATAAGACCTATACTAATAATAAATAGTGCATTAACAATTTTCATCTTCAACCCACACTAACTTGGAAATAGAGTACAGAACCTATTTCAGTTGCTTTAATTGTTTCTTTGGCGATTTTTGCCGCCTTTTCTTCGTCTTCAATATTTGTTTCAAAAGTAAGCTTCATACCTTGTTCAGCAATTTTTTTAAAAGTTACACCGTCTTTATCGTGCGTTTCAAGTAATTCTGTAATATAATCGCGTTTCATTGGACAATTAAGAATAATCATTTAAAAAAACCTCCTTTTCTATAGTTTAACTTTATCTTTCACTTCTTGCAATGAATAAAAATGGTGCAGGAATTCCTACATGATATACTGGCTAGGCGCACTTTAGTTGCACCTAGCCAGAAACTTATTATTTTCTAAGCTTTCATCTCTTCTTCTGGTACACCAACGCGATTTGCGGTAATAACAAATGGTACCCAAATCAAGAACGCGACGACCATATTTATGAGTGAAATTACTGGTGCCATCCAATCTCCTCCAGTTGCTAAGAAGGAATTCAGAAGTGGCGGCATTACCCAAACTACTGCAATTTTAACTGGGCCAACAATGCCAAGTGTTGTTGCAAAGTAAGCGATTGTTACCATTACCATTGGCGCGATAAGGAATGGTATTAAGTAAATTGTATTTAATACGATCGGTAAACCAAACATGATTGGTTCGTTAATATTAAATATACCTGGCGCAAGAGACAATTTCGCAACTGTTCGTGCATCCGCTCGTTTCGAGAACATTAGTAACGCGATAATTAATACAAGTGTACCGCCTGATCCACCCATCCATACATACGCATCGAAAGAACCACGTACCCATTCGAATGGTAATTTAGCGCCTTCTTGTGCCGCACTAATGTTTTGTAGTTGTGCTGTACCCCAAAGTGATTCTAGAACCGGAGCAAGTACGTTCGGACCATGAATCCCGAAGAACCATAGTAGTTGTACTAAGAAAGTAACTAGTAAAACAGCTCCGTACCCTTGCGATAGTGATAATAACGGCTCTTGAATTGTTTTGGAAATCCAAGTAATAACGTCCATATTTGTGATTTTGAAGAATGCCCAGTCAATAATACCAACAACATAAAGTGCAACTAACGCAGGAATGATCGCCGCGAAAGCTTTACTTACAGCCGGTGGAACAGAATCTGGCATTTTGATAATAATATTTCTACGCATTAATTTCGCATAAATAATAGTTGATATAAAACCGAAAATCATTGCGGTAAACAAGCCGGTACCATTTACTTGGCTTAAGCTAAAGAATCCGTAAATTCCAGCAAATTCTTTTGGTAACGTATTTACATCAAAATTTGCATTAGAAGCCGCAATCGCAGCTTTTACTGCATCTAAGCTTACAGTAACAGTTAAGTTCATAACAAAAGCAGCAAGAGAAACTAGCCCCCCAGCTAATCGATCCACTTCATATGCTTTTGATAAATTATACCCTAGTGAAAAGGCAAAAATAATTGAAACAATTGCTAACGTCCCATTGTATACATATCCATTAATTCCGATAAGTGGTTGCATCGCTTCCACAAATCCTGTCCATCCCCAGTCAGTTGGAAAATCCCTAAAAAACGCATTTAAAAGTACTGCAATTGACCCAGCCATAGTGATTGGCATTGTTGAAATAAAAGCATCACGTAACGCAACTAGATGTTTTTGTGAACCAATTTTTGCTGCTACTGGCACAAAATACTTTTCTAAAAATGCTGTTAATCCATTCATATTTTATCCTCCCGTAAACCTTTTTATTTAACACTCATCTTTTAAACAAAATATAATTTTTATGTATAAACTCCCTTTAAGTTTATCAGCTATATCTGTTTACTTTATCCTAGTAATCCACATTACTAAAACAAACCAGATGGAATCTTTGCATGACCTCGTGAAATTTTGGGAGCCCTCCTCTCCGCTTCATGATAAGGCTTACATTTAGATTCACTTTAATCTATTGCAATTTTCGTGCCAAGTACTAAATTAGGAAAAAAATATACGGTAATCTCTTGAAAACGTTATCTTTCTTGCCTTTGAAACCAGATTACACACATACAGAAAAAACTGTGTAAGTAAGCGTTAACATTACACAGTTTTACTAATTTATCTGTTTTTCATTTTGTGTTATAATGAGCATAAGCTAAGTAATACCAATGAGTCGAGGTGATAATTATGGCAGTCAAAAGAGATATGCCGGAAGAATCAAAAAATAGCAAAGTAGTCAAAAAAGAACATTTTTCGATTGTGTTTCCCGATGATATAAAAGAACCAGCTACTGTTGAAGAACAAAAGAAACAAGACGTTGAAAAGAAAGTAGACGATAATTAATAGAAGAAAAGAGCATCCACTTGGGATGCTCTTAGTATGTGATTTATTTAACAATTGATTATTTTGCTAATTTTTAGAGTGAGAATTCTTGTTTTTCTTTTGAAATTCCTTTTTTAAATATTTTTATCTCTCATCAATTCTCTAATAATGAATTAACGTATAACCATTAAGGTTGTCTATTTCGCTAAAAATATGATATCATATAAATGAAAAGAGAGCCATGCGCTAACATGACTCCCTAAGCAGTAGCACCGCGTAAAAGACGGCGGCCATAGACTAATAATTACACGAAGTAACCATCGATCAGCTCGCTAAAGTGGATCAGATGGTTATTTTTTTGTTTGTTAAAGTCGAGAATCATCACGACGAGGGTGGCAAATACCACCGCAAACGTCAGTGCTTCATACACAGACACGGCTATTCCTTTCTAGGAGTAAAACCTTCTATAACCAAGAGGCGTCACCCTCGTTCCTGGAGATTTAGCCACCATCCTTTTCACTTTACTACTACTAAATTTATTATAGCATAAGAAAATGTTGCAAACCAAGGTGCTAATGCTTGAAGTGAATTTCAGTTATTAGCGGTTTTTAACAACCATTAAGTAACATTTAAATTATGTTATACTTTTAGAAAAACAAATATATTTCTGTTAAGATATACTTACAAATAAAAAAGAGCACCCACCTGGGATGCTCTTTTTTATTTAATAGAGAAGATGACCATTTCTTTATCCTCATCCACGCGGACATTTACGTCCATGCCTAATTTGTCTTTAAGTAGTGCTGTAATATCTAGATAGTCGTCGTAGCTACCGATATCACTTTTTTTGTATCCTTGGAGAATTGTCGGCTTAATGCGCACGATATAGTCATCATTGGATGTTTCTTCCGGATTGTAGGAATAGATTTTCTTTCCGTTTTTGTCGAAAAAATCATAGGTTGCATAGGATTCTTTATTTGTTATATAGACGTCTTTTTGGGTAACGTAGGCATTATCCGCGACGCTATAATCAATTAGACCTGAATAATATTTATTGGTAGATGGTTCATTAATTTCATATTGTTTATAGGCTAATCGGAATAAGTAATCAATATTGTAGTAACTATTCACGCGGAAATAGAGATTTTTATCTTTGGATTTTTTATCTACACCAATGTCTGTCGCACTAATCGGGAAGACCTCATATAATTTGCCGTCTATTTCGTAAGCTACTTCATACTTGTCAAACACTTCTTGGCGTTGAAAAAAGCCAAAAATAATTGCTAAGATTATAATAATTCCTATAAAAACTGCGATGATTAAAGCTGGCAGCCATTTCTTTTTTGATTTTAGTTGTTGCATTATTTTCATCCTTTGTCATGAATTGCTTTACTATTTTATATTGTACCAGTTTATGGATCATTATACATTATTTTTCTGAGGATGGGGCTGATTTGTAGAAAAAAGACTACTCTGCGCTAAGCAAAATAGTCTTTTATATATTTAAAATTAGTGTCGCGCACCTCACATCGACATGCAATCATCTGCGTTACCCTGATAGTTAGCTCGGGCCAGGCGACCTCGCGGCACATGAGAAGCACTGCTTAATGCTGCTTCCTTCCGGACCTGACATGGTTCACAGGTTCCCATTGCGCAAGACCCAACCTTCAACACCACTTGTCAAGGGCAGACCAAACAATTACGATGCCTCAAATGAGGAATTCAACCCCGCTAGAGCGGATTGCGGGTTACAGGGCGCCGCTACCTCCCCGTCTAGCACGACAAATTTGCTACCAATAATTAAATGCCAAATAAAAATTATTTAGCGCAAACTCTGAAAAGAGCTCAATTACTAGTGTACCTTTTTCGTGTAAAAAGTGCAAGCGGGAACAAGGAAATATTTTTTAACGTAAGTAAACACTCATGATTGCTGCGATAATTGTACCAACTACACAAATACCTACTAATGTTAAAGCTATCCATACTATTTTTTTATTCATGGTTTTCTCCCCCTTGTCATCACTTTTCTTTTAGTGATTATATCATGAAATCCAAAATTTAGCTGTTAATATCAAACTTCTTTTGCCAACTATTTAATTGGCTGTAGCTCGACATTAATTGTGTGGTTACTTGTTTAAAAATCAGACGTAATTCCGCATATTTAAGGACGTTCTCACTTGGATGGTATACCGCTTTGATAGGCAGTGTATGTTTTAGGTTCAAATCTTTCAAAATCCCGAGTGAGCGCATACCAATAATTGCTGCGCCTAAACTTGAGCCTTCTATCGTATGCGGAACACGAATCTCACGGTTCAAAATATCTGCTAATAGCTTACACCAAGCATCATGCGCAGAAATCCCACCTGTGACATAAATAATATCATCTGGAGCCGAAACTGCCTCATAAACTTCTGCAAGATTAAAAGCAACACCTTCCAAAATCGCTCGAATAAAATGGGCTTTTGTATGATTAATCGTCAACCCAACAAAACCTCCGCGAATATCATTAGTCCAAAACGGTGCGCGCTCGCCTAATAAATACGGCTGGAATAAAAGACCCGCAGCACCTGGAGGAGCTTCCTCCATTTTTGCAATAAAGCTTGCGAAATCACGCCTGCTAATTTCCTCTTCAGAACCAAATTGTTCCAGGCCCCATTCGACTACTTTCCCACCATTATTCACTGCGCCACCAGCAATAAAGTAGCCATCACCAGCTCCGTAACAAAACGTCCGACCGCGTGAATCTATTTGGAAGCGGTCGGTAAGTTTGCGAACCGCACCACTTGTTCCTACTGTAATTGTGACATCATTTTGACCAGTCGCTTGAATACCAATATTAGCTAGCGCCCCGTCACTACCTCCTACAATGAATGGTAAATTTTCTGGGATTCCCATTAATTCAGCATAATCTTTTTTCACGCCGGTTAATTGATATGTTTCTGGTACAACTTTTGGCAAGAAATCAGGGGTCAATTTGACAATTTCCATTGCTTCAAATTCCCAGTCATGCTCCATAATATTGTATAACCCTGTTCCTGAGGCTAACGATTCATCCATCACCCAAACATCAAATAAGCGGTACAAGATATATGATTTAATATCAACAAACTTCTCTGCGCGTTTATATAATGTCGGTGCTTCCTCTTTTAACCAGCAGATTTTGGCAAAGGGGCTCATAGGGTGTATCGGCGTTCCTGTGGCTTCATAAAGTTGAAACAAGTAATTATCCCTTTTTACTTTTTCGAGCGTATCACTGCTTCGTCCGTCCGCCCAAGTGATACATTCAGTCAAAAGTTCTCCGTTACTTCCAACCATAATTAAACTATGCATCGCCGAACTAAACGAAATTCCCGCTAATTCTTTTTTATTCACATTTTTCATTACAGCTTGAATAGATGATAACACTGCCTCAAAAATTTCCGTGGGACTTTCTTCTGCTTTCCCAGTTTCATCGGTTATTAGTTCATAATGCGTCGCCTGCCGGAAAATCACTTCTCCTCGTTGATCAAAAAGTACTGCTTTCGTGCTCGAAGTTCCGATATCTACGCCCATTATGTATGATTTGCTCGTCAAACAACTCACCCCGCGTTTTCGTTTCTTTTTATTATACGTCAAATGAAGAAAATTTGGGGGCTGGGCTACTTAGCTTTTTTCGCCAAACAAAAAAAGCTAGAGAAATTCTCTAGCTTAGTTGATACCATAAAAAGTTTTGATTCGGCTTTCTTCGCCTAGCACAATAAGCGTGTTTTTGTCCGCGAATTTAAGCACTTCTTTTGTATTGGCTTCACTTTGAGCGACGCAACCTAATGTGTAATTGTATTTTGGTGAATCAACATGATAAAACACAGCCGATCCTTTACCTTTCACACGATTAGCGTTGTATTTCACTTCCATTCCGTATGTGTACTGCGGAATCTTCATTTTTTCATCTGCAGAACTGGAGGAATTACGTTCTTGCCAAGTGTTATAGGATTTGTCGTTAGAGTTAGAAATCCAATAACTTCGATTAGTGATTGCTCTGAATGTCAGCTTCGTACCAGGATTACCCTTTTGTCCAAAAGCAATCCCTGTGCGGTAAACACCAACTGGAGTGCCCGAACTTTTTTCAGAGAACTTTGGATCAAATCCCCATTTGCCAATGTGACTGGTAAAATGACGAACTTCATACCAATTTCCTGCACTATTTTTTTGGAAAAAGTACGTTGTTGCTGTGGTGCTTTTTGGTTTTGTGGTGATGATTGCTTTTTTACTGTTCCAAAGCGCTGGAACGGTGTCAGCAATTGTTGGTTTGCCAATATTTGTAAAGGCTCGTGAGTCAATCCAACCGATTGTAGTATTTCCTAGCTTGCAATAATACCATTTAGCTCTTGCTGTTTTTCCTTCGCGTGTAATAATCAATGTCTTCTTGTCGTATTTCTTAGCTGAACCGAGATACTTAACACTGCTACTCGTTTTGTACATTTTGCTATGAATACCATCATTTCGTTTTGACTGATTTACTACCCCTTTTAGGTTAACTGCTTTGTCATAAATGATTTTTTCGTAGGATGCTGCTTCGGCGTTAAAGGAGTGACCAAGTAGGCTAACCATTAAAACAATAATTAAACCGCTTAATAACTTCTTCATTATTCGCTCCTTATTTTTGAGTTATTCCTTATAGCAATTAACTTATTTTTTTCGTTTCCTAAGTAATAACACTGCTACAAGAATAACTATAACACCCGCTACAACGAAAATCCATTCTGCACCTTTGTCACCTGTGCTTGGCAAATCGGTTTTGTCATCTTTTGTAACTTTTGCAACACGTGTAGGTTTTGCGGTTGCGCTTTTGACTGCATTTTTTGTTTCGATTTTCTTTATTTTTTCAGGAGCTGTTACGACTGCTTCGTTTTGTTTTTTCGCTGGAACTTGATAGGTTACTTCTTCACTAAAATTACCGTCTTCATCAAAAGCGTATGCTGTAATTTGTTTTGGTGTTGTCGCCCATTCTGCATAAAAATGACCATCTTTATCTGCAGTTGTAGTTCCTTCTCCAAAGTTTTCATCTTCAGGAGAACTCATATATACACTGGCAAAGGGTTTTGTTTTACCTGTGAAAATTTTTGTTTCTAAATCAAAATTCATATCTGTAATAGTTAGTTGGGCCGTTTTTTCTTTGACTAAATAATTGAGTTTAACTGCGGTTGTATTTCCGTCTTCATTTTCTCCAAGTAGTGTGACTTCTTGGATGCCTGTATGTGCAGTACTTAGTTTAGAATTGGCTGCTAGGCGGTAGTTGGTGAGTTTTGTATCGGTGTATTCGGTTAATGTTTCAGTGAAATCTTTGAGGTTAATTTTGCTATTTTGTTCGTAGGAGTAGACTTCTTGTGAGTCTGTAATATCTATCGTTGTTTGTACTTTGCTTTTTTGCGGCGGAGTTATAGTGGTATCTTTCGCTGGTTCTGCCTTTTTTTCAGTAATTATATTTTTAGTAGCTTCTGTCGTTTTTTCTTCTATAGGCGTTGCGTTGTTACCATTTTCATTTGTTTCAGCGCTTGCTGCCAATGAAAATGGGATGATTAGACTAGTCAATACTGCAGTGAGCACTAACCCGTGGAATTTTTTCATAATAAATTCCCCTTTCACTTTGCTTAGTTTAATAATAAGCAGAATTGTGATGAAAGTCAATTTTAAATTACAATTTTATTACAAATATTAAAACTGCGATACAAAAAAACTTGCTAAGTGACTACTTAGCAAGCCTTAAATTTATAATTCGATTGGACGATCTAGTTGATATAGGCGTTTATAGCGAGCCTCTTTTGCCATTAGTTCGGCATGAGGCCCTTCCATTAATGTCTTCCCTTCTTCTAAAAACAAGACCCGGTCCATTTTTTCTGCCCCAACTAAATGATGTGTTACCCAAATAAGTGACTTATCTGCTAATGTTTCAAAAATAGTCGCTAGTAAATCGCGTTCTGTGATGGGATCCAGACCGACTGTTGGTTCATCTAAAATAACAATCGGCGTATTTTGCAGTAAAATCCGAGCGAGAGCTATACGACCACGCTCGCCACCTGAAAATCGTTCACCCATCTCACTCATTTGTGTATGATAGCCATCTGGCATACTCATGATAAAATCGTGCAGTTGAACTTTTTTCGCCGCTTCATATACTTCTTCGTCTGATGCATCTTGATTTCCTAAACGGATGTTATTTAAAACAGTCGTACTGAAAAGATGCGCTTTTTGATTTAACATCGAGGTTAATTCAGGAATTTGTGGTCGCAAGTTTTCTACTTCTACGCCGTTCATGGTTACTTTTCCAGCCGTTGGAAGCAGAGCACCTTGAACTAATTTAAGAAAAGTCGATTTCCCTGTTCCACTTCTTCCGATAATTGCCACTTTTTCACCTTGTTGTAGTGTGAAGTCAAAACCATTTAAGATTTTGGGGGACTTTTTATCGTAAGCAAAAGTTAGGTTTTCTGCTTTTAAAACAACATTTTCCGTGTTAATTCGCTCTATTTCTTTTGTTTCTTCTTCAAAAGTCGGTAGCATTGGATCTTCTATTTTATCTAAACGAGCAAGCGAATCTTGATACAATGATTTATCACTGACGGCACTTGAAACTGGTACAAAAGCTTCTGCTAGCGCCATTATTGCTAAAACGAATGCAGCAATCATCGTTCCAGAAAAGGCTCCGTCACGTGACTCTGCTGTACTCCAATAAACCATCACGATAACCATAAAGCCAACAACTAACTGACTAAAGAAATCGCGCCAATTAACAAAATGAAACTGTTTATTTTCTGTTCGAAGCATATCTGCCTCGTCTTTTTCGTAGTTAGAAATAAATGTTTTTTCACGTCCACTGAATTTCCAATCACTAATACCAAACACTGCATCGGTAAATTTTTGATATAGACTATTGCGCCCTTGTTTTAAGTAAGCGTTCTTTCCGCGAGCATATAACAGTGATACCCATGGTAAAACAAGCACAAGGAGACCAATTAAGAGCACGAAGAGTGCAGCAAATGGAATCGAGAATGCTCCTAGCGCGATAACGACTCCTGCGTAAAGCACGAGGCTAACAATTGCTGGTAACATTGTAGTTAAATAAAAATTTTGCAAATGCTCAATGTCACCTGCGAGGAGGCCCAGAATATCGCCAGTTTTATAACGTGATTTTAGTAATAATGCTTGCGGTTCAAGTAAACGATATAAGCGAACACGCATCTTTTCTAGAATTCGAAGTACAAGTGAATGGCTCGAAAGGCGTTCCACATAGCGTGACACGGAGCGCATAATACCAAATGCACGAACACCAACTGTCGAAATGTAAACAGCCATGATGGATTCCGGCATCAAGGATGACTTCGAAATTAAATGTCCAGAGGTAAACATAAGTGCTCCAGCAGAGGCAAAAGTTAGTGTTCCAAGGAAGATGACAAGTAAAAACAAGCCACGGTTTTCTTTCATATATGGGATAATCCAGCTACTTTTCCGCATCATACTCCCTCCAATTGGGCTTTGACTAAATTATAATAGAAACCTTTACGCGAAAGTAATTCTTCGTGTGTTCCAGTTTCGACCACAGCCCCGTGATCTAAAACGATAATTCGGTCCATCTCGAGCATCCAGTGCAAGCGATGCGTTGCGAAAAAGACTAATCGATTTTCAAATAAATCTAGCATTGGCTTTTTTAACTCATATTCCGTTTCAATATCTAAGTGCGCTGTTGGTTCATCCATTAACACAATGGGACGATCCGTTAAGAAAGCACGAGCAAGCGCGACACGTTGTTCTTGCCCACCACTAAGCATCCGCCCAGCTTCTCCGACAAGCGTTTCATAACCATCTTCAAGTCCCGCCACAAGCTGATTTAAACCGGCAGATTCTGCTGCTTTTTTCATTTCCTCTTCTGTAGAGTTAGGATGATAAAAGCGAATATTTCCAGCGATTGTATCATGGAAAAGGTATGGATGTTGCGGAATATAAGTGACTTGCGTTTGCCAATCACTCGAAGCAAGCGAAACACCACTTTCCCCGTTCCAACGAAAATCTCCAGAAGTCGGGGGCAAAAAGCCACTCAAAACGTCAATCAACGTGGATTTCCCAGCACCCGTCGCACCAATAATCCCAATTTTTTCAAATCCTTTTACCGTAAAATTGGCTTCATGAAGCGAATCTGCATCTTCTTCGCTATGTTTCACGGTAATATTTTCAAACGCGAATTCTGTATTTTTAGCAAAAGTTGTTAAAGGTATTGCATTTGTTTCGGGTTTTTCTGCTTTGGCTTGATCAATAATTCCTTGAATAACGCGACCAGCCTCTTGACCATCAAGTGTGGCATGATAATCTGAGCCAACTTCACGAACTGGTAAAAAGTATTCTGGCGCTAGGATTAGGACACTAAGCGCAATGGGCAAATTCATATTACCATCAATAAGACCAAGACCAAGGAACAGTGCAACGAGCGCAATTGATAGCATCGTAAAGAAATCTAGCGCGAATGATGACATAAATGCCACACGTAACGTTTTCATTGTAGCTTTACGATAACGCGAACTAACCGAAGCGATTTTCCCTTCATGGTCGTGACTAAGTCCCAAATATCGCAACGTTTCCAAACCTTTCAACGAATCGACAAAGTGGTTAGAAAGCACGCGATACGTTTCAAACTGTGAATCAGCTTGTTTTTTCGCGGCTAATCCTAAAATAATCATAAATACAATTAAAATCGGCAAAGTAATCATTAAAATAAAAGCAGAAGTCCAGTCCTGAAAAGCAATATACACCCAAATCATGGCTGGAATGATTGCCATATTCATCATTTTAGGTAAAAACAGTTCCAAATAATTTCGGAAGTCCGCCACACCTTCCATAACCATTGTGACCACTTTCCCAGTTCCTTCCGCACGAGCAAAACGCGGTCCAAGCGCGAATAAACTATCAAGCAACTCTTCCCGCATGGTTTTCGCGAGTTTCGCAGCATAACGGTAAACGATTTGTTTTTTCCATACATTCAAAAAATGACGCAAGAAATAGGCCCCCGCGAAGAGACCTATTTGCATTGTGACTGATTGAAACGCGTGCTCGTGAAATAAATCAGTAATTGCACGAGCTAAAGTTATCGCCATCACGATAATCGCAGCACCTTGAACTAGCGTGAAAACTGCGAGAATCGCCATTATTTTTTTAATTCCTTTGTAGTTCCTTAAATCTTTTCCCATTAATACGTCATTTTCTCCTTACTAGAAACGCGCTTACGGAAAACATAGTAGCTCCAAATTTGGTAACCAAGAACAAACGGCAGTAGCGTAACGGCAACTATCGTCATCACACTTAGCGAATATTGTCCGGAAGCTGCATTTTCTATCGTTAAATCAAACGCACTGTTGATAGAACTGATCATTACACGTGGGAATAGTGACACGAAAATCGTACCAATCGTGAAGACAATTCCAAGTCCGCCGAATGTAAATGCTAAAATATCGCGATCTTTCCAGATGAAAAGAGCAGATAACAAGTACATTACGACAACAATTCCAATCATTAGCGGTACAAGTACAGGTCTAACTTGGAACATATCTGTATTGAAGTAAGCAAGTACAACAAAGATTAATAATGCTGGTACAGTAATAAACCAAACACGTTTCGCCATACGACGAGCACGATCTTGAATATCTTCTTCTGTACGTAAAGTAATAAATAGTAATCCGTGAAGTAGGCACATAAGCGTAATCGTTACGCCGCCCCATACGGAGAATACGGTAATGTAATCAAAGAATCCAGCATACATATCCATATCACTATTGATTGGCATACCTTGAATCAAACTAGCAAATAATACACCAAATAGGAATGGCGGTAAAATACTACCGAAGAAAATAACCCAGTCCCATGTTTTTATCCAAAGCGGCGAATCTTTTTGACCACGGAATTCAAAAGAAACCCCACGGCCGATTAGTGCAAGTAATAAGAATACTAGCGGAATATAATAACCACTAAACATGGTTGCGTACCAGTTAGGGAAAGCGGCGAAAATCGCGCCCCCTGCAGTTAGTAACCAAACTTCATTTGCATCCCAGAACGGTCCAATCGTATTAACGAGCACTCGGCGTTCCAGTGCATTTCTAGCCATAAATCGTGTAGACATCCCAACACCAAAGTCAAAACCTTCAAGGAAGAAGAATCCAATGAACAAGATGGCGATTAATAAAAACCATAACTCATTTAGTGACAAAGCTTTCATCCCCCTTATCAAACGGATCTACGGAAATCTCTGCTTTTTCTGGTTTGTGTCCGTCTGGTCCTTTTTTAATTTCACGTATAAACAAGTAAACCAACAGAATAGCTAAAATCGTATAAATTGTCGAGAACGCAATTATCGAGAACAAAATTTGTCCTGATGAAACGTTTGGCGATACAGCATCAGCGGTTTTCATGTAACCGAAAACTACCCATGGTTGTCGCCCTATTTCCGTCATAATCCAACCCATGGAGTTCGCAAGGAACGGGAATCCAATCATTGGAATCATGAAACGTAAATACCATTTTGCATTAACGAGTTTTTTCTTCCAAGCAAGCACGATACCGATTAATGCGAATAAAATCATTAACATACCAGCGCCAACCATGATACGGAAGCTCCAAAATGCTGTTTTAACTGGTGGGATGTAGTCACCTTCACCATATTTTTCTTCATATTGTTTTTGTAGCGTATTCATACCTTCTACACTACCAGTTAATGTACCGTAAGATAAGAAACTTAGCGCGTAAGGGACATTGACTTCCCATTCGTTTTTCTTCTCTTCTGGGTTGATCTTGGCAATCATCGTCCACGGAGCTGGGTCAGCTGTATCTTCCCATATCCCTTCCGTTGCTGCCATTTTCATTGGTTGTGTTTTAACCAAGTATTGTGCTTGCGAGTGACCACTGAAAGCCACACCAAAACCACCGATTACCGCCATGACCATTGCAATTTGGAATGATCGTTTAAAGAAGGCGACATCTTGCTTTTTAAGCATCTTATACGCACTGACACCGGCAATGAAAAAAGCCCCAGTGGCAAATGCCCCGAATATAACGTGCGGAAATTCCACAAGTAGTTGTCCATTAGTAATAAGTTGCAAGAAATCATTCATTTCCGCGCGACCATTTTTGAATTCAAAACCAACCGGATGTTGCATGAATGAGTTCGCTGCTAAGATCCAGAAACTAGACATAATTGTTCCGATTGAAACCAGCCAAATACATGCTAAATGAAGCTTTTTGCTAAGTTTATCCCAACCAAAAATCCAAAGTCCGATAAACGTAGATTCCATAAAGAATGCAAGTAACGCTTCGATTGCGAGTGGCGCTCCGAATACGTCCCCAACAAATCTAGAGTAATCCGACCAGTTCATCCCAAACTGGAATTCTTGAATAATACCGGTTACGACACCGACTGCGAAGTTAATTAGGAATAGGTGTCCCCAAAACTTCGACATTTTTTTGTAAATTTCTTTTCCCTTCACGACATACAACGTTTCCATAAGAGCAACCATAAATACAAGTCCAATTGAAAGTGGTACAAATAAGAAATGGAAAATCGTTGTTGATGCGAATTGAAAACGGGCTAAAAATAGTTTATCCACCCTTTTCTCCTCCTTTTTGTGCTAAAAATTACTGCTTCGTTCCCTGATTTGTGCTTCTCCCTTAAAAATCTTGTGAAAAACCGCCCAAAGTGACGCGTTCAGTTGCTCTGTAATTCACAAAGCATGATAAAATAATATGTAATCCTTGTTTTTCACAGATTCAGGAACCAGTTAAGAAAGATTTTTACTTTATAATGAGTTCTATATGGAGTATATTTTATCCTATTTTACGACAAATTTATTTAGTACTTTCGATGTTATTTTGTTTTAGTTAGATTGTGATAAATTTCGCAATTATTATCTGGCTGTAAATGTTGGTAAGGCTTATTGCTTTTTATTTCACAATAACGGATATAAAAGTACAATTTCGCATAATGAGTATTAAGACCTATTCAATTTGTTCCGTTTTCGTAGATCCTGGAAAAAACTTTTTAACATTTCGCTACTTTCCTGCTCCATTAATCCGGCTTCTACTTCACAGGTATGATTAAATCGATCATCTTGGAGTAAATTCATTAGCGATCCCGCTGTTCCCGCTTTTGGATCTTTAGCTCCGTAATAAACTTTTTCAATCCGCGAAAGTAAGATGGCACCGCTACACATTGGACATGGTTCTAGCGTCACATACAGTTCAGCACCGCTAAGTCGCCATGAATTCTGATGTTTACACGCATCTTGAATCGCAAGTAACTCCGCATGGGTCACTGCATTTCGGCTCGTTTCACGCAAATTATGCGCCCGACCAATAATTTCTCCATCTAAAACAACAACTGCACCAATTGGAACTTCTCCAATTTCTCGTGCTTTCTCGGCTTCTTCAAGCGCTTGTTGCATAAAGAAAGCTCGTTCCATCTATGCACCTCATTTCTTAAAAGTCACTCATTGTTATTTTAGCATAGCTTGGATTGTATGTAGCAATAATCTGCTCAAATTTTCACAGGAACACTTTAGTTGCTTTCGTAGAGCATTTATATTACCATATATTAATACTAGGTACTAAAACAAAATTATCAAAATATACAATCTACTTATAAAGGAGAGTCATTATGAATTCAGAAAATTTAATCGCTCCAGAACTTTATAATATTACTGACGAGATTGCTAAATTCAGTTCTGAAAAAACTGCTTTAATTTGGAAAAATGAGCATGACGAAACAAAAACTTGGAGTTACCGCCACCTGCTTGAACAAGCGAACAAATTTGCCAATGTTGTTAAAGACGCAGGCATAAAAAAAGGCGACCACGTTATCGTCATGACACCTAGATTACTCGAAACGTACGCAATTTACATGGGCTTGTGGAAAGCTGGTGCCATTATCATCCCGGCATCCGAGCTACTTAAAGCGCACGATTTAGAATACCGCATCCACCATGCAAACGTAAAAGCAATCGTTTCTTACAATGGAATGACTGCTGAATTTGATAAAATTGAAAGCATCCCTTCTGTTTCGAAAAAAATCATTGTTGGGGAGAAATTATCCGGCTGGGATCACTACGAAACATTAATGGAAGCCGCTTCAACCGAATTTGAACGCGTGGAAACTTCGCGCGATGATGCTTGTCTGCTTGCATTCACGAGTGGAACAACAGGTAATCCTAAAGGCGTTGTACATATTCACGGCTGGGGTTACGCGCATATTCGTATCGCTGCTGATCATTGGCTCGATATTCACGAAGACGATATCGTTTGGGCTACAGCCGGTCCTGGTTGGCAAAAATGGGTTTGGTCTCCTTTCCTTTCTGTACTTGGTAAAGGTGCCACTGGCTTCATTTACAACGGCCGCTTTATTCCAGAAAAACAACTTCATTTACTGAAAGAAGAAAAAATCAATGTGCTCTGCTGTACGCCAACAGAATATCGCTTAATGGCAAAGGTTAATAATTTGCGCGAACATAATTTAAGCTCCCTTCGTAGCGCCGTATCAGCAGGAGAACCTCTAAACCGTGAAGTAATTCAAGTTTTCCAAGATAATTTTGATATTAAAGTGCGTGATGGTTATGGCCAAACGGAAAGTACGCTGTTGATTGGTACACTTGTTGATACGCCGATTCGTCCTGGTTCGATGGGTAAACCGATTATGCCAGAATATATGGCAATTATTGATGCGGACGGAAATCCAGTTGGTGTCGGTGAAATTGGTGACATCGCAATGCGTAGAGACTTCCCAGCACTTTTCAAAGAGTACTATAAAGAACCAGAACGTTTGCAAAAAGCGATTCGCGGTGATTATTTCGTTTCTGGTGACCGCGCTATCCGCGATGAAGATAATTACTACTGGTTCCAAGGCCGGAATGACGATATTATTATCAGCTCTGGTTACACGATTGGACCGTTCGAAGTAGAGGACGCGCTCACACATCACCCAGCCGTAAAAGAAGTCGCTGTTGTCGCAAGCCCTGACGAAATCCGCGGAACGGTCGTAAAAGCTTTCATCGTCTTAAAAGATGGTTACGAGGGAACGGAAGATCTTGTGCACGAATTACAAACATTTACGAAAGAACAAACGGCTCCGTATAAATACCCGCGTCGGATTGAGTTTGTTGAGGCGTTACCGAAAACTGATTCTGGTAAAATTCGCCGCGTTGAGTTGCGTGATGCGGAGTTTGCTAGTGTGCATGGATAAAATTGTAGAAAAAAAGAAGTTCTCGGTTGAGGACTTCTTTTTTTGTTTATTCGCCGTACCATTCTTTTTCTGTGAACTCATATTCTTTTCTAAATTCTTCTGCGTACTTTTTATAAATACATCCATCTACCACAGCTACTGTATTTAAAAGAAGCGTTGGAAGCAAGGTGATGATAACTAAAATTGCTACACCTATTACTACAAGAATCGCTGATAAAATTGTTCCCGCCAAGGTTCCGTTTAACCCCGAAAGAGCATCTGAATTAGATCCATCAATCCACCATTTATTAACTCGATAAAATTGCATACCTACAATTACTAGTACTATAAAACCCACTAAAACTGCAGATAATATTTTTACAGCCTTTATTGCCCCTTTTTTCTTGCCTAGCTTTTCATCATTCGCCAAATACTTTGTTTGAACATTTTCAATCAACTTTATTTTGATGATGTAAAATGATAAACAATACCCAAATAAAATATATAGGCAAGCCGCTATCCTATTTGTCATTAGATTATCCGATATTTGAATAGACGTAATATAAAAAACAAGGGTAGTTTGTGCAAATAAATATACAGAAAACGTGTATGCAGCATTCTTGAAATAAAGACTACTTCTGAAATATCCAATGCAAATACCTATAATTATTATGGATGCGAGAATCGGAAACACGTACCAGTTATATCCCGAAAACAA